>JACMLT010000084.1 GCA_014379455.1 Nitrospiraceae bacterium
CGGAAATCGGCGAAGGCGGTGTTCCGATGATCCTGTTCCGCGTAGTGGCACATAAAGAACGGGCTGTCCCGTTCGTGGACACCAGTGTGAGTGAGGTGAGTGTGCGGATGCTAAGAGTGGTTACTGAATGGAATTTGCGAAGCCGCTCTGCGTAATTTCTGCGCGGACAGTGTCCCCAACCTTCTTTGGCTTGATCTGTTTCGTGCCCTGGCCCACGTACAGATTGACGTGGTTGCCTTCGTAGTCTTCCACGGTGTAGGTGTTGCCCTCGACCTTCTTAACTGTGCCACCGAACGTCATCCAGGCGGGTCCAGGTTTCTCATCGTGATGGCCGGCCGCTTTAGCCGCCGCCTTTGTAGGCGAGTGACTGGACTTCTTCTTTTGTGAGTCTTTAGCCAACGCCGGGGTCATTGCCAACGCCACAAGGGCCAGGGCGCTCACCAGTACCGAGAGCATCTTCTTTGTTGCCGTCTGCATCATGGACCTCCTTGCAGACTGAGAGCCAATTTCAACCTAAGAACCCTTCAGCAAGGCATGTGCCGGAGCCTAGTTCGAAATTGATCTAGGAAGTTCAGTAGGTTAGAGGTGCCAGAGAGGAAGAGCCCTTACCATGCGAAGCAGACAGGAAAAAAACGGCATTATCCTGTCCAAATATGGCCGTACCTGTCGACGTGAGGATAGATGATGATGGTCCCGTTCGCTGCCCTGAATCGAGCCTCACACCGTTCACTAATCTCATGGTCGGTCGACCAGTGCTGGCTACATTTCAGGTCACTCTCCGATGCAATTCGGCCTGCGGATATCGCGATCTGCCGCTCAATGTCTGCCGGTACGAGATGGCTAGGGATGAAATCCAGAGAGATGCCGGCGGTTGTGCGATATGCGCGAGAGCAGGGATTCTTGCCTGTGGTGGACGACTATCGATTGGCGGCTTACACTGATCTCGTTCTTAGATAATTTCTGCTGCCTCCGCAGCCGGATCATGTATGGAGACCAAGCGCTCTTCGTCCGCCGCACACTGTTCGAGCAGCTCGGTGGGTTTCCCAATCGGCCGATACTCGAAGACGTAGCCTTCTGCGAGCTCCTTATCGCCGTGACCACGCCGCTTCTGCTCTCGCCGTCGGTTGTCACCGACGCCCGCAAGTTTCTCAAAATGGGCCTCTGGCGCAACTTTCTGCGCGTGCTCCTCATCATTTTCTACGTTGAATTCCACCTGCCGGTGCTGCCCCGCTCGTTCTTCCAGGACGTTCGATAATCATATAGACCGTAGCACCCCGCGCACCTTTCTTCCTCTCCTTTGCTCAACTCATCAGACGCGGACAAACGGAGGGTTTTATGCGACACAGGTTTATTCAAGATCTCTATGGTCGTTCGTTCGATATCCCTGCTTCTATCCGGCCGCACGTCAACATTGGTTCACGACGATGTGAAGCGGACAGCTGGGCGGACGGTTACTGTGTCGGAAGAGAGTGGGCGACGATTTTTGCTCGCAAAAGAAACGGTGTCGGATGTCTTTGTTGGAGCGACTCGTCATCGCGCACGCCATTGCGTGGTTGCCTCTGTTTTATGCCTGTGCGACATTGCCTCGAGACGTGGGCTTGTGTAGGTGCGTGTTCACTTGTATGATTGACAGTATGAAACAGTCCAGTGCGGGCATAGTGATGGTATTGGTTGTGGCCCTTGCTGCCTCCATCCAGGGCATTGCCGCACCGGATTGTGTCATGGCCGATTCTCCTGTCTTTGCGGAGCCGAATAACCAACCTTCTTCGAGCACGCCGAAGAACACTGTCCCAAGCCAACTTCCACTTGCGGTGCCGTCAGTCTCTGCCTCCTCCGCAGACATTCGAGACATTCCCTCGATCAGCGGTCGTTACTCCATTGGTGGGCGAACGCTATTGCCCTACATCGGGGCAGGATTTTCTGGAGGCTACAGCTCAGAGTTCGGTCGTTCCTTAGCTGTGGTTCCTCCCACGCAGAACGACTTCGGGCTTCGAAGTCAGTTCGGACAAAGCGTCTCTCCGAATGAGTTCCAAGTGGGCATCCGCGTTCCGTTTTAGCAAGTCGCTACCAATCCGCCAACTAACCGACAAGCAAGAATCGAGAGAAGTCATGGCATGACCGCGCACCTCGCGTGCGGCGGGTTCCAATATGACAAGAACTTTCGATCTGGTGACGGCTGGAGTGGGGAACCGGTAGGATTGGATGCGTGTCATGACACTCCGTCTGGTTGTGACCGGGGCCCTTCTCCTGCAAGGTTGTCTGGCAGGAGCCTGAGTGGTAGCGGATACGATGAAGAGCAGTCATATTATTTTTTGGCCGTTTGAGCAATCATGGGTGGCACCACGGGATCAATCGAGCGATGCGATGCGCAATTCGAAGGTGACGAGCGTCGCGGTTCTTCCGGTTGAGGGTGACCCGGAGATGGGTGCGCGGCTTGCGACTGTGTTGCAGCAGGAAACCACGGTGCGGGTCGAGTCCCCGGCGACCGTCGAGACCGGAATCAACGAAACTGATCCGCGTTCGGCACAAGCTGATGATGCCGATCGCAGTGCTCTGGCCAAGGAAATCACGCGAGACATGGGCGTCGATACCGTTCTCGTCAGCCACGTGGCCGGTTCACCCGCTCATCCCAGCGACTGGGGATGGAAAGCCGAGGGCTCACGACGCCTCTATCTGTGCCTGGTGAATCACGATGGACGTCTGCGCTGGAAGGACGAACTACCCTTTACGCTGGTAAAAGGCGGAACCCTGCCGTTGGAAGCATCCGTACAAGTCGATCTCGCCCACCATGTGATGGAGCACGATAAAGAACTGCGTTTGGACGAACTCGGCTACCTCCCGAAAAGAATCTCTTAGCTCCTTCTTGCAGCGCTCCCCCTCCTCCGGTACAGTCTGACACCTTCTTCCATCTCGGAGTGCGCGTTCTCCATGTCGTTGCTCGATGTGCCATTGCTGGTTCGTCTTCAGGCAGAGTTTCGCCTGTCGATGAAGCGACTGCTGGACGATCTCTGCCTGGATTTAGAAGGCCAATATGCCGATGTCGCGAAATCGTTGGCCCTGCCTGTGGCCTACTTCCGGTTCCTCGGGCACGCGCTCGAACGTGATGCCTATGCTCACTGGAAAGTGGCTGGCTGGATCGAAGCGTTGAACGACCTCGTGTATTTCATCGATTTGCTGCAACAAATTCGAGAGGAGCAGAATCCCCGTGAGTTCGCCGCGCAGCTGTTTGCCGAGTGTGAAGAGAAGTTCTTCGAAAACAGCTATCTGGACGATCTGTTTCCACGAGGGGTCTCGCAGACATCGGGACTCGAACGGCGACTCAACGAACTGTGTACCCGGCTCACGCAGGAGCTAACACAGGAATCGCTTTGTCTTGTGCCGGGACTTCCGATGTTGTGGTGCGCCTCTCACAAGATTCCGTCCTGGGCGATTGAGGTACGGCTTGACCACAACGTTGAGCGGGCAGAGCTGTTCGGAACAATGGCAATAGGGATGGAGGGCGATATGTATGAAGCCCCTCCCTCGGTGAAGAGGGCACTGAAGCAATTAGCCGGACATGCCATGATTCTGGTCGAGCCGCACGACCTGTCCCTGAAGGTCGGGCGAACCGTGATGCCTCTATGTATGAGGCGAGGTAATCGATTGGAGTGGAGCTGGATGCATCGGCCGCCAGTTGTCGCAATCGAGACTCGTTCAGGAGCCGTCACTGCCGGACCAACGCTCGTCTATGGGAAGGACCGTCAACCTCGTGTGGTCGCGGCCACCCCACCTGATCAGGTGGCGCGAATCGGGCGGGCATGGGGAATTATACAAGAGGCTTGGCC
>JACMLT010000085.1 GCA_014379455.1 Nitrospiraceae bacterium
GCTATTACATGCGTCAATCTGATTGCCTGGAGCGTGAGCGTATCGGCTGGTCAGGCGATTTCTACACCAGCTCCGACGTGCATCCGATTCTTGGCCGTGCGATTGCCGGGCAAGCCAGACAAATGGACGAAGTATTGGGTCGCCCCGCTCCATTCACGATCGTTGAAATGGGTGCCGGTAAGGGCTTGCTAGCCCGCGATTGTCTAGCGGCGATTCATGCCGATCGGGATGATTTTGCCTCGCGCGTCCGTTATGTCCTGATCGAACGGAGCCCAGTAATGCAGGAACTACAGCGTCAGAACTTGGCCCCATGGCTCAGCAAGCCTGGCTTTGTCACGTGGATGGACGGTCTCGATCGACTGGCCCCGCAGAGCGTGACCGGTCTGCTCTTCAGCAATGAGTTGATTGATGCCTTCCCGGTGCACCGGGTTCAAGTCAAGGACGGACGGACTGAAGAGCTCTGTGTCGACTATCAAGACGGACGCTTTGTGGAATGTGTCAAGCCCCTGTCGACGGCTGCGCTGGCTCACTATCTCCAGCATCTGAATACTGTGTGGCCTGAAGGCTACAGAACCGAAGTCAATCTCCTTGCGATGGACTGGATGGAGCAGGTGGGTCGGCGGATGGATCGTGGATTTGTCTTGACCGTCGACTATGGCCATACAGCCCAGGATCTCTATGGGTCTGACCGAAAGGACGGCACGTTCCTCTGCTATTTCCGGCAGCAGGCGAACGACGAGCCATTTATTCGTGTCGGCGAACAGGATATGACCGCACACGTAGATTTTTCGAGCCTGGCTGTTGTCGGTGAAACCCATGGACTCC
Organism: Nitrospiraceae bacterium; assembly: GCA_014379455.1. Classification (GTDB taxonomy): domain Bacteria; phylum Nitrospirota; class Nitrospiria; order Nitrospirales; family Nitrospiraceae; genus Palsa-1315. Next base: position 826 of record JACMLT010000085.1, read on the forward strand.
AGGTGACGGGATTCACGAACCAAATGAGTTTTCTGATGGGGCTCGGGGTTGAAAAGATGATCGAAAAATTGGAGCCGGATAGTTCTGAGTTTCGCGCTGCGATTCATCTCCTCAAGCCGAATGGTATGGGCAGCATCTTTAAGGTACTCATTCAACACAAGGGAATCAGTCCTCCAGAACTGGACGGCTTGAAATTCAAGCCCTTCTTTAGTTCGGCGCTGGCAGGCTGTTCCGCAGCATGACAAACAGGGCAACACGATGACCCTCTATCGGTCAAATCGCGTTTTACGGAACCCGGATGGATAGCACAAGCGTTCCTGAGAACTACATACCGATTCTGTTGTTTATCGTTGTGGGCCTAACCTTCGGAGCCTTCGCGCTGATCGGCGGCTCGCTCGTTCGCCCGAATCGTCCCTATCGAGCCAAACTGACTCCCTATGAAAGCGGAAGCCCGCTGTTTTCTGATGCGCGCATCCAGTTCCCCATGCGCTACTACATCATCGCGATGCTGTTCGTGGTGTTCGATATCGAGATCATTTTTATGATCCCCTGGGCCATCCGGTTTCAGTCGCTCGGAATGCTAGGGCTCATTGAAATGCTCGTGTTTATCGCCATCCTATTGGCCGGGCTCTGGTATGCCTGGAAGAAGGGGGCACTCGAATGGGACTAAGTAACGTAAAACGTGAAACGGTAGAAGTGAAAAGGAAAAACGAGGGGCGTTCTCGTTTCATTTCACATTTCACATTTCACATTTCACGGAGTCGTTCATGAGTTTCCTGGAACGACAATTTGAGGCGAATATCCTGACGACCAATCTGGATGCAGTGGTGAATTGGTCTCGGAAGTCGGCCTTGTGGCCGATGACGTTCGGCCTCGCTTGTTGTGCGATCGAGATGATTGCCACAGTCTCGTCGCGGTACGACCTGGATCGTTTCGGCGCCGGTGTCTTTCGAGCGTCCCCGCGGCAGGCCGATCTCATGATCATCGCCGGCACGGTGACGCGCAAGATGGCGCCGGTGATCCGCCGCATCTACGACCAGATGCCGGAACCGCGGTATGTCATTTCTATGGGCTCCTGCGCCACCTCAGGCAACCACTACAACAGTTACGCCGTGGTCCAGGGCGTCGACCAGATTATCCCAGTCGATGTCTATGTGCCGGGCTGTCCGCCCCGCCCGGAAGCGTTGCTCGATGGATTACTCAAGTTGCAGGAGAAGATCCAGCGGGAGAAAGTATTCGTGCGATGAACCACGAGATTCGCAAGCGAAGCGAGGTGTGCGGGACGGCTACATCGCACGGTGCTCACAACTCTCACGTTTCACATTTTACGTCTTACGTTTAACGGCGACCATGCAAACTCTGCTCGACAGCCTGAAGACGAAATTTCCAGGTGCGATCCTCGCGACCCGCGTGGACGTTGCACGTGCCGAGACCTCTGTCTCTGTTGCCGCTACGGGTCTGCTGGAGATTGCTCGCTACTTGCACGATGCGCCGGAAGCAGCCTTCGATCATCTCACCGATATTTGCTCGGTCGACTATCCGGAAGATCAGCTGCGATTCGAAGTCGTCTACCACTTGCACTCACTTCCCCTTCAGCAGCGTCTTCGTCTCAAGGCGCGTGTTACCGGGGATGATCCCACGATTGCGTCGGTCACTGGAGTCTGGAAGGGCGCCGACTTTCTGGAACGAGAAGTGTACGACATGATGGGTATTCATTTTTCCGGTCATCCCGATCTCCGGCGCATTCTGATGCCGGAGGATTATGACGAGGGTTACCCGCTGAGAAAGGACTTTCCGACCGAAGGGCGTGGATGGCGAAGCCAGTTCGACTTCATTCCGAGGTTCGATGAGGCTCCGGTTGATGTCATCGAGAGCGAAATCTCCGACGCGCAGAAAAATGTCTTTCGTGCTGAACCCGATGTGCCCAGTTCCCAGCGGAAAGAGGAATTGCTGCTGAACATGGGGCCACAGCATCCGAGTACGCATGGTGTGTTGCGTGTCGTGCTCTTACTGGACGGCGAACGGGTTGTGAAGGCCACGCCAGACCTCGGCTACCTGCATCGAGGTGTCGAAAAATTGTCCGAGGGTCTGACCTATATGCAGATCATCCCGCACACGGACCGGCTCGACTATGTCTGTGCCATGTCCAACAACTACGCGTACGTGCGTGCGGTGGAAAAACTCCTCGGGATCGAGGTGCCGATCCGGGCTGAATATATCCGGACCCTCGTGGCTGAGATGCAACGCATCATCGGGCACCTCTTCTGGCTTGGCACGCAGGCGCTCGATATCGGGGCCATGACCGTATTTTTCTGGACCTTCCGGGAGCGTGAAACACTGTTGGACATGTTCGAAAAGCTCTGCGGGGCCCGCCTGACCCTCAACTACTATCGCATCGGCGGTGTCGATAGTGACTTCACCCCCGAGTTGGTCCAACTGATGAAGGCGTTCCTCGAGACCTTTCCCGAGAAGGTTAAGGAATACGATTCGCTCATCGCGTCGAACCGCATCTGGCTCGGTCGTACGAAGAACATCGCCCTCCTCTCAGCCGAGGACGCAATCAGCTTCGGCTGCACCGGGCCGGTCTTGCGAGGGTCGGGCGTTGCCTACGATGTCCGCAAGGCCGAGCCCTACGGCGCGTACGACAAAGTCGATTGGGACGTGCCGATCGGCAGGAACGGCGACACCTATGATCGCTATTGGATCCGCATGGAAGAAATGCGTCAGAGCGCCAGGATTATCGCGCAATGCCTTGATCAGCTGCCGACTGGGCCGATCATGGCCGAGGCACCACAATATATCCCGCCTCCCAAGGAATTGGTCATGCGGGACATGGAAAGCCTGATCCACCATTTCATCATTTATACTCAGGGCATCAAGCCACCGAAGGCCGAAACCTACTGTGCGACCGAGGCCCCGAAGGGCGAGTTGGGATTTTTCATCGTCAGCGACGGCAGCCCTCGTCCCTATCGGCTGAAGATTCGCGCACCGTCGTTCGTCCATATGGGCGCCTTCGACCACATGGCGCGAGGCTACCTGATTTCCGACATCATCACGATCTTTGGGACCTATGACGTCGTGATGGGGGAATGTGACAGATGAGGCGTAGGAGCCAGGTGTCCGCAGTGCTGGCGGAACGCGCGCTCAGAAGGTCTCGTTCGACGCGCGCACTTTGGGACACACTGGCTCCAGCCTCATCTTGTTTGGGTGACGGGGAAAATGTTGAAAGAAAAGTATCAAGAAGAAATTGATGAGATCATTTCACGCTATCCCGTGAAGCGCTCGGCGTTGATTCCCTTGCTGTACTTGGCGCAGCGGGATGAGGGCTTCATTTCCGAGGCGGCGATGAAGGAGATTGCGGGGCTGTTGCGTCTAACCCCGCCCCAAGTCTATGAGACGGCCACGTTTTATACGATGCTCAATCTCAAACGCGTCGGGAAATTTCATCTTCAAGTCTGCAAGTCCCTGATGTGTGCACTGGCCGGGTCGGATACCGTGATCGGGTGGGTCAAGACGAAACTCGGCATCGGGCCTGGCGAGACGACGACCGACGGACTCTTTACGCTCAGCGCGGTCGAATGCCTCGCCGCCTGTGGTACTGCGCCGATGATGCAGGTCAACGAGGATTATTACGAACGGCTCACAGAGGAACGATTCGACAAAATTCTGGCCGACCTTAAGCAGGATGGGACCTGTTCGCTCAAGACCGGCCCGTTTATGTGGCCTGAACCGGTAGCCGTGAAAGGTGAGAAGTAAAACGTGAAACGTATAGGACTGCAGCGCTCGCACAACCTTTCACCTTTCACCTTTCACGATTTACGCTGAAACCATGCCCAAGCACGAACTGATATTGCTCAAGAACATGATGCAGCCGGGTTATACCGGCTCGCTCCAAGATTACGAGCGAGCTGGAGGCTATCAGGCGCTCCGTAAGGTTGTGGGGAAGGCGCAGCCGGCTGAAGTGACCGCCATGGTCATGAAGTCAGGGCTTCGCGGGCGTGGTGGCGCAGGGTTCCCGACCGGCGTGAAATGGGGATTCCTGCCCAAGGGCTATCAGGGTCCGCGCTATCTCTGTTGCAACGCGGACGAGAGTGAGCCAGGTACGTTCAAGGACCGCCAACTCATTGAGCGCGATCCCCATCAGATCTTGGAAGGTATCGTGCTCGCGTGCTACGCGATCGGGGCTGAAACCGCCTACATCTACATACGGGGCGAATTCGTCCTCGGGGCCAGGATCTTGGAGCAGGCGATTGTCGAAGCGCGAGATGCCGGGTATATCGGTACGAATATTCTGGGCGCAGGAATCACTGCCAATGTATGGGTGCACCGAGGCGCCGGGGCCTATATCTGCGGGGAAGAAACAGCCTTACTGGAGTCGCTCGAAGGCAAGCGGGGTCTGCCGCGCGTCAAGCCCCCCTTTCCGGCGACACACGGTCTCTATAACAAGCCAACCGTGGTGAACAACATCGAGACTCTGGCAAACCTCCCGCACATCGTCAGCCGGGGCCCTGAATGGTTCGCCTCAATCGGTTCCCCACCGAAAAGCACTGGCACCAGAGTGTTCTGCGTCAGCGGCCATGTGAAAGGGCCGGGGAATTACGAAGTGCCGATGGGGATCACCTTCCGCGAGTTGATCTATGAGCAAGCCGGAGGCATGCGTTCCGACAAACCTCTCAAGGCCTTCATTCCCGGGGGGGCATCAGCGCCATTCCTCACGCCGAACCACCTCGACGTCAAGCTCGATTTTGAGTCCGTTGCCGCAGCCGGCTCCATGCTCGGTTCCGGTGGGGTGACCGTGATGGAAGAGGGGACCGACATGGTATGGGCCGCGCTCCGGCTCATGGAGTTTTTCTATCATGAGTCTTGCGGCAAGTGCAGCCCTTGCCGCGAGGGAAGCTCCTGGCTGGTACAGACTATGCGCCGAATCGTCGCGAAGCGGGGACGGATGGAGGACCTTGAAACCTTGGTCGATCTATGCAAGAACATCGAAGGCCGAACAGTCTGCGCGTTCGGCGATGCATCAGTGGCACCGATTATGGGCACGCTCAAACATTGGCGGCCTGAATACGTCGCACTGATTCAGGAAGCGGAGGCAGCGAACCTGATTAAGCTGGAGCCGGCAGGAAGACATTAAGTCAACAGAACCATGGTTAACGCTACCACAGAGACCGTCCGTTTGACGATCGACGGTGTGTCCGTCTCGGTGCCGAAAGGCACCCTGGTGATAGAAGCCGCTCGCCGAGTCGGCGTGATGGTTCCGCACTTCTGCTACCATCCGAAACTCAAACCGGATGCGAACTGTCGCATGTGCCTGGTCGAAGTCGAACGGATGCCGAAGCTCCAAACCTCTTGCAGCACCGTGGCGACCGAGGGTATGGCTGTTCGAACTGCCACGACGGTTGTGCACAATGCTCACAAGTCGGTGCTCGAATTCATCCTGGCCAATCATCCATTAGATTGCCCGGTCTGCGATCAGGGTGGGAAGTGCGACCTTCAGGACTTTTCCCATCAGTACACTGCGACCAGCCGGTTTGAGGAAACCAAGCGCATTTTTCAGAAAGAGTATTTCAGCCCCCTCATCGAAACGCAGATGAACCGGTGCGTGCAATGTTTGCGTTGTGTCCGCTACTGCGACGAGGTGATGGACGTCAAGGCCCTCGCCCCGGTCGGACGAGGCACGATGACCGAGATCAAGTCATTCGGTTCCCATCCCTTGGACTGCGAATTCTGCGGCGGCTGCGTGCAGATTTGTCCGGTCGGCGCGATCGTCAGCCGGCTCTCGATGTACGAATATCGCCCCTGGATGCTCAAACGCGCCGACACCGTCTGCACCTTTTGCGGAGACGGCTGCCAAATCACGGTCCAAACCAAGGACCAGGAGTTGATCGAGGTAAACAGCGCCCACGGCGCTGGTCGGAACAGTGGAGATCTCTGCGTACGTGGATTTTTTGGATTTCGCGCGACGAGCCATCCCAGTCGAGTGACCCATCCGTTGATCAGGCGGAACGGTACGCTGGCCGAAGCCACGTGGGAAGAAGTGCTGGAGTTTGTGGCCGAACAGACCAACCGCCTCAAACTCGCGCATGGGCCTCAGGCCTTCGGCGGACTGATTTCCGGCCGCTGTACCAATGAAGAACTGTATCTGTTCCAAAAATTTATGCGCCTGACAATCGGGACGAATAATCTCGATAGTAGCGCACGGTACGGCCATATCAACGGAGTACAGGCCATGCGATGGGTGCAAGGCACCCATCGCTGGACCGTGACGTTCGAGGACATTGTGCAAGCAGACGTCCTGCTCCTGGTTGGCACCAATATCACTGAAGCGAATCCGATCACCGGACTTAAAGTCAAGGAAGCCGTCAAGAAGCACGGCGCGACACTATTGACGATTGAGGCCATCCAACCCGCGATCGGCACGATCAGCAACATTTCTAACTTGTCCCAACAACATATCTGTACCGCACCATCGCAGTTCAGTGCGGCCGTCCTGGGCCTGTTGAAGGCGGTGGTCGAGGGCAACCATATCGACAGCACAATCCGGCAGCGGGCATCGGACTATGTCACAGCCGTTTCACACGCTGTCCAGCAGCTGGCCTGGGACGATCTGGCCGTGATCACCGGGGTGCCGCGCGAATCGTTTATGCAGATGGCCGCCTCACTGGCCGGAGGGCGTCGCGTCGTCGTGCTTGCCGGCCAGACGGTGCTGCGCAGTCAAGGCGGCTACGGCATCTGCCTCAATCTTCTCGATCTGCTTCTCCTGACCGGGAAGTTGACGGCACAGGGCTGCGGCTTCGCTCCCTTGGCGGAAGAGAATAACGATCAAGGGGCGGTTGAAATGGGCGCAGTTGCGGCACTGCTGCCGGGCGCGCTCGATCTCACTGATCAGGATGCGCGTGCGCAGATCGCTCGTGCCTGGAAAGAGGATCTCCCGGTAGCGGCTGGGGCTACGCTCACCGAGATAATCGACCGTGCGCAAGCCGGGATCATCAAGGCTCTCTTTGTCGTCGGGGAAAATCCTGTCGGGAGTCTTCCTCCTCAGACAGGAGTCAAAGAGGCGCTGGGCAAGCTTGATCTTCTTGTATGTCAGGAACTGTTTCTCACGGAAACGGCGGCGCTCGCCCATGTCGTGCTCCCCGCCGCCTCTGCCATGGAGAAGGCCGGAACTTTCACCAATACAGAGGGACACGTCCAAGCCGTTCGGCCCGCGATCGACCCATTGGGGGATAGCCGGCCCGACTGGGAAATCCTGTCGGCCCTCTCGGTCTTCATCGGTGTGCCATTGGAATATGGCGATGCCAAGGAAATCCTCAAAGAGATTCGGACAGTGATCCCCGGGTACGGATCCCTCGGTCCCTCCCCGATCCCTCCCGCAGTGGATCCTGCCGCCGTCGAGCGGTACGTGACTGAGGGATATCGCCGGGACCTTTCGACTCGGTATACTCTGCCTGCGCGAGCTGTGCATCAAGAGGGAACGGTCCAGTTGGGGCTGGTCCAAAGCTTGTTCCACTCAGGGAAGCTCTCAACTCATTCGAAGGGACTGTTGCAGATCGAACCGAGCGGGTTCTTGCAGATGAATTCTCAGGATGCCGCCCGATACGCTCTCAGCACGGGGGATCGAGTCCGCCTCTCGAATAGCCGGGGCGAGTTCACGACCACGGCGAAAGTCTTCGATCGTGTGCCCGAGGGCTTGGCGTGGTTCCCCGATCATTTCGCGCAGGATGCCCTACGACTCTTTAACTGTGTCGTCGATCCTGACACGAAAGTCCCATCCTTTCGGACGGTGTCTGTGTCGGTGATGAAAACAACGTGAGCGAGCAAGAATCTATGGTGTGTTTCACTTGTCATCAGGGAGTGTTGTCGTGACGGAGTTAAGCTTGCGGCTTGCGGTTACGTTCGCCCAGATACTGGCAGAGATGACTATTGTGATCATCACGGTCGCGACCATGACCTATTTCGAGCGGAAGGTGCTTGCCTGGATGCAGGATCGCATGGGTCCGATGGAAGTCGGCCCCTACGGCCTTCTCCAACCGGTTGCCGATGGCATCAAATTGTTCTTTAAAGAAGACATTGTGCCGGCCGGTGCGAACAAAGCCATGTTTGCTCTGGCACCGATGCTGACCATGGTCGTGGCCATGATCGGATTCGCCGTCATCCCCTTCGGCCCGAACATCACCTTGGACATTTATGGAGTCACGATCAAACCCTTCGTCGTCGCCGATATCAATATCGGGGTGTTGTACATCCTGGCGATTGCTTCGATCGGCGCCTACGGCATTATTCTGGGGGGCTGGGCATCCAACAGCAAATACTCATTGCTGGGAGGCCTGCGTGCCGCAGCCCAGGTCATCAGCTACGAGTTAAACGTCGGGCTAGCACTCGTTGGCGTGTTGTTGTTGGCAGGCACTCTCAGTCTGGTGCAAATTACAGAAGCTCAGGCCGGTGGATTTTGGCATTGGTTCATTTGGGGAGGCCGTCCCGACGGATTCTTCCCGATCCACACCCAAATTTTCGCTTTTGTTGTCTTCATCATTTCAGCGGTGGCCGAGACTAACCGCATCCCATTCGATCTGCCGGAAGCGGAAAGTGAACTTGTGGCTGGATTCTTTACGGAATATAGCGGTATGCGGTTCGCCTTCTTTGTTAGCGCGGAGTACGCCAATATGACTCTTGTGTCCTGCGTCGCTTCCGCACTGTTCTTGGGGGGGTGGAACGCTCCCTATCCTGGCACAATCTTCGAGTATATTGGTCTCGAACAGCTGGCCTGGGTAGAACACATCGCCTGGTTTGCGGCGAAAGTCTATTTTTTCCTCTTCCTGTTCATCTGGATACGCGCGACGTTGCCCCGGCTGCGTTACGATCAATTGATGCGGTTCGGCTGGAAGGTCATGCTGCCGATCGCATTGGCGAACATCATCATCACGTCGATTACCTTGTATTTCTTTCCGCGGGGTTGATGCGGCGATATGACTCATGTGATCTGTCTTAGTTTTTCCGGCAAGAGGGCATAGGCAGTGAATCCAACGAGCCACACGGGAACAGCATGACGTTCAAGGCATGGATCAAGACCATCACCTTCTACGACATCCTCGTCGGGATGAAAGTGACGATGGCGCATATGCTGCACTATCGGCCGGTCACCATACAGTACCCGCACGAAAAGCGGACGCTGCCGGACAACTATCGCGGGATGCTGGCCTTATTGCGGTACGACGACGGGACGGAAAAATGTGTCGGCTGCGATCTGTGCGAAGCCGCCTGCCCCTCGCGGGTGATTCGTGTGGTCAGTGCTGAAGTGCCGGGCGAGCCCACGAAGCGCTATTCGAAAGAATATTACATGGACATGACTCGCTGTCTGTTTTGTGGGCTGTGTGTCGATGCCTGTCCGGTGGATGCCCTCGGGATGACGCGGGAATTCGAATGGTCTGTGTACGACAAGCGGCAACTGCATCTCAACAAAGAACAATTGCTCGCCATCGGCGACCGGTCGTTCCCGGTTCGAGAAAAGCAGTTGGAGCTCCAACATCCGAATGTGGCGTTCTTCAACGTCGCGTTCAAGCACCTGCCGCAAAAACCCGGCTGAATTGCCCATGTTCACGGTCCGAAGGGCTCGCCGTTTTGAGCCACGTCGTGGGGCGCGCGACGGACTGTGGGACCGGTCGGCTCCTAAGGCATAGAGAAAGAGGCGTAATGGAACAGGTATTCTTTTTCTATTTTGCATTCGTGATTGCCGCGGCATCGGTGCTGGTCGTCGCGCTGCGCAATCCCATTTACAGTGCGCTGGCGTTGCTGATCATGTTTTTTCACGTGGCGGGGCTCTACGTCACGCTTCACGCGGAGTTCCTCGCAGCCGTTCAAATCATCGTGTATGCCGGCGCCATCTTAGTCCTCTATCTCTTTGTCGTGATGTTACTGAATCTGCGGCAGGACGACCGCTACCATCGGCAATGGCCTATGGCAGGCGTCGTGGGGGCGACACTGATCATTGAGGCTATTATTCTCACGGTGATGAAGGGATGGATCGCCCCTGTCGTGGCTACCGGCGCAGAGACGACTGTCGAGGGGACGACCAATGCTGGAGCGATAGGAGACGTGCTCTATTCCACCTATTTGTTTCCTTTCGAGGTGGCGTCCCTGATCTTGCTCGTGGCGATGATCGGGGCGATCATGCTTGCCAAAAAAGACATCGGCGAATGTTGAACGCGCACTGTTCAGTGATGACCAGAATTGAACGTTGAAAAGTCACAAGTGGGTATCGCATGGTTCCTCTAAGCTATTACCTGATTCTCAGCGGCATCGTGTTCCTGACCGGATTCGTCGGAGTCCTCCTTCGTCGGAACATCATTATCATCTTGCTGTCCGTCGAACTCATGTTGAATGCGACGAATATTAATTTTGTGGCCTTTTCACAGTATTTCCACGACGTCGCAGGGCAAGTCTTTGTCTTCTTCGCTCTCACGGTTGCCGCCGCTGAGGTCGCGGTCGGATTGGCCATCATCATTGCCTTATACCGCGCTAAATCCGCGATCAACATCGACGAGTTTCAGTTGCTGAAATGGTGAAGAACGCGTCTTTCGTGCCCAACGGATTGTGCATAGTGGCGCATGCCTCATCTCCGGCCTTCACGAGGAACGAACGACGAGAGACGATTCCTAGATGACGTACGAATTCATTCCGCTTCTTCCGTTAGTCTCGTTCCTGATACTCGGGCTCTTCGGCCATTGGATCAAGGACAACGCCCATCTCGTCGCCGTTCCGGCTGTCCTCGTATCGTGGCTCCTCTCGCTTCTGGTCTTTTTCGACGTGGCCAACGGGCATCAATCGAGCTTTCCGCTCTACACCTGGCTGACCTCGGGCATGCTCGATATTCACATCGGCTTCTCCATCGACCGGCTCACCGCTGTCATGCTGCTCCTTGTCACGACCGTCAGCTCTCTCGTCCACATCTATACCATCGGATACATGCGCGGAGATCCTGGCTATGCCCGCTTCTTCAGCTACATCGCCCTCTTTACCTTCTCGATGCTGATGTTGGTGATGGCGGACAATCTGCTGCAACTCTTCGTCTTTTGGGAAGCCGTAGGACTCTGCTCCTATTTGCTCATTGGCCACTGGTACGATCGCCCGGCTGCCTGCGCTGCGGCCACAAAGGCGTTCCTTGTGAACCGCGTCGGCGACTTCGGCTTCATGCTCGGCCTCCTCTTGGTCTGGTACAGCTTCGGATCACTCGACTACCAGGAAATCTTCCCTCGCGCGCACGAGTCTGCCGGTGACGTGATGAATGTCCTCGGGCCATTCGGGGGGACATGGGACGTCTCCGTCCTCACACTCATCTGCCTGCTCTTGTTCACTGGCGCGATCGGCAAATCGGCCCAAGTGCCGCTCCACGTCTGGCTGCCGGATGCGATGGAAGGACCCACTCCCATATCGGCGCTTATTCATGCGGCGACCATGGTGACAGCGGGCGTGTTCATGGTCGCGCGCTTGGCTCCACTCTATAATCTGTCTCCCACCGCCATGACGGTGGTGGCGATCACCGGGGGCGTGACCATGGTTGTCGGGGCGACCATCGCCTTGACCCAGACCGATATCAAACGCGTCGTGGCCTACTCAACCGTCAGCCAGCTCGGGTACATGATCATGGCGTGTGGTCTCGGTGCCTATGCGTCCGGCATGTACCATCTCTTGACACACGGCGCATTCAAAGCCCTTCTGTTCCTCGGTTGTGGGTCCGTCATCATCGCCCTGCACCACGAGCAGGATATGCAACGTATGGGGGGGCTGAAAGATAAATTGCCGGTCACCTATTGGACCTTCGTCGTGGGCTCGCTCGCCCTTGCAGGGTTCCCTCTGACGTCCGGGTTCTTCAGTAAAGACGATTTGCTGATCTCGGCTTGGTCGGCTGGACCCCTCGGTCAATGTTTGACGGTCTTAGGCCTCGTGACGGCATTGATGACGGCGTTCTACAGTTTCCGGCTGGTCTTCCTCACGTTTTGGGGCCCCTCGCATGTCGACCCTCATCATGCAGGTCACATCCATGAATCTCCAAAGACCATGACTCTCCCTCTGATCATCCTTGCCATGCTCAGCATTGTGACAGGCTACCTGGGCATTCCGGAGTTTCTTGGTCCGATGTTCGAAACACACGCAGGCGGCGCAGCTCACGAGGGAGGAGTCGGCATCATCATCATGGTAGTGGCGACGGCCATGGGATTAATCGGAATCGCCGGCGCCTACTATGTCTATGTGCTCAACCCCACGCTACCGGATCGATTCGCTCGACAGTGGCAGTCGCTGTACCGAGGCTCTTTGAATAAGTGGTATGTCGACGAGGCGTACGATCGCACGATCGTCCGTCCCACCTTGTTTGCCGCAACTGAGCTCTGGAAGCGCGTGGATGTGAATGTGGTCGACGGCGCGGTGAACGGCGTGGCCCGCGCGATTGCCTGGGGAGGCTGGCTCCTGCGGCTCCTGCAAAGCGGGCAGGCGCAACATTATGCGCTTGGCATGGCGCTGGGGGCGGTAGTCCTTGTGACGATGTTCTTATTTTTGTAGGGAGCGTCAATGGTTAACGGTCACTGGTCGAGGGGAATCACGAACAGCAGTTCTCTTGCCAATGCCCATTACCAATTGACTATTGACCGATGACCAGTTCCTTTCCCTGGCTCTCACTCCTTCTCGTCCTGCCCCTTGCGGGAGCTGTCGCCGTGTATTTCGCGACAGAGTCGGCCGCGCGTTGGATTGCTCTCGCCACAACCTTGGCTGACCTGTTGGTCGCCCTCCCGCTTTGGTGGCTCTTCGATTCACAGGCCAGTCAGATGCAGTTCACCGAACATGTTGCCTGGATCACCGCCCCTCCCATTTACTATAGCCTGGGTCTCGATGGAATCAGTCTCCCCCTGGTCTTAATGACCGCCGGGATCATGCCCCTTTGTGTCTTGGCGTCCTGGAATGCGATCACCACAAGTCGACGGGGCTTTATGGCCGTGCTGCTCATTATGGAGACGGCCATGGTGGGGGTCTTTGTCGCATTGGATTTTGTCCTGTTCTATGTATTTTGGGAGGCCATGTTGATTCCGATGTACCTCCTGATCGGTGTCTGGGGAGGGACCAACCGACTGTATGCCGCCATCAAATTTTTCCTGTATACCCTCGCAGGGAGCGTACTCCTCTTGGTGGCCATCCTCGTGTTGTATTTTTATGGAGGACACACGTTCGACATCCTTGCCTTGAGCCAAGGCACCTACCCTGCGTCGCTGCAAACGTGGCTCTTTTTGGCATTCTTCGCCGCGTTTGCGGTGAAGGTCCCCATGTTTCCGTTTCACACCTGGCTCCCGGACGCGCACGTCGAAGCTCCGACTGCCGGCAGCGTCATTCTCGCCAGCATTCTTCTGAAAATGGGTACATATGGATTTCTCAGATTCAGCTTGCCGATGTTGCCGGACGCCAGCCGCGCCTTCACGCCCATGATGGTGACCCTTTCCATCATCGCGATCATTTACGGCGCCTATATGGCACTGGCCCAGGTCGATCTCAAGAAATTGATCGCCTATTCGAGCGTGAGCCACATGGGCTTCGTGACTCTTGGCCTGTTTGTGTTGAACCAGCAGGGCATCGAAGGAGCCGTTCTTCAAATGGTCAACCATGGGATTACGACCGGCGGACTCTTCCTCTGTGTCGGGATCATCTATGAGCGTACCCATAGCCGGTTGATCGCCGACAATGTCGGATTGGCCGCGCCGATGCCGCAGTACGCCACGCTGTTGGTGATTTTCGCCCTGTCCTCGCTCGGTCTCCCCGGCACCAATAGTTTTGTCGGAGAATTTCTCGTGCTTGTCGGCACGTTCCTCTGGAGCAAGGTTGCGACTGCCCTGGCCTCGCTGGGTATTATTCTCGCTGCCACCTATCTTCTCTGGATGATCCAGCGCGTGGTTTTCGGGGTCCCGTCCCCGCACCATCTTCCGAAACTCAGCGACCTGAATCAACGGGAACTCGCCACCCTGGTTCCATTGGTTGTGTTGGTATTTTGGATCGGGCTCTACCCCAATCCGCTCGTCAGTCGAATGCATCAGAGTGTGACCAACACCATTGCCACCATGTCCCGCGCGAAAGTTGCGCCGACTGCCCATCCCTCTGCCGGAGGGACCACAGAGTCACTGCTGGTGGGCAGCAGAGAGCCACTGACGGCTCAAGGCCCATCGCGATGAGTGTGTACGGCGCTGACCTTTTGGCTCTGCTTCCCGAACTCATCATCGCCGTCACGGCCTGTCTTGTTATTGCATTAGACCCCATCACGCCCGCTTCGCGGCGAGATCTCCTGGCCTGGCTGAGTGTCGGTTCTCTCGTGATCTGTCTTGGGATCACCATCGGCCAGATCAATTCACTGAATACCCGAGTGTCCGCATTTAGCGAGTTGGTGGTAATTGATCCCTATGCCAGGTTTTGGAAAATCCTTCTCTGTGGCGTGGCCGCTCTGACCATATTGATGTCGCGGCCCTATTTGAAAGCGGAGCGCATACACTTCGGCGAGTACTATGGGTTCATTCTCCTCGCCCTCTCCGGCATGATGGTCATGGTCTCCGGGGTCGATTTACTGACGATTTACCTGGGCACCGAGCTCATGTCTCTCTCGCTCTATGTTATGACCGGTCTCAATCGGTCGAAGCTGCGCTCCTTGGAAGCCGCAGCGAAATACTTTGTGCTGGGCGCTTTCTCTTCCGGGATCCTGTTGTATGGCATCTCGCTGCTCTACGGTCTGGCAGGCAGCACCAAGCTGGGAACGATCGCTAGTGCGATTGGGACTCGTGGGGCGGATGATCCTCTTGTGCTGATTGCCACGATTCTGATAGCAGTCGGGTTCGGATTTAAGATCGCGGCGGTGCCGTTCCACATGTGGACGCCCGACGTCTATCAGGGTGCCCCGACTTCTGTCACAGCCTTCATGGCGGTCGCGGCAAAAGCCGCCAGCTTCGCGGCGTTTATGCGGGTCTTCGTTGAAGGGCTTGGAGGGCTCAAGGCCGATTGGTCGCTCCTGTTTCTCCTCATATCCGTCGTGACCCTGGTGCTCGGCAATGTTGTCGCCATTGTGCAGACGAACATCAAACGGATGCTGGCGTATTCCAGTATCGCGCATGCCGGGTACGCATTGATTGGCTTTGTGGCAGCAGGCCGAGGCGTTGGCCTGTCCGGGGGAACGCCCGGCCTTGCGAGCATCATGATCTATCTCGCCATCTATTCGTTCATGACGCTCGGCGCCTTCGCCGTCATCGGCATGTTGAGGAAAGGTGGAATCGAGGGGGAAGAGATCGAGGACTTCACAGGGCTCGCAAAGCGCCAACCACGCGCGGCCTTTCTCATGCTGATTTTCATGGCTTCACTGGCGGGTATTCCGCCGACTGCCGGTTTTATCGGAAAATTTTACGTGTTTATGGCAGCAGTCGAAGCAGACTTGGCCTGGTTGGCCGCCATCGCCCTGATCTTTGCCGTCGTATCGGCCTACTACTACATGCGGGTGGTGATGGTGATGTATATGCGAGATCCGAATCCCTCTTCCATCGCGCCGCCACGCCTCGTGACCTCACCGACCCTCTCCTTCGTATTGGCCTGTGCTGTTGCTGGGGTAATATTGTTCGGCCTCTTTCCTAACCCTCTTGTCAGCTTTGCGCTCCAATCAGTCCTGACTCTTAAATAAACCTTTCGCCTGGCGGTACGTGCATGAGAGGGCGAGTCGTGGTACGTTGGCAACAAGTCCCTGTACCTATCGCATCCTATGCAGCCCTTTCGTTTTCTCATAGATCTCGCACGATCGTTTCTACGCCATGGGTGCGCCAGTCTGGCGGCTTCTCTGGCATTTTTTTCCTTACTTTCTCTCTTCCCCCTCGTCTTTCTCTTGCTCTACGGTCTGAGTTTTGTGGTGAGCCATGACGTGATTGGAGAACAGGTTCTCCTCAGTTTTCTCAAGGGATTCCTCCCATTGATGGGAGAACATGTCGTAAAGGAATTGCATCGGGTGAGCGCCTTAGAAACCGTCCGATGGGCCGTGTTTCTGACGTTCGCCTGGTTCGGCGCGTTGGTGTTCTATGAACTAGACTATGCGTTGAACGTCGTATTTGAGAGTACGTGGCGCCGCCATCCCCTCATCTCAACCGCCATCGCGGTGGCCTCGCTCGGCGTGATTGGACTGGTACTGATTCTCTCGTACGTCGCAACCCAAACTGTCAATTTCTTAACGGCATACGCGCCAAGACTCTGGGGGCTCGATCTCCTGGCCCTCGCAGCTCATGATCTGTTCCTCACCTACACGCTCCCCTTCGCACTGGCCTTCCTCACAGTCACGGGATTATATCGGCTCGTTCCACGCCGGCGGCCGCGATGGCGTGAGGCGATGATCGGGGCGCTGACGTTCAGTCTTCTCTGGGTCGCTGCCAAACTCTTGTTCGTGATCTATAGTACCTACGCGACTGTGTACGGCGACCTCTATGGATCCCTTTTGGAAGTCATTCTGACGCTCTTATGGTTCTACTACTCCGCGGCCCTCTTGCTGATCGGCGCGGAGGTGGCCCACCGTCTCCAGCAGCACGCGCAGGTACTGTCCTCCGCAGTGACGAGAGCTGTTCAGTCGGACCATGCCTTACCGAAGAGTCCATCAACATAAGAAGAATCAACTGGTCCTTCGGGTGTCATTGGCTTCTCACTCGAACGAGACAAATCAGACCAACCACAGAGACCAAGTCAGCCTGTTGGCTTCTGGACTTTTTCTGGTGGGGAGATCCCTTCGTGGCTACAATAGCACCCGATACGAGAAGGGAACCGCCCCATGCTCGACGACTTCGGCAAAGACATGCTCATGCTCGGTGGCACCGTCGTTGGCTTCATCGCAACGGTGTTGACTCTTCTGGAGAAGCTACTCGAAGTCAAAGCCCGTTTTACGTCGCTGACATCGAAGAAGGAACCAAAATCGCCGTCCCCAACCGAGCGTCCGGCTGCTGACTCGCCTTCTGCGACCGGTTTCTTTTCATCAAAGCCCCTCCGTGGGGTTTCCTATCTCCTCTTGTACGAAACCGGCGTCATCGTCGCCGCGGGTCTGCTGCTCAACTACATTGGGCTGACGTTGAGTCGCCATTTGGAGAGCATTCTGTTTCTCGATATGACAGGAACGGCGCTGGTTGCGTTCCTCTTGGGTCCCTGGTGGGGAGCCATTGTCGCGCTCCTCTCGAATTCTGTTGTGAACTGGTTGTTGTACCCAGAAACCGGCGGGGATGTGGTCATTTTCCCCTGGTCGCTGGTCAACATCGCCGGTGCGTTCTATTGGGGCTGGATGGCTAGGCAGCTCGGCTTTCAGACCTATCTCCGCACAGGGCGTAATTCCGCCCTGTCACATGGTTGGTTTCTGTATATCTTTGGGGTCGGCGGCGCGGTCGTCATGAGCTTGCCGGGAACGTTCATCCAAGCGGCATTGCATGAGCAAACGATCTTTGCCTTGAACCCTGACGTGGCCGAGTCAGTGAGCCAGCGTGTACTCAAGTGGGAACAGACGGCGCATCTCTATCTCGACTCCCTCTTTGGTCTCACGTGGGGTGACAGTCTGAGCTGGTGGATCGTGAACTGGTTCCAGAACTGGATCCGCTATGTTCCGGATAAAACCATGAGTGCAGCCATCGCGCTTGTGGTTCTCAAGTATGGGTATCCGCTCTTTGAGCGTGAACTGATTCATGGAGGACCGGAGGGTGAGCGTCCGAACGATGAGCGCATTTTGCCTCTGGTGTTGGGGTTGCTCTATGCCCCTTCCTTCGCTGCCCTGCTCAGCAGTGAAACGTATGGAGGCCCGACCTACTGGCCTTTGTGGGCTGCGCCTTGGCTATTGATTCTGGGTGGCTATGGCTATTTGCGCTATTGGGGGGCCGGTGAGGCCGCCCTGCAGACAGCCAAGCTTCAACGAGCTGATCGGTATGCCCGCGCGCTGAAACAGATCGGGCGGGAAGCCTCCCATGAATTCTGTAAACGGCTGACCTTCATGACGCTGATCGCAAGTCTACTCTTTGCCCTCTGTCTTCCCATCCTCTTATCGGATTTTTACCGTGCGACTTTCAAGTTCTTCTGCGTCGTCTACGGATTTCTGCTGGTGGTCCACCTGGTGCGTATTTCTATCGCGCAGAACATCTCGGTCTCCAGGACGAATGAATGAGCGTGAAACGTAAGGCATGACAGGGATAACCCATTTAATCTTTTGACGCCGTACCTCTCACCTTTCACACTTTGTGTAATTGTAAGTATTGTGCGATAGCCGACCGGGTGACCAGCCCGACGATCTCTCCGTTCTCCATCACCACGAGACAATCGAGGCCGGACTGGGCCATGCGGTCCATTGCCTGCATGATGGACCAGTCTGGTGGGATACAGAGCGCCGGCGACGTCGGGCGCATCATCTCGCGAACGCGGCGCCATGGCCAGAGGGCTGTAGGAAGCGCTTGTACGTCTCGCACGGTGACCACCCCGAGAACCTGTCCCTCTTCGCACACAGGGAATTCGCCATAGCCCTGCGCGACAAAGTATTGATCGACCGCGTCCTGCACGCTCATATCCGGCAACAAGGTCACGGCGCGGTGGACCATGACCTGGCGAACGGTCACTGATGCTAATAACATCCGTGGGGCCGCCTGCCGCTTGTGATTCAAGGCTGCTGCAAAGAGGAATGCGCCGATACACATGAGCCAGACCCCGTTCGTCGTGATCGACTGACTCAGGAACCCGGACCAGGCTCCCACTATCAGGACCACACCGATCAACCCGAGCGCGATCCCGAATCCTATTCCTGCGAATGCTGCCTGACTGGTGGCTCGATGAAAATCCTTGTTTCGAGCCCACAGTCCAGCCCGTAAGACGCGCCCTCCGTCTAACGGAAACCCCGGGATCAGATTAAACAGTCCAAGCTGCATATTCACCATACCCAGCAGGCTTCCGAGGACGACGAGCCCTTTCATCCCTGGCTGTGAAAATAATGATTCCATGGCCATGGCTCCGCCGAGACACCCAGCTCCCAGGACCAAGCTGACGAGCGGTCCTGCCATCGCGATCAAAAACTCGGCCCGCGGACTGGGGGGCTCCTTCCCCATGTGCGCCATCCCTCCGAAAATGAACAAGGTAATCTGTCTGATAGGGATCTGATAGCGCAGCGCCACATACGAATGCCCCAGTTCATGCAGAAGGACAGAGAGGAACAACAAGAGGGCGGCAATGCCACCCATTCCCCAATAGCGCGGAGCCGATAGACCAGGCAACGTATCGGGTAAATAATCCGTCGCTAGTGACCAGGTTACAAAGAAGAATACGGCAAACCAGGAGGCATGCAGGTGAATCGGAATACCAAGCGCACGGCCGATTTTCCAATTGGGCAACACCATGTCTTCACCGTAACAGTGCGGGAATTCGAGCGTCAACGGCAGGCTGCTGAAAAAGTCGATTTTCTCACCCGCCCCGCCCGGGCGGCTACTTCACCCTCCCACCCTGAAGCTGCCAAGACAGCTTCCTTGCCCAGGGACGCGCCTTTTCCCATGCATCGTTCTCGCATCGTTCAGATCCTCAACGTACCCACATGGGAAAAGAGCTGTTCCGACAGCTCGGGGTTGGGAGGGTGAGAAGGCTACGCCTCCGGTCTTCACTCGCTGCGGCCTTGCTGAGCGGCCTTTTTGATCATCCTGCACGGGTGGGTTCCTCTTGTCCTCAACGTGCTGGCCTTTGCATTATCAGGGCTGCTCGAAACGCTTTTCAATCTATTGGAGCCGCCAGGAGGTTGTGTCAGCCAGGTGATTCCCTCCTACCGTGTTGGTACAATGCATACGGTGTAGGTAGAGGAAGCAGGAGAAGCAGTCGATGCGCCGAGCTATTCTGATCATCAGTGTCCTGGCAATTGGAC
>JACMLT010000009.1 GCA_014379455.1 Nitrospiraceae bacterium
ACGATCGTGCGGCTCAAGACTTGGTTGACCGCGTTGTTGATGATGGTCTCTTCGCTCTCCCGCCTCCGCATCCTGAGGTTTTCCCTGATTCGATCGAACACCACCACCGTATCCGTCATCGAATAGCCGGCTAACGTCAGCAAGGCCGTCACGACGAGCAAGGTAATTTCTTTGTCTAGAATATAGAAGGCGCCCAATACCGCCAATACGTCATGAAAGGTTGCCAAGGCCGCAGCGATGCCGAAACGAAATTCGAACCGCGCCGCCACATACAGAATGATTCCGGCAAAGGAAATGAGGATCGCAATGAGGGCGTCTCCTTGAAGTTTCTTCCCGATAGTCGGCCCAATTTCCGTACTGGAATCGACCACGAAATGGTTCGAGGCAAACTCCTTCGTAAAGACCGCCACGACCCGATCGGCGACTTTTTCCTCGATGGTCGTCGACGCCTTCAGACGGATCAGGAGTTTGTTGTCCTGACCGAACTCTTGCAGCTCGGCGTTACCCAGGCCGTTCGCCTCCAAGACTTTTCTCGCTTCGTCGATCCGAATTGCTTGATCGAACTTCAGCTGCACCGCGGTCCCCCCCGCGAAGTCGATCCCGAGATTCGCCGACCCTCTGCCAATTTGAATGATCGCCACAATGCCCAGCACCACCATGATGCCGGAAAAGAGAAAGGCCCAACGGCGCTTCGCCATGAAATCGATACTGGTTTTCCCGAGGATCTCCAACATGCCGGCTCCTTCGAACTAGATGCTTAACTGTCCCACTTTGTGTCGTTGATTCAAGAGGTCGAAGATGACCTTGGTGCCAATCAAGGCGGTAAACAGATTGATCCCGATTCCAAGACACAAGGTCACGGCAAATCCTTTGATCGGCCCTGTGCCGAAGAGGAACAGCGCCACCCCCGTAATCAGGGTGGTCACGTGCGAGTCGACAATCGTCAGTAGCGCCTTGTCATAGCCTCCATCTATCGCCAAACGAACCGCTTTCCCCGATCGCAGCTCCTCGCGGATACGCTCGAAGATCAGCACGTTCGAATCGACGCCCATCCCGATCGTGAGCACGATTCCGGCAATCCCCGGCAATGTCAGGGTTGCGTTCAATGCCGAGAGCGCTCCGATCAAGCACAACAGATTGAGCATCAGCGCAAAATCTGCGATCACGCCAGACAGCCGGTAATACACGATCATGAAAATGACCACCATGGCACCGGCAAACAGCGTGGCCTGCACGCCCTTCTCGATCGAATCTTTCCCGAGCGACGGCCCGACCGTGAGGTCCTGAATGATCTTGAGCGGAGCCGGCAACGCGCCGGCCCGGAGCACGATGGCGAGGTCGTTCGCCTCTTGCATGGAAAACGTTCCAGTGATTTGCGCGCGACCCCCGGTGATGCGGTCCTGAATCACCGGTGCAGAATAAATCGTATTGTCGAGCACGACTGCCATGCGCTTCTTGATGTTGTCGCCCGTAATCCGTTCGAATTCACGACCGCCCTTCCCGTCAAAGGTGATCGATACATAGGGATCGTTGAATTGACCGATCGAGACCCGTGCATCGCTCAACACATCGCCGGTCAGCATGACCCGCTTTTTCACGAGATACGGAATGCGATATTCGCGGCCGGTGTCCTTGTCGACCCCTCGCTCAAAAAGAATCTGATCGCCGGCCGGCAGCTTGGACTCGGCCTGCTTGAGAACCTCTTCCTCTTTGTCTTTCGGAATACGGGAAGGCAAATCCAGCTTCGACTGGTTGTCCTCATCGAGCATCTTAAATTCGAGCAAGGCTGTCTCTTTGATCAAATCCCTGGCACGCTTGGGTTCTTTCACGCCGGGCAACTGTACGACGATCTGCTTCAACCCCTGCCGCTGCACGATCGGTTCCGCCACGCCGAACTGGTCGATACGGTTTCGGATCGTTTCCAACGCTTGGTTGATGGCAGAGTCCTTGATCCGTTTGACCTCGGCTTCTCGCAACTCCCACACCAGCCGATTAGCCGATCCGGCAGACGCGGTCTCGCTGAAGGTCGGATAGTCGTCGATCAACTTCTGAATCTGCTCCTTGAGTTCAGCATTTTGAAACTGCATCGTGACCTGAGTCTGTCCCGTCCGCGTGACAGACTCCACGGGGATTTTCTTTTCAACCAAGACATCTTGAAGGGACGCGACCGATCGATCGACGGCAATTTCGACCGCACGATCTTCGTCCACCTCCATGACGAGGTGAATCCCGCCTTGGAGATCCAAGCCCAACGTAATGCCTTTATTCGGCATCACCTGCTTCAGCCAACCAGGCAACGCCTGATAGAAGGGCTGATAGGTAGGAATGAAGAAGATCACCGACAGCACCACCACCAGCGCTAACAATGTTAACCGCCCGCCCACCTTTTTCATGTCGTCCGGTACCCCTTTAT
Source organism: Nitrospiraceae bacterium (assembly GCA_014379455.1). GTDB lineage: Bacteria > Nitrospirota > Nitrospiria > Nitrospirales > Nitrospiraceae > Palsa-1315. Next base: position 2,414 of record JACMLT010000009.1, read on the forward strand.
CCTGAGCAGTCTACGAGTCCTTGTCCTTTTCCTCATCGTCGCCACCACGTAATCGGGCAATCTGATCCCGTTGTATGCGAATCTTCGCAGTATCCGCGATCTGCAACGTCACCGTCGCCCTCCCGAGATTCGTCACCGTGCCCCAGATGCCTGACGCCGTGACGACCTTGTCGCCCTTCTTCAGAGCCTCCAGTAATACCTTCTGCTGTTTCGCGCGTTTTTGTTGCGGCAAAATAACCAGGAAATAAAAAATGACGAAGATCAGCGCGAACGGAACGAGGGAGAGGATTGTGTTGGCCGTGGAACCCGAACCTGCCCCCCCTCCACCGAACAACTGAGCCATTACGAGCGATTGCATGACCATACACACTCCTCTTCAACAGCATTAGCAGGCTAAAAATTCAGTTTGTGCAAAAAATCCGCTACGCTCATGTAAATGGCACTCGCGCAAAAACTGTCCACAGGATGATTAACAATGCTGTCCAACAAGCCGTGAACGTTACCCGTAAAATATTTTGGAGAAAGAGCCCTTGGCAGCCCTACGTTTCACATTTTACCGCTCACGTTTTACCGCTAATCCCCTCCGGCATGCCGACGCACATCGGCATCAGCCACGCCTACCGACGAGCCATCCATCACAGCCCGGTCGCGAGATCGGTAAAAGTCTTCACGGAACGACCGGAACGTCCCTTGTGCGATTGCTGACCGCACCTGGCCCATCAGATCAGCAAAATACCAGAGATTGTGGATCGTATTCAGTCTCGACGACAGCATCTCTTTCATCTGAAAGAGGTGGTGCAGATAGGCGCGTGAGTAGCGCGCGCAGACCGGGCAGCCGCAGGCCGGATCGATCGGCTGCTCATCACGAATATACCGCGCTTGCTTAATCACGACTCGCCCGAAACTCGTAAAAAGCGAGCCAGTCCGCCCATGGCGCGAAGGCACCACACAATCGAACAGGTCGATCCCGCGCGCCACGCCTTCGATTAAATCCTCGGGCATCCCTACGCCCATCAAATACCGTGGCTTCGAAGCCGGCAGCTCTGGCACAGTCACATCCAACATGGTGTACATCTCTGCCTTCGATTCTCCCACTGAGAGCCCACCGACCGCGTAGCCCTCGAACCCAAGCCCAGCGAGATCGCGGGCGGAGGTCACGCGGAGATCTGCATCCAGACCACCCTGCACAATCCCAAAGAGGGCTTGATCCCTTCGGCGCCGGCTGGCCTGACAACGTTGGGCCCAAAGGGTCGTCCGACGTACCGCATCGCGCACGATCGCTCTGTCAGCCGGTAAGGCCACACAGTGATCGAACGCCATCATGATATCAGCCCCCAACGCTTCTTCTATCTCGATGGCTGTCTCCGGCGTGATGAAATGTGTGGACCCATCGAGATGCGATTGAAAGCTCACGCCCTCGTCCGTCACCTTGCAAAGCTTGGCAAGGCTGAAAATCTGAAATCCTCCGCTGTCTGTCAAGATGGCCCCCGACCATCCTGTAAACCGATGTAACCCACCCATCTCAGCCACGATCTTGTGCCCAGGCCGCAGATAGAGATGGTAGGCATTGTTCAGCATGAGTCGAAATCCAAGCTGTTCTAAATCGACAGGATCGATCCCCTTCACTGGTCCTAGCGTGCCAACCGGCATAAAGGCGGGCGTGTCGATCACACCATGAGCAGTGCTGAGCCTCCCCAAGCGCGCACTCGTCTCACGATCCGCCTGCTGAACTAAAAAATCCACAATCCCTCTTGCCAGCTACATCTGCTCCGGCGCGGAAATCCCAAGCACGCCGAGCCCATTCTTCAAGACTTGCTGGATTCCACTCATCAACGCCAGCCTCGCCGCAGTCCGTTCGGGAGTCGGCACCTCCTTGTGCAACCCCTCGGCTGGAGCTAATCCTTCAGGAGTCACCGACAACAGATCGCGGTCCGCAGCAGGAGGCAGAATCCGATGCTTGTTATAAAACGTGTGGAGCAGGCCAGCCAATTGCTGGAGATAATAGGTCATCCGATGGGGCTCATAGGCCATGGCACTACCCTGCAGAATAGAGGGATACGCCGAGAGCTTGCGAATCAGTCCCAATTCATCCGGATCAGTCAATACCGTCAAATCCGTCTCGCTCGGCAAGGGACAGGCGATGCCTCGATCTGTGGCAACACGCGAGAGACTGGCGATCCTAGCATGGGCGTATTGCACATAGTACACGGGATTATCGGATGACCGCTGCTTCGCCAGTTCCAGATCGAAATCCAGATGCGAACTGGAATCGCGCATCAAGAAAAAGAACTTCGCCGCATCGGCCCCGACTTCATCGATCACTTCCCGCATCGTAATGAACTCGCCGGCCCGCTTCGACATTTCCACTTTTTTCCCACCGCGCAACAAATTCACCATCTGGACCAGCACGACCTGGAGGCGATCTTTCGGATGCCCATAGGCCTGTACGACCGCTTGCATGCGAGGAATGTACCCATGGTGATCCGCGCCCCACACGTCGATGAGAAGATCGTATCCGCGCTGCAACTTATCTTGGTGGTAGGCAATATCGGAGGCCAGATATGTATACTCCCCATCCTGTTTCCGCACAACACGATCCTTCTCATCCCCGAACGCCGAGGATCTGAACCACCAGGCCCCTTCCTGTTCGAACAGGAACTGTTGCGATTTCAATTCATCCAACACCCGTTGAACCGCCCCTGAATTCACGAGAGAAGCCTCGCTAAACCAGGACTCGAACTCGATCCCGAAGGACTTCAGATCCTCGCGAATCAGCCGCAGCAATTCCTGGTTGGCGAACGTTCGACAGCGCTCCTCGACTTCTGTGGCCATCCGTCCAGCCAGCTCAGGCCCGAGCTGTTGATGCACCCGCTCAGCTACCGCCGTGATATAGGCCCCGTGATAGCCCTCTGCAGGAAACTCGACAGGCCGGTTAGACAGTTCCTCGTAACGCGCATAGACGGAGGCCCCCAGCAATTTCATCTGCCGGCCGGCGTCGTTGATGTAGTACTCGCTCACAACGTCATAGCCGACCGCCTTGAGCATGTTCGCAACCGCTTGCCCAACCGCCGCACCTCTCCCATGCCCTACATGCAATGGACCGGTCGGATTCGCACTCACATATTCCACCAACACTCGGCGCCGTTGCCCAATTTCCGCTCGCCCGTAGACAGACCCTTCCCGCTCGATTTCCCTGAGCACTTCCTGCCAAATGGCTGGTTTAACCGTGAGGTTGAGAAATCCAGGCCTGGCAATTTCTACCCGGTCGAAAAGCTGATCGCGTTGAGCAAGATTGTCGATGATAATTTGGGCGATATCGTGGGGGGCTCGTTGCTCAGACACGGCGAGCGACATGGCGACTGTGGAAGCTAAGTCTCCCCATTCAGGGCGTTTGGGAGTATCCAGACTCACCTGAGGCCAGGATTCCGTCTTTAACTGGCCCTTCTTTTTGGCCCCGTCGAGCGCTCCAATCAATGCGCTGGTGACCTTTTCCTGAACAACCCCGCTGGACAAGAAAATAGCTCCTAAGTCCTTACCAATGAAAGGGAAAAAGAACTGGTCACTTTAGCATACGGGATAATCAGTGACAAGGCAGCCAGATGGAATTCTCCGTCGAATCGCTGCTTCATCGAGGCGGGTGAGACATAGTGCCACAAGATCATCCGTTGGTAGATCGAGACAAGGTTTCCCCTTACATCGACTCACCTCGTCCCATGATCGGCAGAGGCACGATGCGCCCTGCACGACGGTCATGTGGATGCCACGAGGAGCCCAGCGAGCAGGATCGGTCGGCCCGAATAGAGCCACCATGTGTACCCCCATTAGTCCTGCCATATGCGTGATCCCAGAATCCTGCCCGACAAAAAGTTGTGATTGTGCAAGCACTCCGGCGACAGTGAGGAGATCAAGGTCCCTCAAAATAATTGGTGGGTTTGAGCTTAACTGGAGTAGACGCTCAACCGGCTCCCGATCTGCCGGCCCTTCAAGAATCACCGGAATGGCGCCAACACGCTGAACAGCGACGACTACGGGCAGGAGTGTCTCCGGTGCCACACATTTATGGGGGCTGCCACTCCCCGGATGAATGACAACAAGAGACTGTCCGATAGAGTGGCCCGCCGCTTCCAGGCAGGCTCGCCCAAGCTGGATGGCCGGTTCCGTTACCTTCAGCAGAACATCTCCATCATCTTCAGAGGGGACCTCATCGATCGTTTCAAGAAATTTGTCTTGCTGATGTGCCGCCAGAATTTCAGTCGAAAATGGAGACCTGACGATTACCGTTCGAACTCCAAAGGCCTTAAGGGTCCCGCTTAAAGTGCCATCAAGACTCTGCGTCCAGCCGATTGCGAGGTCACAGTCCAGCAACCATGTTCGCATCTGACCCGTAACAGAGTCTGCGCCCACGAATAAGTCCGCACAATCGCGTCCCTGTATTGAGGTCCATGTATCGACGACATCGCAGGCGTAAAGTAGCTTTGCGGCCTGAGCCTCTGCACAGAGTGCCAGCCGATAGTCTGGGAAACGAGTCCGCACGCGAACCATAGCCGGAACTGCCAATAGCACATCGCCAAGGCTGCCGGGATGGATCATTATGATCGTCCTTCTCACAGTAGGCATGACGGTTATCCCGCAGGAGGAACCCGAGTCAACAGAAGCCGTGCCTCTTCAAGCTCAGCCACTGTATTCACATTATAAAAGGAACGATAGGAAGGATCGAGAGTGAATAAGTCCTCCTCCGTGACATACTGTACGCGGAGAGACGATTGCGAAACCATCTCTTGGACCTTAAGCCGCCGCGCCTGAATCATCTGTTCGACAAGCGGCACGCACCGTTTTCCATACAATGCATGCATCGGATGTAGACAACCTGCAAGTTTCGCCATCACAATATCTGCGTTGGGCCTTCGACTTGTGAACTGAGCAATGACAGTCTGATTCAGAAATGGCATATCGCAGGCGACCACGAAAATGCTAGATGTTGTTGCTTCCATGAGCCCGGTATACAGCCCTCCGAGACTACCGCAATCAGGTACTAGGTCGCGCACAACTTTGGCATCGACGCCAAGTGGATCGCTGTCCTTCGCAATGACGACTAGTACCTCCTGAAAGATTGAGTGAAGCACCGCCAGTCCACGTTCGAGGAGTGTCTGATCTCCCACGAGAAGGTGCCGTTTATCTTCGCCCATTCTTCGGCTTTTTCCTCCGGCCAGAAGGACGCCGGTTACTTCGATCTCCACAATCCCCCAATGCGGCCGGCTAAATAGAAAGAGGGGGTGGGTCGCCCCACCCCCTCTTGATAGTTCAGACTCCTGTTGCTCTTAAAATCTTAGAGAGTCTTTTGCTTCCGCTTATTAGATCGTCTGGTCAGTATCCACCCTTCGAGAAGCACCACACCAAACGCAATCACAACCGGATAGATATAGGCTTCACGAGGTGTCGGCGGCTCCAGGAAGGTATAGTAAAAAGCCGAGACTGCCATCTTCCTCCCTGCATCTCCATTATGTCCATCCCAAGCAAAGAACACCGTGGGAATGTACTGCCCCAATTCGAAGAAGGTATCTTCGTCGTAATCTTGATCTTTTTTGTTGCCTAACGGACGCTGAATGATTACCGTCCAGCGGCCATTCTTCCACTCAGAAAACAGTAATTTACTGCTCTCTTCGTAGTTGTCCCGCTCTTCAAAGTCCTTATCCCATCCAGTACCCTTGAAAGCGCGGAGCGACCCATCGGCCTCCCATTTCATAATGTCCATCGGGAACTGCTCGTTGCTGCCAAACAGATACCGCGGCTTAATCGGTGAGGGAAGCTCCTTCCACTTCACAGCAGTTTCGATGGCGACCGCATCGTTGTAGACCGTGTAGCTATTCTGACGCGAGGCAATGGAGCCCTCTTCACCGGTCTTCGGATCCTGCTCCTTGACATCGATATTGACGGAGGTTGGAGGCCAGGGCAACTTGCCTTCGGCGACGCTTTTCGTACGATCGTCCCACTGGAACATGAATGCGACATGTTTATCATTGTAGAGCGACTTCACCCAAATGTCGTCGATCCTGTTGACGAAGTTCCTTGGCTTATGGGTGATCTGACCACCCATCGCGATAATTCTCCTGGCCCGCTTCTGCCAGAGTTCATTTTCAGGATCGGCTGGAATCTCTCCGTTTCCCAGGACCAGCCCAGAGGACAATACAAAGTTCACCTTTGGTTTGTCTGTCAATTGATCGATCGAGAGGGGTGTTCCATCTGCCTCACGTTCACAGAGTGAGTTCACAAAGTTCGCAATGTGCCACCGCTCTTCGACCGTGGTATTGTCAGCGAACGACGGCATCGGAGTACCGTTGACTCCGGTTGAAAACGTTCGGAAGATGTTCTTGACGTTATAGGGATCTTGCCGGCTGCCTCTGAAGTTCCAACACTTGTGCCAGTTAGCTGGCTGTATTGAAAAACCCCAATCGTCTTTGAGATTGAACGCATTGCCGTCGCCACGGCCATCAGCGCCGTGACACTCGACACACTTCTTCTCGACAATGAGTTCTGCTCCCTTTTTTAAACTTTCCTCTGTCGCAGGAATCGGCTTCAGATCGCCTAGCTGCAATATACTCTGACTCTCTGACTGCTTGTCCGTAAATTTTCGATCTTTCACAAGCTGGGTGGTGACGAATGACAACACTTGGAGCCGTTGCTCTTCCGTCAGAATGCCTTCCCACGACGGCATCGCGGAACCTGGCAGACCGTGCGTCACAGTTTCAAATAGATCGTTCTGGCCAGGAGTGGGTTTTTTGGCATCGAATAAAGGCAATTCGCCGCTGGCCGTGTGCCGAATCTTAAACGTCCCCTGGTTAAAGTTGCGGGGACGCGGCCAGAGACGATCGGCACCGGGCCCATCGCCCGCTCCATCGACCCCGTGACACCAGACGCACTTGGTGAAGTAGACCCGCTTTCCTGCCTCGATCATATCTGCAGAAGGCTCAGCCGCTAATTCACCCTTCTTAAAACCCGCAGGAAGAGTCTCTGCGGCAAAGGTCAGGCCTCCTGTGATTCCAGAGACCAGGATCACTCCGAAGGCAGTCGTGAGGAATGCCCCAGCCTTCAGCCTTATCGAATTCTTCATCGCTTCCCTCATGTCATAAATCCAGGTTGGCTATAAACTCGATGAACTCTAATCCCAGGTTCTCGGGTAATACCCTGTGTGCCAATATTCAAACAAGACGACTTTCCAGATTTCATCGACAGTCAAATGCTGTTCCCATGGTGGCATCACAGAGGCCCAGGGGAACCCTTCATTTGGCAAGCCGATTCCACCCTTGGATACACGCCAGAAGATGAATGTTTCTTGTAACTGCGCGATCGTACCTGGATCAGTAAAGTTTGCGGGAATCGGATTGAATGCGAAGGCATGGAGACCACGTCCGTTTAAATTATCGCCATGGCAGAAGTGGCAATTTTGATAGAAAATCTCTCCGCCCTCACGCACATACTTGAGGTATCCTTGCGCATCCTTATCCCAAGGGTTGGCATTCGGCTTCATCAAGCGGCCCATCCCCTGTTCCACAATATTGGCGTTGCTATACTCCTGATCGTATTTCCCTTCGGGATTGACCCGATAAGGGTTCTGTGAGGTCTGCAATGTATAGGTCTTGCCATGCACTTTGGTGCTTGCAGGAGGGGCTGGATGCACCGTTCGCAACTCAATGGGCTCCTCAGATTTCGGGACCATGGCGTTGTATGAAAATCCTCCAATCAGGAGTGGGATAATAACCAGATATGCAATACGCAATACCTTGGTTCCCCCTGTCTTGGCATCCAAGACGTTCATAATCGGCCGCTTGAATTTGTTCCAGTCTTCTTCGTTTGCAGACACCCACATAAAGATGGCCACGAGAGAGACCGTCCCATACATGGCGCGAACGCTGAATGGAATCGGTGGATAGACACGAAACTTCAAATAGAGAAGAATGAACGCCCAAAAAAGAATCCCCTGCCAGAAACGCGGGAAAGCCATTCCCATGGCCGCCATCATATAGCTAAGCCCTGTAAAGCCCGCCACGAATAGTGTGAGTTCTGCGATCACTTGGACCGGCATATACCCTTCGATCAGGCGTACGGTATTTGACGGAACAATGCCCACGATCATTCCGGCAAGCAAGAGAATTCCAGCTGCCCCCATAAGTGCCGCAACCGACATTAATGCTTTCATCGGTGAACTCCGTTTACTCGATAAAAGAAATGGATAGCCAAGATCACGAAACCTTCGGTGGTGGCGACCCCGCCTTCACCTGCGACAGATAATCGATGATCTTTTTCATAGCCCCCGCGCTCAACTTTTGGCCAAATATTTTTGGCATGGTGTTGTCAGGGAACGGCTTCACCACATACGCACTGGGTGAAACGATCGACTCCATGATGTAGTCTGGAACGGTCTTTGCCGATCCCTTATAGTCTTTATCCTTCATGCGAAGCAGGGCATTCGTCCCCTCTTCAAGCACAGGACCTATCGTTCCCTTCGCTCCTGGAATACCGGGGATCGTATGGCAAGCCACGCACGTCGCCTTTTGAAAAATCACATCGACCGTTTCCGTTCCATCCGCCATCAGATCACTCCCACCTGCCGGCTTATCTTCCTGTTGTTTAGGCCGGTCCGCCTCGGGAACAAACTTCTCGTACGATTTAATAATCTCTTCGTATGACGGAGCATCAACTCCTTCACGAAGATACAGCCAGGTGTCCACGGCTGCCAATTCAGGAAGGCTCAATGAGATTGGTGGCTTGTGAATAGACGGCATGGGGCTTTCTTTATCGTTCGTCCCTTTCACACCATAACCCGCAACGACATAACAGCTTGGACAGGCATGGGATTCGGCAATATATTCTTGGCCACTTTCAGCAGTCCCGGCACCGGGGAATGCTTCTTTTTGAGCATAGTCTCTACCAGCCGCCTTGCCTTTACTATATTTCGGATCCTCTAATCGCTCCTTACCTGCTCGCCCTGGAAGGCCTTGCAAGTTTGGCGCACGCTCACCCAACATCCCTGCATGGAACGCGTGACAGAGAGGACACTGACCTTTGCCAACCGCCCCCTGCTCTTTGTTCTTTCCAATTCCACCGAAGATGATCTTCTCACCTTCATCGGCAAGTGCCTGGGAGCTCATAGAACTAAAGTCCAGTTTCACCTCTAAGGGAGGGAATCCTCCTTCGACCTGCGGCAACCAGTTCCCATACCCCGATAGCCCGGCAGCAACAAGAAACATGAACCCACCGATCTTGAACAATGCGGCATGATTGGGAAAATAGATTCCCATCATGAAGCAGGTCGTAGTGATGAGAACTAAGGAAACCGGAAGCATCCGATTTGCCTCGTAAAAGCTCCCTTTATAATGTGCGATTGCTATCAACAATAAGAATGCGGAGATTGTACCGATTACGAGCTTGAACAACGAGCGCTTCTTTGCAGTAGCATCCTTAACAGATACCAAGGAATAGACAAAGAGACAGGCGAGAAGCGCGAATAGCGGCCACCCTATTGATAGAGCTTCTTTTACTAGATCGCCCACGAATGTAACCTCCTGAAGTTCGGGTAGGAGAGAGGCCCTTGTCCAGTGCCTCCACTCCCCCAGCCAAGATCCTTAAAGATGATTAGTGGCCACCAGCCGGCTGCGGTGCAGCGCCTGGAACCCCTGCCTTCGCCTCAACTGGCACCTTTTTCATCCCGAGACTTCCCAGCCAGAAGACGAATAGGATGCTCACCCAGAAGAACAGCACATTGAATGAGATCATATTTGCTGCAAAACCTACCGTATGCGTATAGGCCCACGGCGAGTTATCACGCATAATCTCATTCACGTGCCAGAATAATCTGACCGAGGAACGGATGTACCCCATCAATCCCATCATCCAAGTAAAGGCTGTTGCGAGCATAATCAACGCATATTGCGATCGAACAGATATCTTCCCCCATTCAATCGCCCCCATCTGCTTGGCACCCTTCATCATGGCGGTGTTCAGCGCAAACATGAAGAAGAGGCAGGACAGTGTGGTTGCAACTTGAGGCACTGACAGACCTACCCGAACGTTCGCCGGGATGTAATAGCCATAGATCGCTAGCCATATAATGTTCACATAGGCGCAGCCGAAGAAGACACCCATGAAAATGTTGCCAAATTTCGACCAGGATACCGTTGAGACTTTATTGCCTCGCATGTACCAGACGAAACTCAGAATGGTGGTGGTGATAATCACATTAATTCCACCGTTCTTAGCCGACATAACCCCATAGTTCCCCAACACCGGGTGCTGCTGCCCTCCCATAGCCTTGAGCTCCGCCGGAGTCATGACGATCGTGTGGGGGGTAATGAACACCAGGTAGCCGCAACAAAGAACGAATACGAGATACTTAATATATCGTTGATATTTCTCCGCGCCGCGCATTCGGCCAAGCGCCTGCCAGAGATAATAGTTCGTGCTCAAGAAAAGGATACCGATCATGGTGGCCTGAATAATGAAGAGCCAGGCCAGGAGACCGCCCATGAGTGTAATTCCCATCTGCTGGCGATAGGCGTATACCTCCCGCATCAGCCAGTAGCCAGCGAACGGCAAGGGAATCAGAAATGCCACGCCAAGCGCCATGGCGATATATCCCATCCAGTCATAATGTGCGCGATCTTCATCAGTTTTGGAGGCCAAGAACTTATACGCCGCATAGGCCGCCACAACACCGCCTCCGAACGCCATATTTCCCAAGATACGATGCACATTAAGTGGATTCCAGAGAGCGGTATGAATGACGTGCCAAATATTTCCCAGATACCGGCCCTGCTCATCGACGCCGGCCGGCGACATCATGAAACCGATCCAGGAATTCGCCAGGAACATAAGCAAGGTACCGATTACGTTCAAGATCACAGACATGCTCAAGTGAATCCACTTGAGGAACCCCTCTCTCATCTTGTCCCAACCGTAGTAGTAGATATAGAGGGTTCCGCTCTCTGCGACAAACATCAACGCATAGATATGCATGACCGGACGGAAGATGCCGGATAAGTAGCCGAAGAATGCGGGATAGAGCGTGAGGAAGGTGAAGATCAGGATACCGCCAAGAATCGCGGTCAATGAGTAGGCTGTCAGGCTGATCTTGATGAAGTCATAGGCGAGCTGGTCATACCGCTTCGCCATCGCTTTATCCTTCGTCACTACCCCCATGAACTCGATCACCATACAGAAGATCGGCACTGCAAGCACAAAGCTTCCGTAGTAGAGGTGCTGCTGGTTTGCGAACCAGAGCAACACACGGCTTTCGAAATTGTATCGCGGATAGTCCCGAGGGCCATCGACTGTCTTTGGAGCAGGAGCGCCGACGACAATACCTTCCGTCTTATAATAGACGTCTCGTCCCTTCTCGACTTTCGCCTCACCATCCTTCTTCACCGCATCAGGGGCATCTGCGCCCATGGCCAGCGACGGAAGCGATACAGCGATGGGGAGCAGGAGAAGGCCAACCATCGCGCAAAGCGCCATGATTGAAAATAACTTCTTCCCGGCTACACGTCCCATGAAATACCTCCTTGGAGCATTCTGGAAAAAACTCATAACCAATATCTGTCAGTCCGGCTCAGTGTAAAATGACCCACATGGTCTACTTCCGGAATAGATACCAGAAGTCCAGTCCCTGTGAGTCCATCAAAAAATGGTCTACTGCGAGAAAATAGGAAATGCACACTACTAACGACACCAGTACATACACGATTGTCATGCCCATCGCACTCCCTCCCTAGGCCTCATACATGCTGCAGTGGCCCTGCTTAGCAGGGGCACTGGATTCCAGCGAACCAATAAAAAAACCACAGACCCACCGCACAGGTGATATAAAAAATCATCTTGCCAATTTTGACCTTAAACTCGCTATCTGGTGGTGCTGCTGCCGTGGCCATCGCGTCTCCTTCTCTCCTGATGCAACCAATGTGTCCCGAATCAGCTCAACGACTTTCTTGACACATAGATACCCGTATGTTATTCAAAATTCCTTCTCGCACACGAAAAATCAGAGGAAATTCGATGAAACGAAAATCAAAAGTGTTCGACATTATAGTTTTGGTCGGAATGGTTGTCAATATACTTTTGGCCGTCTTTCTCATTCTCTATTACTTTGATTTCTTATAAGTTTCGCATGGTCTTCCCGTTCACTTTTCCTCTAATTTCACACCAGAAACTGCACAACGAAACCCGATCGTCTCATCGCGAAAGTCCTGAACCAGCTTGCTTCTGCTGGTAATGCGAATATCGGCTCCCGTGGTAGCATAGCCTCCCCCACGAAGCACTCGAAATACGCCGTGATCAGGGCCCGGGGAGTTCTGATCCGGAGCCTCTTCGTAGTAGCGCTCCGCATACCAATCATCTACCCACTCCATGACATTACCTGCTCCATCCATCACACCGTACGGGCTCTTATCTGTCTGAACTGTCCCGACAATTGCGGAAACTTCATGGCCATCCTCTACCCTCGCCCAATTGGCTCCGTTGGGCTGGTCGACATTACCCCAAGGCCACAAGCGTCCATCCGATCCTCGCATGGCTTTTTCCCACTCCGCCTCGCTTGGAAGCCGCTTCCCTTTCCAATGGCAATAGGCTTCCGCATCCTCCCATGATACGTAGACCACGGGCTGGTTGATGCTCAACATCTTGCTCATGTTCTTGGCGTAGCGAGCAGGAGGACCAGATTTGCGATGCCCTGTCGCATCGACAAATTGCTGGTACTGAGAGTTGGTCGTTTCATAGCGATCAATGGCAAACGCACCCAGCACTAGCGTACGTTGCGGCCGCTCATCAAACCCACCTTCATTGGTCCCACGGATGAAGGGTCCTTCCGGAATCGAAATCATTTTTTCTGTAACAGGCTCTTCACGAGAAGCCTGAGAAGGATTAAGCGGTTCCGATGGGGCCGAATCCGTGGAATCGGCGGAAGGCGCCTCAAACGGAGTGAGCGTCGTGCCACGAAGGATTCCCATGATAGGAATCGCAGCAAATGCAAGGATGGCAAGAAGAAACAAGACCTTGAATTTGGTTTCAAGCATGTCGGTTATGACGCCGCGGGACTATCGCTGGCCTCCATATCGTTCGCACAGCGAAACCCGATCGTAATATCCGTCCGCCAGGCTTTCGCGGCAAATCGTTTGGATAGGCGCGCAGTATGCTCGGTCTCTCGCCACGACCCACCGCGCACGACTTTCAAATCCGCACGGTCCGGTCCTTTCGGATCACGAAAGGGCGCTTTCTGGTAATAATGTTCATCGTATGAATCTGCAACCCATTCCGCAACATTCCCTGTCATATCATAAATTCCATAGGGGCTTCTGCCTGCCTCAAAGGATCCGGGAGGCGCGAGATATCGATATCCATCTTCACTTCCATCCAGATTCGCGTTAGCACGGCCATTCCTGGCGGTATCACCCCACGCATACTTTCGCCTTCCCTCACCGCGGCCAGCTTTTTCCCATTCTGCCTCCGTGGGAAGGCGCTTTCCCGCCCATTTGCAATAGGCCGTCGCCTCGTCCCATGACATGCTCATCGCCGCAAATTCAGACTGCAATAGCTTGGATTGATCGTCTTCAAACACTTCGATCTTGGGCAACGAACGCTTGGTCATTTTAGCAAACCGGGCATATTCCTCTTGGGACACCTCTTTCCTATCGATATAGAATGCGCTTAAAAACACTTGCCGCTCCGGCACCTCATCTGGGTCGCCATCTTTACTCCCCATGATGAATGGGCCTTCAGGAACCTGCACCATCTCTCGTCCCTCATCGCCTATTTTCGTTTTATACATGGAATAATCCAGCGAGGGGCCGCTGGTCGGCGCAGGTCGAGCTTCAGTCTTGATCGACGAAGCCAGCGCTTTCATCTGCTTCGCCTTATAGGACTCATAGACCAGCAAGCTGATCATCAGGAAGAACACTCCAAAGACAAACACGATCGAGCCAACAAGCACTCCCTTATTTTCCATTGCGTCTCATGCTCCTCCGGATGCAGTTTTTTTCTTTGCCGCGCGCATATCCAGCAACATCGAAATCTGCACACCGAGAAATCCACCCATCGCGGCGCCGGCCCCCGCACCCACAGATACTCTCTCCGGTCCGGCAATAAGCCAAGCGAGCGCCCCACCTAGCAGAGTTCCCACCAAAATACTCGCTAAGAAACGCCGCCCCCCCATAAAGCCGATCACACCGCCGAGCGTCAGCCCTACCCCACTCGCCAGCGGCATGATGCCGCCACCCATAATGACCCCAATAAGCGTCCCGACGGTTCCCATCACAGCTACGCCGAACAGGATATCGATTACCCTCTGTATGGGCGCAGCTTGTTCCGTGCCAGGGTTGGCCATGTTGACTACGGTCCATTTCTCTAACGTCCGGCGCTCGCCACCATCGAACCAAAATCGATTTCAACACCGGATGCGGCGATGATCGAGATGCCCCAGGCCTTGGCAGCCGGTTCATGTTTGTGAATCCTCTTGAAATCTTCGTAGACGTTCACACGTTCTTCGAACCATTCCCCGACAGCCTTCGTGCCGCTTTGCACCACGATCTCCGAGCCGCTAAATATACCACCTTCGGTCAGCGTGCCTTCAGGCTTGGTGGCACTCCAGACATACTTCGTAAACACGGGAATAAACATCAGGTCGGTATCTAGCGAGGCATAGATTGCCGCAATTGGCTCAGTATCCGTCGTCGCTTTTTGCAGGCGCCAGCGCCACGTGAGGACAGGAAAGGCCTTGGGATCCCAATCGATCTTCTTTTTCTTGATCCGCTGTCCTGCATCCTTCACCGCAAGAAAATTTACACCGTCCTCTGTCTGGACCTTATACGCATCCCGCCCCTTCGACTGGCTTCGTTGATTTTCATGCTCCCAATTCACTGGAAATCCTTCTGCGTCTTTCGTCTGGAAATCCTCCAGAACCAAAGACTGGCCTTGGGCCGTCACCCCGCCCTGCATCACGGCGCTTCCACACACCGCCAACACGATCGCAAGAGATCTCCAGATCATCACCTTTCGCCTCATACCCCCTACCCCTTTCGAATGTTAGGCCTCTTGCGACGACGACGGCGGCGGCGCCAGGACCCTTGCATTTCCCTCGGCTAACTCTTCTCCGATCGCAGGCGACTGATCACGCTGAGACATCCAGAACAGGACGAGCACCGCTCCCCAGAACACCATCATGTTGAGCGTCACCATCTTCGCCGCGAACGCAAAGTCCGGCGTAAAGGCCCAAGGAGAGACATCAGCCATCAACTCACTGACGTGCCATGCCAGCCGCCCGGAGGAACGGATATAGCCCATGAGACCCATGACCCATGTGAATGCCGCAGCGAGCCCAAACAAACCCGCCATGCCTCTGAGGGAAATCTTTCCCCACTGAATCGGCCCGTGAAGGAGCGCCCCCTTGAGCATCATACGATTGATAATCACCCCGACCACGAGGACTGTCAATGTAGTCACAGCCTGCGGCGTCGACAGCCCGACACGGAGCTTCGCCGGCAGATAGTACCCATAGACTGAGAGCCAGATAATGTTGAACGCCCCCAAGAAAAATAGCGCGCCGATGAGGATATTCCCTTTCTTGACCCAGGGCACGACCATCGTTCGATTGGCGCGACGGTAATACAGAAAGCTCATGGTGGTCACAAGAATCATGATGTTGACCGCGCCATTTTTTGCCGACATCACGCCGTAGTTGCCGACCACGGGATGAGACGCTCCGCCCATCGCCTTCACTTCACTGGCTGACATAAAGACAGTATGGGGCGTCAGCCACACAAACAACGCCACCATGAACACCGAGAGCAGTACCTGGTAATAGTGCTGATACCGCTCCCCGCCACGAAGGCGCGCCATACTCTGCCAAAGGTAAAAGTTGACACCAAGGAAAAGGACGCCGATCAAAATGGCCTGCACGACAAAGAGCCAGGTGAGTAGCCCGCCCATCATCGTCACCCCCATGCTCTGGCTGAATGCATAGACCGATCGCATCAACCAATAGCCAGCAAAGGGCATCGGCAACAAGGCGATAACCGTGACGAATAGAAAAATATGCCCGACCCAGTCGAAATAGGCGCTCTCTTTTTCGGTCTTACTGGTAAAAAACCGATAGCAGGCATATGCCATCACCACCGCACCGCCGGACATAATGTTGGCCAGGAACCGGTGGACATTTAGTGGATTCCACAGCGCCGAATGGAGCAAATGCCATCCATTCCCCAAAAACTGCCCCTTTGCATCGACACCAGCTGGCGCCATCATGAAAGCCGACCAGGCGTTTGCCAACAGCAGCAGTGCCGTCCCAAAGAGATTGCTCAACAGACCGATCGAGGCATGAGCCCATTTCGAAGCCGGTACAGTCAGCCGACTCCAACTATAGTAATAGGTGATGAGTAGCAGCGATTCTCCGAGAAACACGAACGCGTAGACCGGCATAAACGTTTTGAACGTCCCCCCCATGTACTTCATGAAGCTGGGATAGAAATAGAGAAATATTCCCAGCATGCAGCTCCCAACCACGGCCGTTACCGACAAGGCGAGGAGAGCGACTTTTGCCAGATCCCGCGCAAGGCCGTCATAGCGAAGGGCAAGTTCTGGATTTTTGCTCCTGAGCCCAAGAAATTCCAGCAACACACAAAAAATCGGCAACGCGAGAACAAACCCTCCGAAGTAGGTGTGGAGCTGGGTGACAAACCACACGAGTAGTCGACTATCCATCTCTCCAATGCGTGAGTAGACCGTCTCCTGGGGAGAAGGAGCCGGCGGCCCCTCTGGAGCCCCTGGTGTTTTGAAGTACAGATCAGTCGCCTCCTCAGCAAAGGATTGGCTCTGAAGCCCCCAACCAATCCCCAAGGCCACGAGAACAACCAACAGCAGGACAGAAGACCCGACTGCTCTGAATATTTTCTTATTCATAGCCATATATTTAGTGCGCTACGGAAAAACCATATTGGCCTGCGAGAATTTCAACAATCCGCATGTGTGGTGCAACAGGAAGACGCTCCAGCAGAATGCTCAAAACGTTCAGACTTCTCACCCGCCCAACCTCGTCGCGCCAAGACGCGCCGTTCCGCGGGCAAGGCCACAGCGAGTGAAGGCTCGAGGCATACCCTCTGGGGCGCACGGTGCGCCGAATAAGGAGCACCAAGTCTGTGTGCGCCGCCGAGTGGTGAGGCGACCGGGTCCCCGTTGAGGGCCTGAACAATGCGAGAACAACGCTGGCGGTTTTTTCCAGCATCCTGATTAGACTTTCGAGCTGGAACCAGCAGTCATTGACACACCTGTTCCCGTTGACTTGCCAAGAATGCCCATGACGAAAGGACATCGGAGCAAGGCACTCGACATCGTGTGACCCTGCTGCTCTTCTACTTGCCGGCGAAACCCGAGATAGTAACAATACAACGCCATCATACCTGTAACAAATCCACCACAGGCCATCGCATAGGCAGTGGGAATTCCAGGCTGCCTTAAAAAGAAAATTACACAGCCTGCCGCCACGAGATAGTATGTCGCAGCAAAGGAAAGCCCAGGCCACCACCAATACTTGAGCAATTCACCCGGCTTTGTTTGCGAAAGCCCTTGAATCCATGACGATTGAGGATGAAGCCCGCCCAAATAGGCACAGAGTGCGACCCCGCCCCCCAACAACGCGACAGCGGATAACTGCACCAAGGCTGCAACCTGATTCGCCTCGACCAGATATCCCAGGGATGCTCCCAGTGCGCCGACAACGAGACCGACTGCGACCCAAGGACCGAATTGCATCGCATGGTTGCCCACCATCGTCCGGAGTGCCACCCCATCGGGAAACGTCGGAAATGGACGGCCCATGAGGGTGACCTTCCGCACATGACCGATCTCGAACGCATCGCGCGCGACCGACGTGCAGGAAATGATGATGGCCATCATGGCCGGCCCATCTGGATGTTTGAGATAGTCATACCCAACAAGCCAGAGCAGCGCCAAGACCAACAGAGACAACTGGACCCCGTACACAAACCCGATCCAGCCACCTAGCCACGTGAGTAACCGGTTTCCATCCTCTCGCAAGATGTTCCCCCACCCAGTGGCCCGACCAACTCGATACGCGAACAATGCCGTCACCAATGAGACAAGGCCGCTGACCGCCAACAGCACGATCGGTTCAGAAAGCGGCAACAGCAACTTGGCAAATCGATAGACCGCAAACGCCACCAACCCAGGCACAAACATCACGATCCGCTTTTTTTTTCGCACTGAGTTTTCAGTAACAGCCAGACTGAGGCTGGGTAACACTCGTAATGCCATTCGATGCAACATAATCAGCTCGTTAAACGTGAAAGGTGAAAGGTGAAACGATGATGGATTTATTCATTTCACGTTTCACTTTTCACGTCTTCTGTGCGCCCATCCCAAAATAACGCGCCTTCACTTCTTCCATGAGTGCGACAGTGATCCGCGTCCCCCCACGATCGGCTACGGTTCGTTCTAATTCAATGCGCGCCATGGCCCGCACCGGCGCCGGCACCTTGTCCAATCGACGTTCTGCTTCAGGTTCCCACTCGATGCGCTCGCCGGTCCTTGGACGGAGCAATATATCGTAGGTGATGACCCGTTCTCCTCTCACCCGCATGTCCTGCTCGACTTCACCGCACACGAGCGGGGCAAGGTACGGAGGCATGCGATCCAACCGATGGATCGCCTCGTCGGTCCACGTCATCCGATCAACGAACCCACCTGGTTGACCGGCAGGAACATCGACCCCTACTTTCAGCCCACAACCTCGACATTCCGTCCGAATAAACCACTGGGGCGTCCCATCGGCGTACAACCGTTCTTCAACCCCTTCGGTATGCATCCAGCGACCACAGCCACAGGTCAGCATGGAGAAACACCGTCAGGCGTGAGGCCTGAAACGTGAGACGTCCCGAAGCGGGTGATTATCCACCATCGCTGCATTGCATGCCAATCACTCATGACAGATTACCTATTCCTTATCCAATCTTGCCGGGGTACAAGAGATAGAGCATCGTGTAGGTGGTGGTCCCGGTCACAAAGAGGACGCAATAGACGACCATCGTGAACAGGCCGAGTGCCCGATGGCGCCGCGCGCCGTTCGGCCAAATCCGTTGGATCGTCATCTCAACCGAAAACACGATGGCGATGATGGCCAGCAAACTGACATACACCTCGAACTTCCTCATCGAGAAATCCGCGGTGGCGATGCGCGAGAAGAACAACAGCATAACCAGCGCCGTGAGCGTACCAAAAATTATCCCGATCTTCTTCCACGTCGTGAGCAACAATGTCTCTCTCAGCGATCGGACACCATCGATCACTTGTTGCGCGCGAAAGCCGAGCACGATCATATAAATCGCCATAACCAATCCGAGAATGACCAGAATAATGTGCACCGTCAGCACAGGAATGAAGACATAGTCATAGAGAGCTTGCGACCCCCCAAATCCTTCCTTCCCTTCAAAAGCCAACACACCTAATTGGCGGAATAAATAGTAGCTGGTGAAGAATGCCAACATGGCGATCATCCCGCCAAACATCATCCAGTGATGCGCATCCGCTCGATGTCTTTTCGCCTGAATCCAGCCGATCACGAAGAGCCCTGTAAAGAACGTCGCCATGAGCTGGCTCATATCCGCACCGACCGTGGCATGGGTACCAAAAAATCCCGGCTCTTTCAGCCATTCAATCATGATGCCCCTCGCCGCCCTATCTCATCGCTCTCATGAGGTGCTTCACGAGAGACACTTCACGCTTCATGAGCCTTTACGCCCTGCACAACTGCTGACGGCTCCAGCTCTGATACGGTTGGAAAGCCGGCCTCCACCATCCACTGGATCGCATCTGCCGTCTTGTAGCAGCCGCCTCGTTCCGTGTTCACGAGAATGTGGACCGCAAACGCGGTGGTCCAGGCCGGACCGGTTCCTGCCTCATTTAAGAATCGATCCTTAATGACCAACCGGCCGCCTGGCGCCAAATGGGTCCAGACCCTTTTCACCAATGCTGCGTTCGTCGGAAAATCTTGATAGTGCAGGATGTCCGACATCAGGACGACGTCGTAGGGTCCGCCCAGTCCATCCTTGTTAAAATCTCCTGGGAGCAACGCAATCCTCGACTCCAGACCTGCTTCTTTCACCGTTCGCTCCGTGAGTCGAAGCGTCGCAGGCAAATCAAATACCGTGGCAGTCAGCCCTGGATAGGTCTGACAGAACGCAATTGCATTGGTCCCGGCTCCGCCTCCCAAATCCAAGAATCGTACTGGCCCACTCAACTGCAGCCGCTTAGCAAGGTCTGGCCCGCTCTGTTGCCCAATCCGATGGAGTACCGCCAACACGTTACTGCCTAACTCAGGGTCGGTCTCAAAGACGTGTCGGTCAACCGACCGCTGCCCCGTGCGAATCGTCTGCTCCAGCTTGCCCCAGTTATCCCATTCTGCATCGTGAAGTAGCAGGAGATGTCCGACATATTGGGAGGAACTGCGGACCAGATGCGTGGCTGCAGCAGGCGAATTTCCATAAGAACCCCCTTCTTTCACCAACAGTCGCATCGCGACGAGGGCATTCAAGAGCAATCCTAGCGTCTGCCCATGGGCGCTAAGACGGTCGGCCATATCATGGAGAGTTTTCCGCTTTCCATCCAAGACGGAAAACACATCCAGCCTGATGGCCGTGAGCAGAATTTTTGTCTCCCAGTAGTACCCAAGCTGGAAGATTTCCGCGAGCGAAAGTTCTCGTGACACACCATGTCCCTCAAGCAAATCGCTTTGAAACTCAGCATCTTACCTAGATTGGAAACTGAAAGGCAAGGCGGCAGAAGCGGCATGACTGGTGGGGAAAATACAAGGTTTTCCCGTGATTCAAGAAGCTGCTGTGGTTATTGAGGCCCGAGAAAAGTCGATTCGATCGCGTATGGAAAATTGTGCTTGTCGAGGCGCACGGTCACACACTGCCCCTATGACTGCTGCGCGCCAGGTGGTGTCTCCCCACAAGCAGAGCCGCACTCGCGCATCGGTCGCTGGTTACGCGACTTCCAACCCCACATGCACGCGCCGGCCAAGCGCTGTGGCAATATTCACCAAAGCATCCAGAGAGAACCGCGACACACGCCCGCGTAACAGGTCATTAATGCGTGGCTGGGTGACGCCGCAATGGATTGCCGCGTCGGCCTGCTTCCAGTCCTTGGCTTTGATGATAGCCGCGATCTGCCGCATCAGTTCGGCCCGCGCCTGCAGATTGGCTGCTTGCTCAGGAGTGTCGGCAATCGCATCCCACACACTACTGAACGTCTTGCTCTTGGTCATTGGGCGCCTCTCATCAGTTCGGTGAATCGCTTTTTGGCAAGCTCGATGTCACGTGTAGCCGTCGCTCGCGTTTTCTTCTGGAACGCGTGCAGCACGTAAACCGCATCGGCTAACCTGGCCGTGTACACCACGCGGTATGTACCGGTGTCGTCCCACATCCGAATTTCTTCGACTCCCTTGCCGATGGAAGGCATCGGCTTGAAATCGTCCGGCTGTTCACCACGCTGCACTTTTTCGAGTTGATAACCCGCATCGTGCCTGGCGTCCTCAGAAAACTCCCGCAAACAGGTGAGCGAGTCCCCAAGGAATCGTAGTGGCTTCATGAATTCAACTATACTGGATTGGATATACGTGCGCAAGCTGACGTGTCCGAGAAGGAGAGAACAGGGAAGAAGATGGAATCACCTCCACCAGGGGTACTCAGCTGTACCTGCATCAGCCGACGAGGTGGCATGATAAATCCGGCGATCGAAAGAGCACTACTATCGCTCTATGCCGCTAAGCCTATAGCCGGTGAATGATCCAGAATGAGAAATGAAGAATTTCAAGACAGACATTTGCAAGGCCTTCATGGCATCATTCTCCTCCTGCTCTCACTATCGGGGTGCGGCGCCATTCTCCACGGAGGAAAACAAGAGGTGACCTTCGACTCAAAACCGCCTGGAGCCACCGTCACACTCGACAATGCAGCTCAGTTTTTCACTCCTCACACGATGGCACTATCACGATCGTCAAATCATCACGCCACATTCACAAAAGACGGTTATGATCCGCAACGAGTTATGATTCAGCATCACTTCCTCGTGGGACCGTCCATCGTCGGCAACATCCTCCCGCTCTTTCCTGTTGGCTTCACCATCGATGTCATTACTGGGTCGGCATGGGGTTTTGAACAGGACTACATCGCCGTCGACCTCACGAAAGCAAAGTCGCAGCCATGAATAGATGCTCGATAATACAACGCCACATGTTGTGGTCTTGGCTACTCGGGCTGGCAGGTCTAGCATTAGCCACGTCAAGTTGTACTGAGCTGACTATGAACTCGCCAACAAGTGAACAGCCGCTTGAAACTAGCCTAGATCACCATGGCGTGCAATTCGACACAACCACGTCTCGCCCAATCCCGTTTGCCCTAGCTCCCGGATCGAAATTAGGACTCCTCCATGATGACCGCGATGAAGTAGAACGACAGGTGCGAGTAACCCTCGAACAGGCCGTGTTCTCTCTGAAGGCGTCAATCCCAAGCCTCATTGTTGTGGAACGGCGTAGCGTCGATGATCTCCAACAAGAGTTTCAGTTCCAGGCGAGAGGATTGGTCAAGGATCAAGACCTGGCAAAGGTTGGACATTTCTTGGGATTGGACTATGTTGTGGTCTTCGATCCGATCTATCACGACTTGAACGAGTTGTACGGGCTCAAGAATCAGATCGACACATGGAACGTGGTGCTCCCCCTGAAGGTGATTGCCGTGAACACGGCGGAGGTGAAGCTCCACTGTCTCGCGACCGTCAAAGCGAAAGTGGAGAGGCAGATGAAGGCATCGGAAGTGCGCCTCCTCAATCGGGAAGCCCTCAGCATCGCGGCCACTCTCGCCAGCCAGTGCCTTTCATCCTCGCTCACTGACGAAACCTCTCACCGATAGCCAAGACCCGTATCGAGACCAGCTGAGTGATATCTGGGAAAAAAGACCGGCAGCTTGCTATTGCCTGGAGAGAAGAGTGAGGCGCGCTGAGGGGAGAGAAATCCTCCCCCCTCAGCAGCAAGCAGCACAGGAACTAATACCCGTAGTAACGCCCGTAATACTGATGGTAATGGAGGCAGTTCCGATACTGACTGTAGGCATTCATCAAGTTATTACACGTCCAACCTGCTGCCAATTCGACGGCGGCACCATCTGAGGCGGGAGCGTTCCGTTCTTGAGTGCCTGTTCAAGATACGCGTCGATCGATGCCTTATCCCCTGGATTGAACGGCCGCTCAACCACTTCCTGGTTCAGTTTTTTCTGCATGGCCTCCATATCCTCTTTCTCGCCGGCCTGCACGACTCCAGCCATGGTCAACGTCAGAGCCAACAGGCCCATATAGGCAACTATCTTGTGGTGTCTCATGATTCCCTCCGTACGAGTCATCATCGTGAGTCTGAACCGAACTAGAACAACCCGGAAAGCGCGCGTGTGAGCCCTTGGGTCAAGGCCGGCGCGGCCTCTTCATATTCCAAATTCGCCTTGTTCGCGGTGCTGACCACACGCGTACGATACTTCTTGTGCTTCGTGACTTCGGATGTGGTCTGCTGTTGCGTTCCCCCCATGCCTTGTTTCAAGTTTTGCTGGCTGTCCTGCTTTACAATCACACCCTCGGCCGCTTTTTCGGTCAGTTGGATATCGGTCACCACCATAAAGACCACATCCTTCACAAACGATCCCGTTGCGAATTCAGTGAGGCCTCCTATGGCCGCACCGGCAAGCCCCCCGGCAGCCATCCCTCCATAGCCGCCTCCGGATGCAAGTGCAATCCCACCGCCTGCCACCGCACCAAGCGCCATCGGCCCCCCATACCCACCCTGCAAGGCCGTTGCCGCAGCAGTCACATCGGTTTTGCCCACCTGAAGCACATTGGCTTGGAGGCGATAGTGTGCTTCATTAGGATTCTGCGTTACACGATAGCCACGCTTGGTAATGGCATCCTTGATCGGTCCTTCTAGCTCAAAGTTATCCTTATCGGAGGTATTACGCACCTCGACATACATTCCTTTCTGGTCGGGGCTGACCGGATCAAGAAAGATCGTCTCGCTCATCTTCGTCTGCACATCGAGATTCCGCTTACTGATCATCACTGACGATGCCGCGCATCCAGACAGAAACAGGAGGGCCACCCCTCCCACGGCGACACGAAGCACAGACGACGATTGCAGGACCCTATTATTCCCATCCATCAATATTCTCCTTCATGAAAGGTTATCGCACGGCGTCAAAAATGAGCGCTGACTAACATACAAATGGCCTCGCTGCACCTCAACATGCACTGCATCGGCAGACCTACGTGATCGCGAGGCGGCGGATGAGCCCGCGCGCCTCGCGTTCAAGGAATTGACCACCGATTCTTAGAACGGCGTAAAGCGCAACGTGCCATTCAGGGTAATCGATTGTATTGGGCCCGTGTCTCGCACGAGCACTGTATTCACAAACGTTGCCGTACCTGCCAATCTGTTCACCGTCAGGCCAAGGCAGGGGTTGATAGAGGGAACATTCACAGAAGAACGGCAAAACAAAATGCCAGCTGCTCCTCTATCGCCGAATAAAAAGGTGATCTCTTGTAAGTCATCAGTTGGATTACCGCTCAGTAGCAATGATTCCAAATGGTTAGGGCTAGTACTTCCTTCCTGCCATTCAATACTAAAAGTTGCAGCGTTTTGGGTTTTCCGAGTGAGTTGTGGATTCGGCGTGAATGCCTCCCCGATATTGAGGTTTGCCGGCGCACCCGTCACCGTCAGGGTCCCTGGGTCGGGGCCCGAGTTGACTGTGAGGTTGAATTGTTTCTGATTAGACTGCTGCGGCGTGCCGCTGTCTTGGACCTGGATCGTGAAGGAGAAGGCCCCCGCGGTCGTTGGCGTCCCGCTGAGCTGGCCGGTAGACGTCAGCATCACCCCGCCAGGCAACGCACCTGAAACAAAACTCCACGACAAGGCCCCATTCCCACCCGATGCCGCCAACGTGGTGCTGTAAGCACTACCGACCGTGCCGGCCGGTAAGAGCGAAGGACTGGTGATCGCGACTGGCGCACCCACTGGACTGATGGTCAGGCTTAACTGCTTGGTCGCCGTTCCTCCTACTGAATCGGTGACTTTGACCGTAATGATCGTCGTCCCTACTGTCGTCGTGACCCCGGAGATGACGCCTGAAGGATTCAACGACAAGGCCACCGGCAACGGACCCGATCCTGCATTCAGGCTCCACACATAGCCAGGAGTGCCGCCGGCCGCAGCTAAGGTCTGGTTATACGCAATTCCCACGATGCCACCCGGCAAGGCCGAGGTGGTAATCGTCACAGGAATCGCTCCCTTCACAAGACAATCCGGCACAGTAAAATCGACGAGTGAGGGACCGACATTGACCACATTCGTGACTGGCGTGATCGTGAACGTCTGCAGGTTAAACTCAATTGCGCTCAACGTCGCCATGCTGTCCCGACGCATCCCAACACGGAACGTGCCATCGGCGGCGGTGACCGCGAAGTCCTTTCCAGAGTAATTGGTGCCATTGGTTTCGACCAACAGATTGGGCACTGGCTGATTGTTGGCATCTCGAACACAGCCGGAAATGAAGACGGTCTCCGACCTTCGATCGGCATTCCAATAGCTGAAATGTGTCACGGTCCCTTCGTAATACCGGTTGGGCGCCGTGCCCTGGAGTATAGCGGTGCCTTCTTCCTTCCACAGGCCGATGCTCTCATCGAAAAAGAACAGCGGAATGGTATCCGGTGGAGCGAGGGAGCGCGTGCCAAGTGGGATACGAATCGTCGAGGTCTTTCCTGCTGCCAGGGCATAGCGCGTCCCACTATTGTCGCGAATGTCGATCAGCAGGGCGCCAAAACTTTCAATCGGCGCCGGAGATCCGCCTCCGGACGAGATCCCGTTGAAATCCCCTGGCATCAGGTTGACATCGATGGCCGGATTGATCGGAGTGACCGCCACATTGACCGTACCGGCGGCGGCTCCGCCATTCTTGGGAACGAGCCCATCGGCCGGCAAGTTGACCCGCGCAGTCGAGTTCGGCACGGTGACGATCCCGCCAGTCGCAATGGTCACGGGCGTGACTACGCCAGTCGGCAGGAGCCGCACTCTCAGGTTCGTAGTTTGCCCTTCCGTCACGCGGGCAACGGGAAACGCTTCGGCAAAGCCCGTGGCTTCGACATGCACGACCGCACGGTCACCGACCGCGGCCGCAACGGTGAAACTGCCGTTTGCCGCTGACGTGGCAGATCCAGCGGTCGTAATCACGGTTGCACCCGCTACCGCCGCATTATTCGACGCGGATACGACCTGACCTGAGACCATACCTGTTTGTACCGTGGTCGAGGGGGCCTCTCCGCCATCCCCACCGCATGCGGCAAGGACACCCAAGAGAGGAAGCGCACACACAAACTGCATTAGCCTGTTGCCGGCACGTACGAACACCATGTTCATGTCTCCTGGATTAATGTGACTGACTCCTGTTTGATCTCAGCACCCGCTCCTCTATCGCCTGCGTCATGTCGTATCCGGCACGACGGCACACGACGCTCCTGGTCTGTCATAGTTCATGTCCATGGCGGGCGTGGGCGTATGTCTCCACGCTGGACAGGTGAGCAATTGCTGTTCAATGAAAAAGAGAAACAGAAGAGGCAAGGATTGCGGAACGGAGCGGTATGGATATTATGCGTGCGTGCAAGCTCGACACCAGGCTACGAAGAGGGAGAGTAATGCCTCGCCACTTACAGGCCACAGTTCCCTTCATGCGCTTCCTCGGTCCAGCCATGATCGCACCATTAGGTACGCGAAACGACGCCGCAATATATTGATGCCCATGCACGCAGTCAATACCAAAACCCGCCTTTAAGAAGTATTCCAAAAATAAAAGTTTCTAAGGCTAACTGCGTGCACAGTAGCCTGAGCAAATGATATGCCAACGTAGAAAAATAGAATTAGTCCAAACCACGTATATGTCGAATGACGAGTCGGTAGGCCCTTGAATGAGAGGAATCAACTACTGAGGAATCATTAAAAGCATAGTTAATTCAAGTAGCTCTGACAGGATTGTGTTGCAATCAATCGCACCTCCGGCCACCACATCGTTGACCTCGCTCCCTCCTCCATCGGCGTACTCATGCCTGCACCCACGCTCGAACCGCTCTGCTCCTGGGCGCTAAGTAGCCTCACCCTGAGGCGTTCTTGATGCTCACGTGAAACATGGAGGGTGAAACGTTAGGCATACAGGGCACGGATAGTTGGTCGGGTCTATCTCGTTCATCTTGTCTATCCCATCTATTCGATCTGCCTTGTTGGATGGACAAACACACCAGACCAACCAAAAAACCAGATGCCCGAGAGAAGTGAGCGGCCTGGAGTAAACGGCAAGAGGAGGGAATTTACGGAGGGAGGGGCTGCAAAGTGGCCAGCCAGGCTTTTAGAAGAACGTGGTGATCAGCTCCAGAACTTGTTTTGTACGGTAGAGACTCCCCTTGTGGGGCAGTTCCTCTCGGTGCAATTCGGATAACGCTGGCTAATCGGCTCCGAACAGATCGAGATCCAATGGGGCCACGGCGACAATTCGTTTAAAATCACTATCCACACTCCACAGCGGAAGGTCATGCAAGAAGCGCGGTGGCGGCAATCAGGAGGTCTGCAGCGGAACGCTTTGGCCTTTTCTGGCAAGCTGATGACCCAAACGGGCTGCACGCTCCCATGTCTGGTCCAAGAGTGGGGCCTGTTCGAGCGCCGCCATTTGTTCATTGATGATCGCCCACCGTTCCGGATTTTTGACGCCGATGAGCAGTTCAACTCGAATCGGCCAACATATCCACACGGAGCGGCTACGAGGAATTTTTTCAGTCGATCCTTCAGAGCGTCATGGCCCTTGCGATCCGCCCGAATCCAGACGCTGGTGTCAATGAGGCACGGCCCGGTATCAGGAGCGGGCATGCGTGCGACGGCGGAGAGAGCGGAACTCGGCTTCGGTAGTTTCAAAGACTCCTGTACCCAAGGCGTGCGCCAACGCCTTGCGATGCTCAAACTTCACCAGTTCCTCAAGGGCTTTAGCGATGGTCTCTCGCTTGGTTCGCGAGCAGGTCAATCGCCTCGCTTCAGTCAGCAGTCGGTGATCCAGCGCCACGGAAAGTTGTTTTGTCGTGCCAGCCATAGGCGCCACAATATCTTGATTGTGATGCCAAATCAACAAATCGGAAGTCTGAACTTCAGTTTGGAGGCGGGGATCAAGAACAAGACAAAGAGCAAATAGCCGAGAGATTGAAGTTCATGACAAAGGGCTCAGCGAGTTGCCTCGCTGAGCCCTTCAATTGCGGGTTGCCCCGCTCAAATATGTACGAGCTTACTTGATTTCAGCCTTGAGGTTGGCAGTTCCACCGTCGGCTACATCGACTTCGAACTCCACTTTCTTGCCCTTGGCGGCAAACGGATGCCAGGCCACCACTTTGTGCTTACCGGCCGGCACATCCTTGATCTCAAAGGAGCCATCATCCTTCACGACCGCAAAGTGCGGGCTCGATACCGGAAGAAAATACCCCTGCATGAATTCATGCTGGTCGCACTGTAAACGGTAAAAACCATCCTTCTCGGCTCCGCCACGGAACACCACTGGCTTGTCGAGCTTGTCACCCTTCTTGGCCAAAGCGATGTTGAACCCAGTGGCCGAGCTGGTGCCCTTCACGACGAAGCTGTGCGGATTATGGAGCACGCCTTGGAGCGACTTTGGATCATCCGGATCGGCATCATGATTCTCAACCTTGAAGGACTTGTTATTCACCACCACACCGGCAAACGGCAGGAACTCGCAGAATTCCGCAATCACCTCAGTGCCCGCATACCCATCCATAAACGCCTTATCTTCGACGTCAATGACGGCGACCACCGCATGCTTCAGCCCACCATCCTTCCCGACTTCGATGGTCTTC
Source organism: Nitrospiraceae bacterium (assembly GCA_014379455.1). Lineage (GTDB taxonomy): Bacteria > Nitrospirota > Nitrospiria > Nitrospirales > Nitrospiraceae > Palsa-1315. Next base: position 31,397 of record JACMLT010000009.1, read on the forward strand.
AAAAGTCGTTTATCCCCATCCATCAACGACTTGTTTGGGTTCTGCGGACAGAACTTGGGATTGGGGAACTTCGAGAACAAAAATTCCTTTTGCTCGGACTTTCCGGCAAAGGTTACCTTGCCGGAAATCGTTCCGCCTGCGAACGAGGTGAGAGGCGCCGCGACGAACGCGACGGCTGCCACGCCAAATATGATTGATAGTGCGCTCTTCATGAGACTGCCTCCTTGTGATTAACGATAGACCCTGATTCCTAGCTCACTGTTCCCTTCCTATATCCACCGGCCCGATGAGAGAAAGGTGGGAACAGCTTCCTCTCTGGTGTGCTCCATAAACAATAGACTGACCTGCCTGGTCTGGACCAAGTATATATATAAAATCCTACCGTATTCTGTCAATCTAAACAAGTGGCGAAAAAGTCTGGTCGGCACGAAGTGCGCGAGACAAGCAAGAGAGGCACGACGCGAAGTTCGAAACACTTCAGCCTGTCTCACTAGTCTAGTTTTTGTTCGCCCTGGTCAACCCAAGCAACTTTATCGACTGCTGTGCAGCGGCGCGAGCCTTAGTGGCGGGATTGAGCAGCTGTCCTGGGTCGGCATGGATGCCGATATCCGACACACGGTTGCATTGCCGGATTACTTCATTGAGGGAAATCATGGCATCGGCTCGATGGAGATCTGATGCTGAAAGCTGCTTGATGAGTTTCTCGGCAATACGCGTCGCCTCTCCGCAGTGATGGACGATGGCCTTTGCATCTCCCATTCCACCATGCGCCACCATCTCTTCGACGTTCTTCATCAGACCGTCTCCCTGCTCTTGCAAACTAGCACTCGATGACTCTGCTGCGCGAGCAGGACTCATATCTGAGACAATGGGAACCCACAGGCCGGCTAAGCCTAGCAGCATAAGAGTCGGCATGCTCCCACCTCTCATCATATGAACTAATCTCACATCTCCTCCTGTACCCTTATGACTCACAAAGATTTCACATGCAATCGCCTAAGAATGCAGAGCCAGTCCCTCGCCTCCATGCGCCCACATTGCTTGGACGTCCGGGCTGGCGGCACCAATTCTCGTGAATACTACGGATTATATCGGCCCTTTGGTGGCAGTGGGAGAGATGTCAGACCCTTGTAGAGACGGTGAAACTCTTCGGTCGTGAGGGTTTCATTCTGTAATTGAGCAAGAGTGGCCTGATCGATGGGATATTCAACCGTGTCGTCGTAGTTCGATGAGGCGATCGTGACAAACCGTGGAGGGAAAAGTCTCTCCGGTAGAAGAATTCCCACACCGAGGTTGTACTTGAGTGCCAACCGGATCGTTTCTCGTGCCTTGTCAGCCGGGACGTCTCGGCCCAGACCGATGTTTTGTGGGGGCTGCCCCTGTCTAAAAAACTGAAAATGGACGTTGGGCATCCCCGCCTGGACAAATTCTTCCGTCACTGTGGCAATCTGATTTTTGTACTGACTCGCCAGCACGACTTCAACGCGGCTAACCGGAGGTACCGCGACAGCTTCGGCAGCTACGGTATGAGCGCCCACCATGCCCGCACACAGGGCAAGCATCACCACATGAAGAAATCGAGAACACCCCATGGCTATTTCGCCTCAAAACTAAATCCTAACGAGGCAGTTCCATCCACCACCACTGTCACGTCTTCCACTTTCTCCCCAAGAGTCGGATGCCACGCCTTGATCCGATACCTCCCGGCCGGAAGATCCTTGATCGCAAAGGTTCCCTCCAACCCGGTGATCGCGTAATACGGATTGTCAATGGCAAGCCCGTGTCCTTGCATGAATGGATGCATGCCACATTGCATGGTCACGTCGCGGCGGCTCCCTGTAAATTTAATGATATCGCTCGTCCCGGCCTTGGTCAACGCCGGCCGATGGAACATGATAAACACGTGCTCTTGATCCCGTTCATAGAACTGCAAATCGTGTGAGACCGGATCCAGATTTTTCACAGTCAGGGGATGGTTCTCCCGCATGACCGACACAAACGGGACGAATTGACAGATATTCGCCTCCAAATTCGTTTCAGCAAAATCAAACGGTTTCCCTTTTTCAATGCCTTCGACTGTCACAATGACATCTTTCAACCCTTGCTGTGCTCCAACAGAGACTTCTCGAAGCAGCCGATACCCTGACCCATCGGATAATGCCCCGCAATAGACTCGATCATAATATCGGCGAAGCTCAAACGGTGTAGGCGGTGGAATTTCGCCTGAAAATTGCACCGTCCCAGTGACCGTGCCACCGTTTGATACCGTCATTTCCTCGTAAGCCCAAGCGGCGATCGGGGCACTTACGAACATGCTCAGTACGATCGAGTGACAGATAGAAACCACAACGCGCCATCCATGTATAGTCATGCTATCACCGTTTAGAAGACAAAATAGATGGGGGGAGTATGAATACTCCCCCCATTGTCAGGGCGATCATAACCGCCCCTCACTCGTTCCGCATGATCTTCGCTACTTTAACGAGCCGACGCCATCGCCGTTCTTACCGTCCACCTGTCGATGTCCGCGACACGGCTCCGCCATTTTCACTCTCTGCCGTCTTGGTCGGTGGGACCTGGGGCATCAACGGAAGAATCCGCTGATCCTCAACCGGCAACACCTTGAAGAGACCCCATTGTCCTGCATTGGCAAACGCCGGACGTTGGTTTTTCCACATATAGTCGCCGACGATCTTATTTGGTCCGCCTGCGCCCCCTGTCAGGTACGCATTAATCACTTCAGACCCACCGAACTCCATGGTGCTGACCTGGTCGGCACCCTGCGAATACGGCTCATGCGGCCATTCATGGCCATCGACGGTGAACAGCTGAACCTGCTCACTGAACGCGCCGAGCACATGGATAGCCACGGGATCTCCAACATGTGCCTGTAACAGCGGCGTCGCAGGTCCAGCAGCCCCGGCTTTGACACAGCTAAAGAGCTCCGACACGTCACAACCCTTTTCCATCCGCCAGGCAGTCGGTTCCGACTGATAATTCACAGCCGTAATGCCGGCCACCTGTTGGATGTAGGGCATGAAGCTCACGCCTACGATGTTGTCTTCGTCCTGGAACATCAATGAGAAGGAACGGTAGTTCTTCCGGTTCTCATTCCCGGGGATCATCCGATCCACGAGCACATCTGCGCGCCAGCTGCTCTTCATCGTCACATCGGCGCCCGTCATTGGATCGCGGTAGTGCGATCCCTTGGGGCCGACAATGATCGAGCCGAACAGGCCATTGCGTGGATTTTCGACCACGTTCCCCCAATCTTGAATGAGGGCTGCTAGTTCTCCATATTCCTGATGAGCATAATAGGTGTATGTCTTGCTCTGCCCAGGACCGATCGTTTGATCGCCCGGGTTGTTGCCGACATTGGCGCCGAACGAATCCTTTGGATCGAACGCCATCATATCGACATGGAATCCTGCCCGCTCTTTTGCCATTTCATTTTTCAGATTGATCTTCATGCAATCGCCGACGTTCACATGCAAGGTCAGCGGGCTCGGCCTCAGTTCGCCTGCCTTGACCTTGCCACGATCGCCGTCGAGTACATACATCTTGCCCTGCTCGTTCCCAAATACCATCTTCCGTTCCAAATCGACTTCCATCACGCCCGGCGTCCCTTCGTGGTATCGGATGTTCTGGTCGATCGCAGACACGTTGAAGGTTTTCACTGGAGCGTCTGCCGGACAGATCGACGGAGCGGACTTTTGAATCTGCTCACGGCTCGGCAAGGGCTTCAGATCCCCCTGCAGTTCATCGAAGACTCGGAAAATTCCCCAACTGCCTTCCGCAAAGTGGGAGGCACGGCCACTATAGTAGAGATAGTCGCCAGCCTGCTTCTGCGGTCCCCCCGCTGCTGGAATCGCCGGATCGTATCGTTCTCCGATTGCCAGGTGAATCGTGCTCCGCGGCATGGCGGTCGTCGAATACCGTTCCATCGGGAACCAATGGCCCGTCACGTGCCAGGTATGCACTTCGTTTGCAGACCCAACCAAGGCACGCACCAGAATCGGATCGCCAAGATAGGCCCGCAACAATGGAGTACCTGGATCACCGTGAATACCGGATACGAAGAGTTTCGATGGGTCCGGGTTCTGGGCTAATCGTACACTCAACGGCTCCACACGCATGCTGTAGCCGCTTCCGGTGGTGGCTTCGCCGCCATTCAGAAACCACATCGGTGACTTATTGATGCGCTCAGGGAACTGATGGGACGGCGGCCCATCGACGGTGGTCGCCCCCACTCTCGCTTGCGGATTATCGGTCGTGATTAATTCCGCCGTCCGCGCATTGCTGTCCATGATATGCATCATGACTTCGCGGAAACTTCCACGAATGTGAGCTGAGACCGGCTCCAAGGTATGAATATCTGCAATGGGGCCGCTCCGGATTTCTTTCCCGGTAACCGGATCGTGATAGGTCGAGCGCGGCGGCTCGGTGATGAATGCGGAGAATAGTCCGTGTCCCCAGGTATCGGTTCCGAAGACATGGTCGTGCCAATACACCGTACCGAAATCGGAATCGACATACCAGCGCTCACGGATAAATTCGACGCTGGCAATATCATTCTTTTTATGGTCGTACTTCAACGGTGCATCGAATGTGATGGTCTTTCCATTGATGGTTTTGATCCTTACCACTTCGAAGTACTTTGGATCGTCCATCCCCACACCCAGCTCAATGTTCACATGGAACTTCGATGCATCGGCCACGGTAATACTGCGCGCGCCGGCTTTCGAATCCGCTGTCTGTACCGTGTTTCCAGGAAGAGGCATCCCCTTAGTAGGCTGCGGATCCGTCAGCATGGTGAAGGCACGCAGCGACATGTCATACGAAAATCCGATCGTTGGACCATCAGATGCGCTGGTATCGAATTGGAAAAAATGCGGATGGAGGTTGACCTTGTTCGCCCATCCTGTCCGTGCATCATCCGGTATCTCGTTCTTGTAGATGATGTCGACACAATCGTAGACATTTCCACGAATAACCAACGGGAGCTGCTTTTTGGGATTTTTGCGAACTTCAGCCTCTTCCTCGTGCAACACAAAAATCATTCCAATGGGGTCGACAAGGGCGGCGGATTTGGCCGTCGCCGGCTTAAGTGTAATCGGCAGCGTAATGGCATGAGTCGTGTAGAACTTGCGCGGAGAATTTTCAGGACACAAACTCCACGGCCCCTGCTCACCCGGCCTGGCCTGTTCCGTACTCTTGGTTCCATCTTCGCGCACATGGAACGGTTCTAACCATGGTGCTCCACCATGATTCGGTGCAAAGGGCGGCCGCTTCCCAAGATGTGGACGCAGCCAGGGGAACGCCAGCTTCCCAGTTTGCGGATCGAACGTAATGGCCGGACGCTTCAAAGGAGTTGGTGACTCATAATCCGCCCACTTGTGCGGTGTCTCAGGCTCATTCAGCGCCAATGCACCTTCCCACTTCCAATTCACCACCGTCGCATCATTCGCCTGGGCCTGCTTCACTTGATCTTCGGTCTTGCCGGGCAATCCTTGCGGCGGCAACATATACTCGACCCAATCCTTGATGGAGACCTTGACCGGATTGGCTTTCCAATCTGTCTTATCCTTCGTGATCTCCCACTTCTTCCCGCCATACCAATCCACGGTGGTCCCGACCAGCTTGTCCGAGCTGACCGCGAGCTTGATCTTCCCCTTGCGATCAGGAAGCTCGATGAGCGGCTTCATCACGTCAGTTTGGAACCCGGTCGACTGCAACGTGTTGTAGACACGCCAGAATCCCCACATTCCCGTCACATAGTGCTGCGGGATATGGCAGTGAAATACAAACTCTCCGGCCAACGCCTGCAAGCCGCCTGACCCACCCTCGGTTACCTCATCGTAAATTTCCGACGGACCGATTGACTGAACGTCTAGCCGGTCCGACGGATCGCTGATGGGCGGAAATTTCACCGGGCCGTTCTTTGACAAGGTCGGATCGATCCTGCTGGTGCCCGGCTGTCTGGACCAACGGATGGAACCGCCATGCAGATGGTGCGAATGCACGATTTCAGACCCACCGACCATCCGGAACGTAGCCGGATCCCCTAAATATGAGCGGGGAACCGTGGTGGCGGGATCACCAAACGTGTAGGACCCATAGCCTTGCGACTCATCGGAAAACCCGACCAGGTGCTCCTGCTGCTCGAGTCGTGTTCCATGTGGTTCGCTGCGATAGTTGAGCAAGCGCGCCCCCGGCCGGTACGTGTCCGTGTGCGGATCACGCTGTGGCAACATGTCTCCTTTGCGATTCAACAATCTAAACGTTTCGTCTCCTGCCTCATGATAGAAAATAACAAATTCGCGGAAGTCCGAGGCGTTCGCCAGATCAATCATGGCCTCCCAGCCGCTCTTCATTTCCTCACCGGTAAACGGGCTCAGATGTCGAGACCCGCGCTGCTCAACCACAAGCGAACCTAACAGGCCCAGGGAATACTGCTCTCTGGTCGCATGGCTATGGAACGCGCGCCCGCCCACCTGAAGATCCATCGGAATGTACCACTCGAACTCGCCCTGCTTCCCTGTTGGCACCAATGCATCAGGATTATTGGCGGTCGCCGGCTTACCCGTGCTGGCGACAAGCATCTGCGATCCGTTCACGATCATGTTGGTCGGCTCGTCGGTTATCTGATTTCGCAATGTGATTCGGAGACAATCTCCTTGGTTCGCTCGAATGACCAACGGTTGAATCAGATCACCCTGTAAACCGTTCGACACGGCGCCGGTGGCGAACGTCGGATCGTCGCTTTCCCGCGCAGCCTTGTTCTTCTCTTCCTCCTCACGCACACCGGCCACATTTTCGGTCAGCGCATACATATACCCTGGGTAGAAATCTCCAAATCGATTCACGGAAATTTCAACGTTGATCGTCGAAATATCGAAGGCACGGACAGGGGCTTGCGCCGGACAGCGAGCCCCTTGCGTGACCTTCACCTTATCCTGATCTTCTGCGACGAGTAGGATACCCTGCTGCATCGCATGGGCTCCGGCACCCTGGAACGGCCCTTTGCTCTGCACCTGCCGCTCGATTTGCTCGATGGCCTTCGACATCTTATCCATCAGCATCGGACCTGCCTGCACATTCACCGGTGTCGCCACATCGACAGCGGAATCCACTGCGACATGCGTGTCATGCGACACAACCGCACGCGCGGAATTCGGCTCGGCGAACAAGATACAGGCCGCAAGCCCCATCATCCCCGCCCCTACCCACTTCTGTGATGCACTCATACGGTAAGCCTCCTCCTCAATCGGTCACTATTTGGTCACAATACTGTTTCGACTGTTTCGGCAATATTTCCATAACTGGTGTCATTATAAATCTGATCACAACTGGGGTATAGATCATAGACAAGGGGTTTGAGTCAAGAGGGGGACGTACCTAGATAAAACATAAGTCCGCAAGGGTGAACGCTGAGATCATGGCAGCAAAATCGTGACCGTCGCTTCACGCACAAACACAGCGGTGGGCAACAGGAGAACACGCGCCCCTGAGTCATACGGGCTGAAAGCATCTTCTTCAATGCGCACCCCTTCGCTTCTGTGTAATAATGACGATTATGTTTCTGAAGCGTTGGCTGGTTGGCGATCCACTCAAGAGCACTCAGGCAGCAGACGAACGGCTGTCGAAAACCCTCGCTCTCGCGATCTTTTCCTCGAACGCGATTTCTTCCGTGGCCTATGCCACGGAAGAAATTTTGCTCGTGCTGATCCTTGCGGGAACTGCCGCCGTTGCCTGGTCCATTCCTATCAGCTTCGCAATCCTGTTTCTCGTCGTTGTCCTGACCATTTCCTATCGCCAAATCATCTACGAATACCCAGAAGGTGGCGGGGCTTACATTGTGGCCCGCAACAATATCGGGGAACTGCCTGCGCTGATCGCCGCCGGGGCGTTGATGATTGACTATGTGCTCACGGTCGCCGTCAGCGTGGCGGCAGGCATCGCGGCCCTGACCTCAGCCGTGCCGAGTTTGTTCGAGCATCGTGTAGCCATCGGCCTCACCGCCATCATCTTCATTATCATCATGAATCTTCGCGGCGTGCGGGAGTCGGGGAAGTTCTTCGCCGTCCCTACCTACTTTGCCATCGGCGCCCTGGGAGTGATGGTGGCAGTCGGAGGTATCCAGGCCCTGCTCGGACAAGCTGCCCCGGCGTCAGCGGACCCCCAGACAACGGTTGAAGACCTGACGCTCTTCCTGATCCTTCGCGCATTTGCCGCCGGCTGTTCGGCTGTGACTGGAATGGAGGTCGTCTCGAACGGTGTCAAATCCTTCCGCCGACCGGAGGCCGAGAATGCCTCGACGACCATGATTTATATGTCGCTGATTCTGGCGGCATTATTTATGGGTATCAGCTTCCTGGCCTCCCACTATGCCATCCTGCCCAAAGCAGATGAGACGATCGTGTCCCAATTAGCACGTCTCACCTTCGGTGCCGGAGCCCTGTACTACGCGCTCCAGATCGGAACCATGCTGTTGTTAGTGCTTGCCGCTAACAGCGCCTTTGCCGGCTTCCCTCACCTTGCGTCGATCCTGGCGCGCGACGGCTATATGCCCCGTCAGATGGCGACGTTCGGCGACCGCTTGGTGTTCTCGAACGGGGTCGTCATTTTAGGGATCTTCGCCTGTTTCCTCCTGGTTCTCTTTCATGGTGACACGCATGCCTTGATTCCGCTCTACGCCGTCGGTGTGTTCATCTCCTTCACGTTATCCCAATCCGGCATGGTACGCCGATGGCTGACCAAGAAAGGGCCTCATTGGCGAAAGAGCCTGATTGTCAACGGCGCAGGCGCTGTCATAACCGGCATTGCGACCATCATCCTCGCCAGCACCAAGTTCACACAGGGCGCCTGGATCGTCTTCCTCCTCATTTTCATATTGGTCTTGATGTTCCGCTCGATCCACTCTCATTACAAAGCCGTCACTGAACAGATCTCGCTCACGCGTGATCACCGCCCTCCAATTCCACAACGCAATATCGTCATCATTCCCATCAGTGGCGTCGATCAAGCGGTAATTCGCGCAGTCGATTACGCACGCAGTCGTCCCGGCGAGATTCATGCGGTGATGGTCGATGTGGACATGCAGGCCACAGCGCGCATACAAATCCAGTGGGCGCAATGGGGCTGTGGCGTCAATTTGCGCGCTCTCCCGTCGCCCTACCGCTCAGTCATGAAGTCCTTGCTCGACTACATCGAACAAATTCTCGAAAAGGAACCTGACATCTGGGTGACGGTCGTCATCCCGGAGATTCTTCCCGCCCATTGGTGGCAAAGCATCCTGCACAACCAACGCGCACTGTTCCTCAAAACCGCGCTTCTGTTCAAAGATCGCGTCATCCTGATCGACGTACCATTTCACCTGAAACGGTAACCGTGAGGCGTGAAACGTGACACGTGAAACGAGGCAATGGACCATTGGCATAGTCACGGTAGCCCTGTGCCTAGGCCTCACAGTGCAGCAGGCGTTCGCCTTCAAAATTCTCGAACCGGCGGAGGGGGCGAAGCTGAGATCGGGCACAACGATCACCGCCCGTGTGGATCTGGGCAAAGACTCCAACATCGTCCAGGTCCGCTACTATTGGTATGGCGAACAGGATGACACGCTGGTTGAACAGGAAGACACCACCGCCACAGGATCGATCGTGGCACCAGTGGCGCTGATCGGATTGTCCGACCATCACCTGCCCTTTGGCGGCCCGCTGTTGGTCCCAAAAGACGGCATTGGGCCGATGCGGTTGCTGGCGGTCGCAGAAATTTCACGCGGTCGATTGGAAAAACGATCCGTCTTCGATGAAATTCTGGTGCAGGTCGAACCCCATGCTGCCCTCACCTCTATAGAATTTGAAACCGACAAACCCTTACAGCTTGGGCGAGCCGGACAATCCTCTGCGTTCGGGCACGTCGACTCCCTGGGTAAGATTTTCCAGCTGCCCGTCGTAGGGGAGTTCGCCGATGGTGTGGTTCGCCGAATCAGCACACCTGCCGGCGGCACCAATTTCACATCCTCCAACGACAAGGTCATCAAGATCTTGAAGGACGGCCTGTTGCAAATTGCCGGGAACGGAAAAGCCACCCTCACCGTCACCAATCGAGGCAAGCAAGCTCAGCTGGACATCGAAGTGAACGTCAACCAGGAGCCGAACGAACCGCCCGTCGCCGATGCTGGGACAAACCAAATCGTGAAGGCCGGGTCGAAAGTGAAGTTGAGCGGATTGAACAGCCGCGATACGGAAGGCGAAGCGCTCTATTATTCGTGGAGTCAGGTGCGAGGCAGCAAGATCGCGTTGTTGGACGTGGATAACGCCGAACCCTCCTTCCTTGCGCCGACCGT
>JACMLT010000086.1 GCA_014379455.1 Nitrospiraceae bacterium
AACGCCCTCCCCGAAATACGGTGCGGCTAATTATCTCATGGGAGGGAGGGTCCTGGGAGTTTTTCTACAGCCTCAACGGTGGCCCAACAGAAAGCAGACCCCGCATGATGCTCAAAAAGTTCGTCCAGCAAGGCCGCCGCGAGCGAAGCGGCGAGGAGGTACGTACCGCACGTCGTGTGGACCGTTCGCCTGTTGAATGAATCTTGGCGAACGGAAAAGCCCCTCCAATAATTCCGACATCCGAGAGCGCTGTTCCGTACGTTGAGCCTCCGAGCGACGCGAGAACGTCGCCTGGTGAGAGGCGCGTCTCGGCGCGTCGGGTCAGGCAGGTACGAAGAGAGACTTTTCAGCATCCTGCTAAGTTGCGAGGAGTTGTTCGGTGTCGGCCGGCGAAAGACGGCGGAACTTTCTGCCGTCGCGGGTGCGATCCAGGACCGCCACTTCAAGACTCGCCAGCGAGAGCTTCTGGCTCCCGATCTGTTCGAGTGCGGTGATACAGAGCGTGAGAGCAGCCTGGAGTTCCGGGGGCTGCGTGAACCCTTTCTCCTTTAACAGGGCCTGGATGGCCTCGGACTTGCCTCCGATGACCGCGAAGGTACGCTCGTCAATGATGCTGCCGTCAAAGGAAATCCGATACATCTCGTTGGCCTGGCCGTTGTGCCCAACCTGCACCACCAGGATTTCCACCTCCAGCGGCTTCAGCTCCTGACTGAAAATAGTACCGAGGCTTTGGGAATACCCGTTTGCGAGTGAGCGGGCCGTGACATCTTCCCGACTGTACATAAATCCTTTAAGGTCCGCATGCCGGATGCCGGCCTTCCGGAGATTTTCAAATTCGCTGTACTTGCCGGCCCCTGCGAAGGCGATGTTGTCGTAGATCTCGGAGGTTTTGTAGAGGGAGGCACTAGGGTTTTCCGCGACGAGCAGAATCCCGTTCACATATTCGAGGGCAATGATGGAGCGGCCTTTTGCGATGCCTTTCTTGGCATACTCCGCCTTGTCCTGCATCATCTGCTCGGGCGAAACGTAGTAGGGCATCGGCATGCTTAGTTCTCCTTGGAGCGTCGAGTGGCAATCAACCCATCATAGACGCCGCGGATCTGCTGGTCGGAGACATCGGTAATGCCGCTCGCGCTGACGACCTTCGCCGTGGGGTAAATACCCCTCACAAGATCCGGCCCCCCGGTGCCGACATCATCGTCTGCTGCATTGTACAGAGCCAGCAGAGCTAACTTCAGCGCGTCCGGCTCTGCCATACCTTTGAGGAAGTGCTCCCGCATTGTATTGCGGGCATCTTTTCCGCCAGACCCTATGGCATGGTATTCCGACTCTTCGTACCGGCCACCCGCGAGATCGTACTTGAAGATGCGGCCTTCTGCGCGCTTCAAGTCGTAGCCGACATAGAGCGGCATGACGACCAGCCCTTGAAAGACCATCGGCAGATTGGCCTTGACCATCTGTCCAAGCTTGTTGGCCTTCCCCTCACAAGACAGTTGCACACCTTCTAACTTTTCGTAATGCTCTAACTCGACTTGGAATAACTTGGCCATTTCAATGCAAGGGCCGGCGGCGCCGGCGATCGCCATCGCGGAATACTCGTCGATCTTGAAGACCTTCTCAATCCGGCGTTCGGCGATTTGAAACCCTTCCGTCGCTCGACGATCTCCGGCAATCACCACACCCAGTTGATACTTGATCGCCAGCACGGTGGTGGCATGGGGCACGCTCATTGAGCCGACCCCGCGCATCGGGTCCGCTGTGGCTTGAGCCTGCAGGAATCCACTGCGGCCTGTGGGAGTCAGTGCAGGATGGTGTTCAGTCAAAAAGTCGAAGAAACTCGAGTCGTCATGGTTAGGGAAAAATGGCAATTTCATCGTGGTCATCGCAAGGGAGGGTTATACATCAGGCCTTGAGCTTCGCCAGCAAGTCGTCGACCGTCTCGACCTGATCGAGGAGGTCGCTCGTCAGCGAGGCCGTGCCTCGAAGCGGATCCATCAAAGGCACTCGTTTCACCTGGTTGTTGCCGATATCGAAAAGGACCGACGTCCAACTGACGCCATAGACCGACTTCGCAAACTTGCTGACGCAACGTCCACGGAAATAGGCGCGCGTCCCAGGAGGCGGAGTGAACTCCGCTCGCGCAATTTCCACCTCCTGCACAACTCGCTCGATCAAGTGGCTGCGTTCCAGCGTAAAGTAGAGGCCCTTCTCAGGGCGAACGTCGTGATACTGCAAATCCATCAGCCGTATGCGAGGGTCGCCCCACCCACAGCCCTTTCGCTCCATGTAGGATTCCATCATCTGGCGCTTCGCCACCCAATCCAGCTCACGCACCAACAGCCGAGGGTCTTGCTCTAATCGATCCAAGACGTCTTCCCAGCGGACGAGAATATCTTTCGTGACCTGTGAGAGATCGTGGCAGGCATAGTATCCCATGGCGGCCTTCAAATAGGCTCGTTGAATCGCCACCGCCGTCGTCGCGCGCCCCCCCGTCAGAGTGAGCGGCTCCTTCATCGTCAAATCGCGCGACACCGCTTTAATGCTTCGGACTGGATCCTCCAACTCGAACTGCGGAAGATCGGCACCGGCATCGAGCAGATCCAGAACAATCGATAGCGTACCGACCTTGAGGTAGGTCGACAGTTCCGCCATGTTGGCATCTCCAACGATCACGTGCAGCCGCCGGTACTTGCCATACTCCGCATGCGGCTCATCGCGCGAGTTGACGATGGGACGCCGAACCATCGTATTGAGATCGACGAGGCACTCGAAGAAATCCGCACGCTGCGAGATCTGATATTCCGTTGGGCTGGTCTGATTCTCTGCGCCGACCTTTCCTGCCCCAGCGAAAATGGGCCGCGTCACAAAGAACGGCGCCAAGACCTTCACGATGCGCTCGAAGGGAACCGCGCGCGACATGAGATAGCTTTCATGATAGCCGTAGCTGTTCCCCTTGCCGTCCGAGTTATTCTTATACAGGACACAATGATCCCGCCCGGTGGCTCGCGCCATCTGCGCGAGGCACTGCGCAAGGATTCGTTCGCCGGCGCGTTCGAACGCGTCGATTTCTCGTGGATTGGTGCACTCAGGCGTGGAGTATTCTGGATGGGCGCCGTCGACATAGAGACGTCCCCCATTGGCCAGCACCTTATTCAGTTGACGATTGTACTCGGGATTGGGCCGCTCCCGCTCCCCCTCGACCTCGAATCCACGCGCGTCGAGTAGCGGATTCTCATTTTCATAGTCCCAGACGGCCAGAGGAGCCGGCAGGCTCGAATAGTGCCCGATGACGGCGATTGAATTGGAGACAGGGTCTGCGGCGGTAGGATCGCGTGACGCGATACCGAATTCTGTTTCTGTTCCGAGTACGCGGGGAGTCGTCAATGCGGTAGATTCCTGCATGGGTGCGACATCTTAGAGATAGTGCCCTGTCGTGACAGTTTCGATCTGCCGCGAGTCGCCAGGGCCTCCGCTGATCGTCCGAAGATGCACGATCTTCTCGCCTTTCTTCCCGGAGATCTTCGCCCAGTCGTCAGGATTGGTCGTATTAGGCAGATCTTCGTGCTCCTTAAACTCCTCCCGAATGGCGCGGATCAAGTCTTCGGACCGAAGGCCACGGCCTTCTTTCGCGATCGCCCGCTTCACGGCAAACTTCTTCGCGCGCGACACGATGCCTTCGATCAGCGCGCCGCTCGCGAAATCCTTGAAGTAGAGCACTTCTTTTTCACCGTTCGCATAGGTGACCTCGATGAACTTATTCTCCTCCGAGGACGCATACATCGCCCCGACCGTGAGATCGGTCATCTGCGCGACTAAGGCCTTGGTGTCTCCGCCATGGCGTTGCAAATCTTCCTCGGCAAACGGCAGGTCGATACTCAAATACTTCGAGAAAATATCCTTGGCCGCCGCGGCATCGGGGCGACCCACCTTCACCTTCACATCTAACCGTCCGGCCCGCAGGACCGCCGGATCGATGAGATCCTGGCGATTGCTGGCCCCAATCACGATCACATTGCGGAGTCGTTCCATACCGTCGATTTCCGAGAGAAACTGTGGGACGATTGTCGATTCGATATCGGAGGAGATCCCGGTGCCTCGCGTTCTGAAGAGCGCATCCATCTCATCGAAGAATACGATGACGGGATTACCGTCCGCCGCCCGCTCTTTTGCTTTCTTGAAGACTTCGCGGACTTGGCGCTCGGACTCACCGACATACTTATTGAGTAACTCAGGGCCCTTCACATGCAAGAAGTAGCTTCGCACTTCTTTACCGGTGAGATGCCCGAGCTTCTTCGCGATCGAATTCGCGACGGCTTTGGCGATCAATGTTTTTCCACATCCCGGCGGTCCATAGAGCAAGACCCCCTTGGGCGCGCTCAACTTGTACTCTAAAAACAGGGCCGTATGAAGAAACGGCAACTCCACCGCATCGCGGACTTGCTCCAACTCGTGCTGCAACCCGCCGATGTGCTCATAGTCGACATCGGGCACTTCTTCCAACACCAATTCTTCCGACTCGGACCTCGGCAGCTTTTCAACGACATAGCCGGAGCGCGGATCGTAGAGGAGATGGTCGCCGGCACTCAGATGTTCGGCGAGCAGCGGATCCCCAAGTTCAGCAACCTTTTCTTCGTCAAAATGCAGCGTCACCAGGGCACGGTTGCCTTCCAGCACGTCTTTGAGCCGCACCACTTCACCTTGGATATCGAAGCCCTTCACCTCAATCACGTTCAAGGCTTCGTTCAGAAGCACTTCCTGCCCTTTCCGCATCGTCTTCCCATTGATCGACGGATGCACGCTGACTTTCATTTTTCGCCCGGAGACATAAACATTTCCGGTTCCGTCGGTATTGAGACTGGAAAAGATGGCGTAGGCCGACGGAGGCGCGGTCAGTTTTTCAACCTCGACACGTAACGCTTCAATCTGCCCCTTCGCTTCCTGGAGGGTATCGACGAGCTTTTCGTTCTGTTTGGTGGCTTGGTCGAGCTGATAGCGGGACTGGTAGAGTCGACGGATTTCTTCTTCCATCGACTGGATCTGCACTCGGAGCTTTTCCACTTCGCGAATATGTTCGTCGTTGCGTGGTGCCACGTCCGTTTCTCCTTCTGTCAACCGCTTCGTGATCTGCGTGACGGAATCTCGGAGAGACCGGAATCGACTCGGACTTTCTTTCTTGCCGTCCATGTGCGACTCGGAAAAACCTGCACCCTGTGCTGAATCGAGAAGTCCTCGTCTGGGCGGATTCTAACACTCGTTCCTGGGGTGGTCAACCAGACAGCCTCATCCTCCTGCGTGATCATCGTGTGTCAGGCCATCACGGGGCGAGCGTCACGGCATCGAGTAACTCGCGCGTCGCCGACTCCACATCGTCCGCACCGAAAATCGCTGTGATCACCGCCGCACCGAACGCTCCCGCACGCCGCATCTCACGCGCGCGCGCCGCCGTCACTCCGCCAATCCCGATAATCGGGATACGAACAAGTTTGCCTGCCTTCTCAAGCGTGTGAATGCCGAGCGGCGGACCGAACGTCTGTTTGGACGGCGTCTCATAGATCGGGCCAAGCACAATGTAGTCTGCGCCCGCTGCCTCTGCCTGCACCGCCTCTTCGACCGCATGCACGGAAATACCCAGCAGACGCTGTGACCCCAACATCTGCCGTGCGACCGGCAGAGGCAGACTATTACTCCGCAAATGGACGCCGACTCCTTCCAGCGCCAACGCGACATCGACCCGATCATTGATAAGGAACTGAGATTTGGAAGAAGCCGTGACAGCCTGCACCTCACGCGCAAGCGTCACAAGTTCCCTGGCAGAGAGATCGCGCTCACGGAGTTGAATGGCAGATGTCCCAGCTGTGAGCACCTGCTGCAGAAGGGGGACCAACGGACGCCCTTTGGTCTGATGACGATCCGTGACGACAAGAAGACGGCTGGAAAGTGTCGGCATCAGTGAAGGACTGATTCAGAAGTGCTGAGTACTGCGTGTGTGCGTGCGGCGCTTTTCATATCGCCATCTCAGCGCTCCTATACTAAGCAGGATGCTCAAAACGACCAACTTCTCACCCGCCCAACCCTGGCGCCCCGATTCGCGCCCTTTCCCAAGCAAGGCCGCAACGAATTATCACTTATAAGGGGTGGCCGGGATGATTCCGACTGCGCGCGTCCAACGAGGGCCTTCTGAGGCCGCGCGTTGCGCGAGCACGGGAATCGTCCCAGCCACCCCGCCCTCTTTTTCAGCATCCTCTAGAGCATACCTTCGATGGGGCTGCTGGCCGTCGCATAGAGTTTTCGAGGGATTCGTCCGGCCTTGAACGCAAGCCGCCCTGCCAACACCCCATATTTCATCGCCTCGGCCATGGCGATGGGATCTTTAGCTCCGGCGATAGCCGTGTTCATGAGTACCGCATCTGCGCCTAACTCCATCGCAAATGCAGCATCGGACGCAGTCCCGACACCGGCATCGACGACGATTGGCACCTTGATCATTTCCATAATGATTTTTAAATTATACGGATTGCGGATACCGAGCCCCGATCCAATCGGCGCCGCCAACGGCATGACTGCTGGACACCCAACATCGACGAGCTTCTGGGCCACGATGGGATCGTCATTCGTATAGGGCAGCACGATAAAGCCTTCCTTGACGAGAATCTTCGCCGCTTCGATCAATCCGGCCGTATCGGGAAAGAGAGTCCTCTCGTCACCAAGCACTTCCAGCTTGATCAAATCCGACACGCCGGCGGCTCTGGCCAAGCGGGCATAACGCAGAGCATCCTCCACGTTGTAACAACCGGCGGTGTTGGGAAGAATGGTGTACTTCTTCGGATCGAGATAATCGAGCAGATTCTCTTTGGAGCGATCGGTAATGTTGACGCGCCGCACCGCCACCGTCACGACATCGGCTCCCGATGCCTCAATGGCCTTTTTAGTCTCGGCAAAGTCCTTATACTTCCCGGTTCCCACAAAGAGTCGGGACTTGAACTCATATCCCCCTATAATCAGTCGATCATCAGCCATACATGCCCTCTATAAATTTGCCCATCTGATGTGCTCGTCACTGACATCATATACTATGAGCCGCCGCCGATGAAGCTCAAGATCTCTAGCCGATCTCCTTGTTTCAGACGCCGTTGATCGAACTCTTTACGATCGAGGATTTCCAGATTCAGCTCCACCGCCACACGCTCAGTCTTGATGGCAAGTTCACGCAGCAAGTCCGCCACCGTGGCATCGGCCTGACAGCCTCGCTGCTCGCCATTCACCTGAATCTGAATCGACTCCGCCATTGCCACTCATCCTAGGGGACCAGAATTCAGAATGTCAATAAAGCTCTCGTAACAAGCTGCACAGCCTGTTCAGCAGGGGCCGTAGCGAGTTGGGGACTCGTTCTGCCGAAGGCGAAGCCCGTCCTGCTGTTCCTCTGACAGCATGTCCTCAATACCCCTCACGTCTTCCTACTGCCAGCTCGCCGCCAAGACCGTCTGCACGTCCTGAGGCCGTTGATCGATCGCCTGATCCCACGTGAGGCCAGTTTGTGCAGTGAACCCCGCCATCGCTTGAATCAACTGATCGACCTGCGTGCTCAATAGCGTTTGACTGTTGCCGGCTTGAATTGTTTCCGCCTGATTCGTCGCACCGCTATACCAGTTCTGAATCGTCACCTGGCCTGTGCTGCCGTGAATCGTAAGTCGTAGGTCATTGGCCTGACGGCTGATGACGAGATCGAGCGGATTGATCGTCACCCCGAATTGCATAGTATCGGAAGCCCCGGAGTTATCAATGACCGTGTCTTGGCCTCCCCCCCGGCTATATTGGTAGGTGTCGTTGCCCCCCAAACCGGTCAAGACATTGTTGCCACTGTTACCTGCTAGCGTGCTATTTGAGGCATTACCTATGCCGTTGATCGCGGCAGTACCAGTCAATGTCAAATTCTCGAGATTGGCGCCCAAGGTCCATGTGATAGAACTCTGGACTGTGTCCGTCCCCGCGCCAGCATTTTCAACGATGGAATCGCCGGTCCCGACGACATAAGTGTCGTTGCCGGCGCCACCGGTCAGCACGTTTGCGCCACTGTTGCCCGTCAGCACGTTGTCCCAGGCATTGCCGATGCCGTTGATGACAGCGGTGCCGGTCAGCGTAAGACTCTCGACATTGTTGCCGAGGGTATAGGTGATCGCACTCTGGACGGTGTCCGAGCCTTCATTGACCGACTCCGTCACCACATCACCGGCCACATCAACGACATAGGTGTCATCACCCGCCCCACCCGACATGGTGTCAACCCCAATGCCGCCGCTCAAGACGTTCGCGCCGCTGTTGCCGACGAGCGTATTGTTAAGCGTATTTCCCGTGGCATTGATTGCACCCGTTCCCGTGAGCGTCAGGTTTTCGAGATTCGCGCCAAGTGTGAACGTCACCGCACTCAGGACCGTATCGGTCCCGGCACTCCCTGATTCGATCACAGTATCTGACACGTTGTCGACCACATAGGTGTCATTGCCGAGGCCTCCGGACATCGTATCAGCCCCCACACCTCCATTGATTATATTGTTTCCGGCATTGCCGATGATCGCATTGTTCAGCGCATTGCCGGTGCCGTTGATGGCCGCACTGCCCGTCAATGTCAGAGTTTCGATTTCGCTGCCTAGCGTATACGTGACCGAACTTTGCACAATATCGGTTCCGGCCCCGGCAGCCTCCGTCACCCCGTCCCCGACATTATCGACGACATACGTGTCATTCCCCGCACCACCTGCCATTGTATCGACGCCGGCTCCACCACTCAGCACATTCGCCCCGCTGTTGCCCGTGATGACGTTATTCAACGTATTGCCCGTGCCATTGATCGCACTGCTGCCGGTCAATGTCAGGTTTTCGAGGTTGGACCCCAGTGTCCACGCAATGGCACTCTGGACCGTATCCGTCCCTGCACTGGCTTGCTCAGTGACAGTATCGCCAGTACCCACGATATAGGTGTCGTTACCGGCACCGCCGGTCAGTGTATTGGTTCCACTGTTCCCAGTCAGCATGTTGTCCGACGCATTCCCCGTCCCGTTGATCGCGCCGGTGCCCGTCAGGGTGAGATTCTCGACATTGCTGCCAAGGGTATAGGTGATCGCACTCTGGATGGTGTCCGAGCCTTCATTGGCCAACTCTGTCGCCACATCGCCGGCGACATCGACGACATAGGTATCATCGCCAGCCCCGCCCGACATGGTGTCGGTCCCAGTCCCGCCACTCAAGATATTCGCCCCGCTGTTGCCGACGAGCGTATTGTTGAGTGTATTGCCGGTGCCGTTGATCGCCGCGAGGCCGGTCAGCGTCAGGTTCTCGATGTTTGCGCCCAAGGTGAATGTAACAGCGCTGCGCACCGTGTCTGTGCCTTGACCGGATAACTCGGTGACCGTGTCGCCTGCATTGACGACATAGGTATCGTTGCCCGCCCCTCCGGCCAGCACGTTCGCAGCACTGTTGCCGGTCAGCACGTTTGACAACGAGTTACCTGTACCATTGATCGCGGCATTACCGAGTAGCATCAAGTTTTCGACATTGGCTCCCAGCGTATACGTGATGCGGCTTTGCACCGTGTCGATCCCAGCCGAGGAGCTTTCCGTGACGGTGTCCCCGACGTGATCGACCACGTAGGTATCGTCTCCGGTATCTCCGAACATGGTATCGGCACCTGCCCCGCCGTCGAGCACGTTGGCGCCGGAGTTTCCGTTCAGTATGTTGTTCTGCGCATTGCCGGTGGCGTTGATCGCCGCCGTTCCGGTCAGAGTCAGATGCTCAAGATCAGGTACAAGGATGAAGGTTGCCGAGCTCTGCACGGTATCGGTTCCCTCATTCGCCAATTCAATGATCGTGTCTCCGTCATCTACACGATAGGTATCATCACCCGCTCCCCCGGTAAGGATATTTGCGGCGCTGTTGCCGGCAAGGATATTGTTCGCAGCGTTGCCTGTTCCGTTTATGGCTCCGGCACCCACTAAGGTCAGGTTTTCCAGATCGCTCGCAAGCACCCAGTTGTCCGATGCATGCACGGTGTCCATTCCCTCATCGGCATTCTCAACGATCGTATCCGCGCCATCTACAATATATGTATCGTCACCGGCGCCCCCGGTCAGCACGTTGGCGGCACTGTTACCCGTCAGAATGTTGTCCGACGCATTCCCTATCCCGTTGATCGCAGCCGTTCCCGTCAATATCAAGTTCTCCAGATCACTGCTGAGCGCGAAGGTCTGGTCGGCAATGACTGTGTCGATCCCGTTAAACGGTTGCTCGACGATGGTATCGCCGGCTCCAACCAGATAGGTATCGTCCCCGTCGCCACCGATGAGCTGATCGGCCCCGGCTCCGCCGTCAAGCATGTTGTTGGCACTGTTGCCTGTCAACACATTGTCGAGTGCGTTTCCAGTCGCATCGATTGCTGCCGTGCCGGTCAAGATCACATTCTCCAAGTCGGCGCTGAGGATATAGCTCTGATCGCTGCTGACCAAGTCCATGCCTTGCCCCGGCAGCTCCACGATCGTGTCACCCGCTCCGATGACGTAGGTGTCGTCGCCTGCGCCACCCATCAGGACATTCACCGCGCTGTTACCCGTTAGCACGTTGTTCAATTCGTTGCCGCTGCCGTTGATTGTTGCAGTTCCGGTGAGGGTCAAGTTCTCCAGGTTGGATTCAAGCGTATAGCTAATGGAACTCATCACGGTATCGACCGAAAATCCAATGTCCCCAATGTAGGTGTCACGAATAATATCACCTGGATTGTCGACGACATAGGTGTTACTGGCTCGGCCCCCGATCATCGTATCCGCCCCCAGCCCCCCATCGATATAGTTGAGCCACTCCGGGTCGCCGCTGATGACATTGTCTAGAGAATTGCCAAAGAAGGCACGATCCTGAAGAAACATCGTGGAGGCAATCGTAACGATCAAGTTCTCGACATGATCCGGCAAGGCATAATTCCAGCCTCGATTGGCATCGCCGATGAGCGTAATCGTATCGAGGCCCTCGTTGAGCGCCTCAATCACCGTGTCGGCGTTCCCAACGACGGTATAGCTATCGTCGCCAGCTCCTCCTTGCAGGGTATCGCTTCCGCCGCCATTGTAGTCCGGGCCGCTGCCTATGAGCTTATTATTACCGCTGTTCCCAATGATCACGTTGTCCAATAAATTACCTGTCCCGTCGACATTGAAATAGCTCGTCAAGGTCAGATTCTCGACATTGTTGGGCAAGGTGTAGGAGACGAGGCTCTGTATGGTATCCGTCCCCTGGCTCGCCGCTTCGGTGACGGTATCTTGGACGTTGTCGATGACGAACGTATCATTGCCGGCTGTGCCGGTTATCGAATTGATGACGCCCGCAAACGTATGACTGGCGATTGCCGCAACATCCCAAATGGTACCGTCGTTGAACGCGATCCGCTCGATCGACGCAGCGCTACTCATCAGAAGATGTGTCGGGCTTTGATCGATGCTGAGCAGGAGGTCATTGCCATTCCGAAGGAGACTCACGCCAGACGCCACTATCCCCTCAGCCAGCTGAATCGTATCTGCGGTTCCTCCGGCATCTTGGAGGAGATCGACTCCATACCCGCGCCCGAAGACATAGGTATCGTTGCCAAGGCCGCCCCGCAAGGTATCGCTCCCTGAACCGCCATCCAACACATCATCACCGTCCAATGCTTCAATCAGGTCGTTCCCAGCCAACCCCAAGAGTATTTCATTGCTGTTTGTTCCCCGCAGATAATCATTGCCGACCGTCCCGGTCGCCGCCTTCGCCTGCAATGTAGCCGCATCCCACACGGTGCCGTCCCCAAATTCCACGCGGTCGATCTGTCCTCCATTGAACGGGTTCGCCCACCCAGCGATGGTCATCGTGTCGGTCGTACCGTTGATGCTCAGAACCATGGAGAGGTCACTGTTTCCCCAAACCGTCACATCCGTCGGCAACACACCCGCCGCGAACCGCACCGTGCCATGGTTCGTACTCAGGCCATCCTGTCCATCGCCGCGATCGAAGAGATAGACGTCTTGTCCCCCGTAAGGGTTAAAGATCGAATCGTTGCCAGGGCCGCCTTGAAAGGTATCGTTGCCCGTATATCCTGTGAGCACGTCTGAGCCAGCCCCTCCGATCAACAGGTCATGACCCGTTTCGCCGACAGCTCCCGCATACAGCAGGTCGTCGCCCGCCCCGCCGTCCAGCGTATCGCTGCCCAGCCCGCCGTTCAGCTGGTCATTTCCGTCTCCGCCTTCGAGCGTGTCGTTGCCGTCCAACCCATGGAGTAGATCGTTACCACCAAGGCCTCGAATTAGATCGAGTCCCGCCGTGCCGGTCAGGGTTTCGCTCCCCGACGTGCCGATAATTTCATTCAACCCGTGCGCCACCGTAAGTGAGAAAGCATCTGCGGCGCTGAGGCTGCCGATATCCGTCGCCGTGATTTTCACAATGACCGAACCGACATCCTGGCTCTGCGGCGTTCCGCTGAACGTCCGAGTCGACGGATTGAATACCAGCCACGAGGGCAGCGCGCTGTTGTCCGCCAATGTCGCGCTATAGGCCAGCGAATCGCCAGGGTCCACGTCCGCGAACGCCCCTGCCGGCACGATGAAGGTGAACGGCACCTCTTTCGTCGCAGCCTGATCCACCAGCGGCACGGCCACTGTGGGCGCCTCGTTCACGTTTGTGATGGTAAGATTGAACGTGTCCGCGATCTCGTTTCTCCCATCGGTTGCTCTCACACGTAGCCCCAAGGTTCCTACCTGCACATCGTCGGGCACCCCACTGAAGGTGGCGGTCCTCGCATCGAAGCTAAGCCACGTTGGGAGGGCCGTGTCATCGGCCAGGCTTGCGCTCAACGTCAGTACATCACCGGCATCCTGATCGGCAAACGTAGTGGGCGGCACGACAAAACTGAAGGGAACATCTTCCACCACCGTGAGGTCAGCAATGGAATTCGACACGGTCGGAACATGGTTGGTATAGGGCGGAAATAGATCGGCGAGATTCACCACACTGCTATCGACAAATTGAAGGGTGGACACGACCAGCGAACCGAGCAGCGTATTCTGATTGAATCCGACAAATTGGACCGAATCGGCCAGGCCATTGTAGGCGATCGTAAGCGTATTGACACCTTGCGTGTACGTGAGATCGCCCGCCGAAATGCCAGCACCAAAGACGATGCGGTTGCCTTCCCCGGTCGTAGCGGTATCGTTGATCGTGTCGAGACCGTCTCCGAGATTGAAGAAATAGGTGTCGTGCCCCGCGCCTCCCACGAGCAGGTCGTTGCCGGCGTTCCCCGTGGTTGCATCGTCCCCGGCCCCGGAAAAGATCGTGTCATTGCCGGTGCCGGTCCTGATCACGTCGTTCCCGGCAGTGCCGACAATCTGCCCGCTCGGTAGTCCCAGTAAGTCCCCAAGCGAAAAGCTCTGGCCGCCGGCGACGACATTCTGCATCCCACCAGTGCCGTTCACCCCCGTGTTCGTAAACCCGTGGATCAGGATGGAATCACTGCCTCCATCGACTTGAATCAACAAAGTCTCTTCCGCCTCGTTCTGGGTGAACGTAAGCATATCCCGCGTGATGCCGGGCCCAAAAACAATCGTGTTCACATCGCCGACGATATCCTCTTCAAAAATTTCATCTTGGCCGTCGCCGAGATTGAAGAGGTAGACATCGCTCCCAGACCCCCCGTCATGAACATCGTTCCCTACTCCCCCTAAAAATTCATCATTCCCCTCGTCGCCAAAGAGCGTATCGGCCCCGTCCTCCCCAAACAATCCATCGTTGCCAGCATCACCCCCAATGAAGTCGTCGCCGACCCCGCCTTGTAATCGATCCGCACCCTCGTCGCCGAACAAGGTATCGTTACCCGCATCGCCCAAGAGAAAATCATCGCCTGCATCCCCCGCAAGTTCGTCATCGCCATTCCCGCCTTGGAGTTCGTCTATGCCGGCTCCACCAAAGAGAGTATCGTTTCCTTCACCGCCAAAGAGCAGATCGTCACCGGCTTCTCCATCGAGTACATCATCGCCCAGTCCCCCTTGGAGCTGATCGAGGCCTTCGCCTCCGAAGAGGCTATCATTCCCCTCGTCCCCGGTCAGCAAATCATTGTCGAGCCCGCCTTCGAGCAGATCGTGGCCTCCACCACCATACAATTGATCGTCCCCCGCCCCGCCATCGAGCGTATCGTCGAAGCCCAGCGTGGGATTGTTCGCATAGTCGCCGACTAATAGATCCGCGCCGTCTCCCCCAAACAGTGCATCTTCGCCGCCCCCGCCGACCAGCTGATCGTTGCCGGTTCCGCCCTCTAGCCAATCATCGCCTTCCTGGACGACCGCCACTTGTTGATCGTCGCCGAACAAGACATCGTCCTCCGTGCCGCCGAGTAGAATGTCGTCGCCGCCATCACCGATCAGCGTATCGTTCCCGGCCCCTCCATCCAGATAATCAGCCCCGCCGTTGGCGGTGAATCTGGCAGGTCGACCTGTCGGATCGAACACCGATATCAGAAGACCATTCTGATCCGCTACGACTTTATTCCACCCACCCCCATTGACATTGTCTCCACGCAGTCCGTCGTTTCCGTCTCCCCCCAGCAGCACATCATCGCCCAGGCCAGCATACAAGAGGTCATCGCCTGCCCCCCCGTCGAGGTAATCTGCCCCGACTGGCCGGCCCCCTGGTGCCTCTGGATAATCATCGCCCAATAGTTGATCCGCGCCATCCCCCCCAAGTAGCACATCATCATTTCCATAGCCAAGCAGCGTGTCATCGCCTGTGCCGCCATCCAAATAGTCCTGCTCCTGAGGGCCCAGGGCATCCATCTCTTCACTCCAGTCACCCTGGAGCCAATCTGAATCGTCGCCTCCATACAGTGCGTCGCGGCCCCACCCTCCCGCGAGATAATCCGTTCCGCCCAATCCGTGCAATCGATCATCGCCGAATTGCCCCCAGTGGTTATCACCCAGGCCAGTGCCAAATACTTCTTCATTGTTCAAATAAACGCCTTGAAAAATGTACTCATTGCTCAAACTATAATCCACCGGCCCTTGCACAGGCAGCTCCGAAGAGGCCAGTGTGCCGGTATCGGCAAGGGCCATGTTCGCTTCAAGATGTGTCGTGTGTGTGGCTTGATTGTCGGCAGCGACCAGAGTGGCTGAGACCGTCAACGCACTCGATACACTCACATCGTCCTTCGCCCGCAGGCCAACCACCAATTGACGCTGGCCCTCCGGTATGATGAGGGTAAAGGTGCCGTTCTGGCCGGTGAGTTCAGTGCCGTCGGTGCGAATAGAAAACGCACTGGCGTTCGGCCCAATGAGCGTGAGTTGGAGCCGTTGCCCACCGGTACCTGCCCCGTAGGGGAGCGACAACGTATAGGCTTGCAACTGCCCTTCCGGCAATGTAGCGGTCGAGATCGTGCCGGGATCGTTGGGATTGAAGCCGTGCCCATTGAACGGATTTGGCCCCATCCCTTGCTGCACCACCACCGTCTGGCCGGCGCGCTGGGCAATCTCACGAGCCTCCTCCACCACACTCCTGACGGAGGAGGATAGCCGTGGATCGCTCAGTTCAGCGGCATAGGCTTGATCGATGAGCTGAATGTCGGCAAAGTTGCTGATCGTCTGGCCCAGATTGAAGGCCACATTCGTGATCTTCTGCGTAAAGTCTTGAAACGCGTTGGCAAATCCTGAGCCGGTGTCGAGAATGAGCGCGTTTCTCTCCTGCGCAAACAGGGTCAAATCAGACGGGTCTAGTCCGGGCGTGGCGCCTAGTGTGTCGTAGAACGCCACTGCAAGACCATTGACCTGCACTTTGTCCGTCGTAGACGGCAACTGATCGCGCAAATTGGCCAGCGCGGTATCTCGCCACATACTGCCGCTGACATTCAGGAGTTGCTGCGCAAATTCATCAGGACTGAGATTGTGCGCGAGGAATTCCTGTCTCAGTGCATTTGTATTTGATAAGCCATCGAAGGCCGCAAGGACAAGTGCTGCCTTCTGCGAGAATTCGCCTTGCGACATGCTCACGGGTTCTGCAGGTCCAGTGGAGACCTGCAAGAAGTTTTTGAGGGTGCTGAATCCTGACTGAATCGCATCGAGCCCAAGCCCAAGCGCATCCGCAAGCCCAGCCAGAATCACTGATGCTGTATAGATGGCTGCGGTGACGGGTTTTCCTGCCACCGCCACCGGCAGCGTAGCCGCGCTATAGAACTTGTACATACTATCGGACAACTTACCGGCCTCATGCTGGTTGGTCAGATAGGCTTTGACTAATGTGTCCCACTCTTGTTGATTGCCAAACGTCATCCCAGCCATGAGCCCAGCCAGGAGACGGGGCACAGATTCGGCCCTACCTACATCTCGGCCATTGAGGATGTTCCCAAGCAACCCCGCCGTGTTTTGCAGCGACGCCATCGGGAGGTACCACTGTTGAGGAGTCGTGGTTGAAAACAAATTCTGGGCCACCGTGAACGCATTGAGCGCATGGAGCCCTGCGTAGAAACCGGTTTCGATCCGATGGCCCTCGATCAGATCCAGCTTGACCAACTCTCCCATATCAGGATTCACTGTGCGATAGTCCAACAGATACACTTGTCCACCCACATGGCCAATGCCAGCAACTGGGTCGCCACCTAAACGGCTCACGAGATCGCCAGTAATCACATAATGCGCGGCTTGGCCAAGACCGCTGAGCACGGACGCTTGATAAGGGCCCAGGTGGCTTGTCAATCCTAAGTAGCCACCCAGCGCATTAAAGGTAATTAAATTGATTCGACTCTTGTCAAAGGTGGGATCTGCTGTTTTACTTTGTATCCATTCATACGCAGCATATTGAGCCAGAGTCCCACCCAAGCTTTGCCCAGAGAATGCGATCTTGGTATCTGGTGAAAGGCTGTTTAGGTACTCGAAGATTTGGTCTCTATTTTCATTCCATTGGTTCCATCCAAGATGCTGTGTATTGGTGACCCAGTCAGTTGGATTCGGCCCATCGGTACCTCCGAAAGCCAAAATCACTTCCTTCGGACTCCCAGGTGAGTTCTTTTCGTACGCAATGGCCTTGAAACCCGTGGGGATGCCTGGCGCATCGGAAAATTGTTTAAACTCGAAGAAACCGGCCTGGATATCAAACCTCGGGACGATAGTCGGATCTTGTTCATCTAGAGGGGCCAAAGCACTTTCATGAGCGACCGGAAAAGATGTTGTGAAGTAAGATGCGTCGCTCGCGACTAATGCGAGCTTGCTTAAGTCATTGAGTGTCGTACTAACGGGCATGATGGACCTCCTGACAGAGGTTGATAGTTTTCACAGTGATCCTATTGAGACGGTCTTTTCCATACACGGTGTCATATGGGTCATAAATAAATCCGACCTGACACCCATCTGGAGACAATGTAATATTTTCTAAATATCCCGTAATGACTTTAGTTATTGATCCATTTTGAGCCAAATATCCGCCCGCATCACCGGGCTTGCCCAGACCATCTGTCTTGTGAGAGTAAATGAAGATGCCCTCACGAGTGGGAGAAAACCCTCTCGACCCACCGCGCATAAACGACATATAAGGGATTTCTTCAGTTGTTACCTTCCCGTCAGGCGCAAGCCACCACATAGGAACGGGCTTACCTTTTGGCCATGGGCCCACCCCGTGTTCCTGTCCCGTTTGTGGATCTATGTAGGCAATTGGATGAAAGAAATACGCATTCCTGAAGGGCGCATACTTCACAAGGTTGCGCCAGACCTGACGCATTCTGATGGGAAGCTTGACACCTTCAGTATTACTAGAGCGGTACAACGAGATAGGTCGGTTCTGCCGAGGCTGCTGCTCTTCCCCTGAAGTCCAATCGAGGAATCCGTGGCCGTCCATGAGCGGTAACGTCTCGTGATCTGAGATCGCCCATTCGGGCTTTTGTTCGTAATAGCGACAACTGAAGCGATTGAACCACTCAGCATTGAAGAGTGGAGTCACGGTCTCTTGGCCCTTATCCCTTGTCACCACGAACCACTTTTTCTCATCAGTCGGCGACTTCCGCAGAAAGGTCATATAGTCTCCCTGCACACAGAGCCGCATCGCACCTTCCAAGCTTGGATCGGTGACGATCTGATTTGCATCCGTATCCCAGATGTAATAACCCGCCCCGATGAAGCGAGGAACTTTGTGAACATCGTCTGCCTCAAGCTCGGCTGCTCGATTGCCGTGAAACCGTAAACGGTGATTATCCAGCCACACCAACTCGCTGGATCGCTCTGCATGAAGACCCGTATCCTGAACGGGATACGATGCCTTTATCTCTGCGCAACCTGCCAGGTGTGGACTGCCGATCAGCAGTCCTAACAAGAGCATCAGACTAAACTTGTGCGTCATAGGTTCCTCATGGATTCCAACCACCCTCAAAATGGAGAGCCAGGTAATAGGGGGCATGACTATTGACTTATTGACGCCGGTCGCATCGAGAAAGACCTGTAGCAAGTCTTGCGCTCCCCCATTGCATCCATTTCCCCTGCCCGATCCTACGCTTTCGGCTTCGGCTGCCGCGCATCACGCAGGCTGACCAAAACTTGCTGTATCTGCTGATGCAAGCGCGCAAGCACATCGCCGCCCATGGCCACGCGGGTAACGAGGGTACCTTCCAATCCTTTTGGCGCAGCTTGGCAATCTTTCGCTGTTTTGGCAATGGTGGCGAGTAGGGATGGCTCGATAAAACCGAAGTCGAGATAGGCAATCCCCTGTGCCACGCCGACGTTCGTGTAGTTGGTTGCTCGCGGATGAGCTGACGACTCACTGGGCTTTAAACGGACATTCACTGCAATGGTCTGATCTTTCGCATTACCCATGTTGGGTGACTCCTACTGTGACAGACGAGAGGGCTATCAAGAAAGGCTGAAGGTATCAAGCCCCTTAGTGTCCCGTATATACCTCTTTCGTGAAGAACTTGGCACCAGGAACTGAGGGATCCTCAAAACAGTCTGTGTCGGGATTGATGATGGGTCACATTGAGAATGTAAGAGAGACGCGGTTCAGACCATGCACTCCTTCGCCTGCCTTACGTTTCGACTCACCGTGGCCGCATGGACATTCAGATGGTCTGCAATCGATAGCCAGAGGTGT
>JACMLT010000087.1 GCA_014379455.1 Nitrospiraceae bacterium
AAATCATGCCCCGCTGGCGCATGAGATGTGGACCTACTGATTGTGTCTGGAGGGAAGCGCCACCATGCTCCACCCCAATTCAAGAACCAAATGGGACTCATCCCAGATTAAAGGGACATATGAAAAATCATCGCGCTGATCTGAAGACTATTGCTCGTCGAGTCATGATCGAACGAGGCTTCTTGCCGGATTTTTCTTCTGAGGCGATGGCCGAGCTTGCCGGCATAGAGACTGCCGCCACCGAATGGGACTCGAACATCCGTGACTTGACGGGGCTACTCTGGGCGTCGATCGACAACGACGATTCCCGAGACCTCGACCAACTCTCCGCCGCCGAGCCCCATCCTGATCGGTCTGTCACCATCCTGGTTGCGATAGCCGATGTGGACGCGCTGGTCATGAAGGAATCAGCCTTGGATACTCACGCCAAACACAATACGACGTCGGTCTATACAGCCGGCGACATGTTCCCCATGCTGCCGGAAAAACTGTCGACTGATCTGACGTCTCTTGGCGAAGGGCAGGATCGCCTCGCGGTCGTTGTGGAAATGGTGATTGCGGAGGACGGGGCAATCCTCAGCTCGACTCACTTTCGGGCACTGGTCCGCAACCATGCGAAGCTGGCCTATAACAACATCGCAGCCTGGCTTGCTGGGGAGGCTCCTGCGCCTGAGGGGGTCAAGGCCGTCTCCGGCCTCGATGCGCAACTCCGCCTCCAGGACCAGGTTGCGCAACGGCTCAAGGCGCGACGACACGAACAGGGCGCGCTGAGTCTTGAAACGATTGAGCCACGAGCCGTGTTTGAGGGTGAGGTGCTGACCAATCTCAGGGTCGAGCAGAAGAATCGTGCCAAGGAGTTGATCGAAGATTTTATGATTGCCGCTAATCAGGCCACGGCGTCCTATTTGAATGGAAAGGGCATGCCTTCCTTCCGCCGCATCCTGCGCTCTCCCGAACGTTGGCAGCGGATCGTCGAGGTGGCTGCACGCTGGGGCGACCACTTACCTCCTGAGCCGGACGCGCGTGCGCTTGAAGTGTTCCTCATTGCACGTCAGAAGGCTGATCCCCTCAGATTTCCCGATCTCTCTCTGGCCATCGTGAAGCTCATCGGCAGAGGCGAATATGTACTGGATCAGAAGGACGGCTCTCCTGAACATTTTGGACTTGCCGTGAAGGGGTACACCCATTCCACGGCTCCCAACCGACGGTATCCCGATCTTATTACCCAGCGGCTGATCAAAGCGGCGTTGGCGGGCGAGTCGACGCCGTACCAGCCCGAAGAATTGAAGTATCTGGCCGACCACTGTACCGAAAGGGAGAGCGATGCGGAAAAAGTCGAGCGACAGCTTCGCAAGTCTGCCGCTGCCTTATTGCTCCAATCCCGGATTGGGCAGCGTTTCGATTCGATCGTGACGGGCGCGTCGGATAGAGGTACGTGGGTCAGGCTCCTTGAGCCACCGGTTGAAGGGAGACTGGTGACGGGCGAGCGTGGTCTGGATGTTGGAGATAAGGTGTGGGTAGAGCTTGTCAGCACGGACGTCGAACGAGGGTTTATCGACTTCGCCAGGGCTTGATTGTGAAAGAGTCGCCTTGCTCTGGCATGTCTGGCTTAGGGAACGATTAAACCAGCCGGTCTTTCCACTTCACGCGCGTGCTGTCGGCACGTGTTCTTCTGCCTGCCTATCCGGCGTCTCCAAGCTGGTGCGGCCGAGTGTGCCTTCGCGGTAGTCCGACAAGAGTATCCTCGCCGCTTTGTCCCGGTCTATCCCACCTCCGCTCCTCGTCAGCAGGCAGCCACGCTTTTTGCCGATCGCGTCGATCATACTGGCGCTTGTTAGGCCCTCTACCGCAAAGCCATAGCGGGTCCTGAGCCGGGCAGGATAGCGCGCAAGCAGAATGCCGGCAAGAAATTCTGCGACCGCTTCGTCATCGACGACCTTGTGCCCTATGGCGTTGACCGTGGCGAGCAGGAGGCCCACATGAGGGTCTTTGATGGTCCCCCACAATAGCCCGGGTGAATCGGTGATGGCCATGTGGTCGTTCAGTTTGTGACGCTGCTGGACTTTGGTCACGGCTGGTTCGTCGCCCACACGAGCGATGCGGCGTTTGAGGAGCATGTTCATCAGGGTCGATTTACCGACGTTTGGAATTCCCATAATCAGCATGCGCAGCGGCTTTGCGCTGCTGTTGCGATGCAGAGCGAGCGGCCGACAGAGCTGGGGCACCTTCGCGGCATCGCCCGCATGATGACAAGAAAGGGCCACAGCGCTGACGCCCGGTTGCCGGTTATACCGATCGAGCCAAGTCTGTGTGACGGTGGGATCGGCGAGATCGGCTTTGTTGAGCACTTTCAGGCTAGGGCGCTGGCGGGTCAGGCGCAGTTCTTCGATAAGTGGATTGCAGCTGGCATTGGGTATGCGCGCATCCAGCACTTCGACGACGACATCGATCGCCTCCATCGTTTTGGCCGCTTCTTTGCGCGCCGTATTCATGTGACCCGGGAACCACTGGATGGACATGGGAGTACAG
>JACMLT010000088.1 GCA_014379455.1 Nitrospiraceae bacterium
CCGTCAGTCACCAATACCGTTTGAATGTCCATCCCGCACTCACCCTATACCCAGGCAACCACATTCGAAACAACCGTTGCCGGCGACACACGATGTTCCATGATCGAACGAGTCCTTCAGATTGAACACTACAAACCCCAAGCCGAACGGAACACGTGAAACGAGAACATCGGAATGGTCTCGCTGACATCATTGTGCATACCTATGCGGTTCAACTCATACATGTTTCCTGGATGCTGACCTTCTACGCCAGGCTTCGTTCCAACTGCAGCCACGTACTGAGCCTGCTTTACCAAACCCTGGATTGCTTCGTTATTGTCTCCGTTGGGATAACAGAAAACCGGAAGATATCCCGCCGGCAAGGCTCGAAGTAATCTATTGGACTCCTGCAGCTCTTGCCGAATAGTCTCCTCATCAAGCCGAGTCAGCAGATGATGCGAGCAGGAATGAGAACCGAAAGAAATCCCGTTCTTGGCCATCTCCGCCACTTCACTCCAATTGATTGTCACTCTTTCATGCGGCACAGAAATCGCCAGGATTTCACTCAGTTTATGAATCCCGCTCTGGATTTCGCTTGGAGGCGCCAATTTACAACGCCCAATCACTTCCCACACGGTGTCAAGGCTGACACCATGCTGGCCATCGAATTCATGGTGCGCCATGCCAGACAGTTCAGCGATCACACCACCGGCGCGCGTCCGTTGCACCGAAGTCAGTGAATTTTGGCTAAGCCGAGCCAGAAGATATGCGAACTTCTCAGGCCAGAACCACTCATTCGACCCGACATAATTCGTGGGCAGAAATATCGTCGCAGGCACATGATACGTTTTTAGAATAGGGAATGCATGGCGATAGTTATCCAGCCAGCCATCGTCGAAGGTCAGTACACAATACCTCTTTCGATCATCCCACTCGTTATCATTCCACCGTGTAAGCAACTGCGAGAATGAAAGGATCTCGAATTGCTCTACTAGCCAACGAACGTGCATGTCGAACACGTCACGAAGAACATACATGCCTGGTTCAATATGGCCGCGACTCAGATCATCAGGAGTCACAACACGATGGTACGCTAAAATTAACACTTTCCCCCTGCACACAAATGGACCTATGCCTAGTCGATGAGTCAACTCACCTACAACTGATTTGGTGATCGTTTTGAGTCCACCTACATTCATCTGGAATACACCTTCAATGCCCGAAGAGACGGCAATCAACGGATATGCCGACGGATGGCAATCATCAAGCGGTTAAGTTGATTAGCAAGATTCAAATCCCTCACGCACCGTTCCCGCCCCTTCTCACCATACTCCTTAGCCAATTTCGGATTGTCCAGCAGGGTCTCTATTCGATCAGCCAACTGCTTCGCATTCCCAGGATCAAAAAGCAGTCCCGTTGTACCGTCCACAATCGACTCTGGCAAACCCCCTAATCGAGACACTATGACAGGGAGACCGCTAGCAGCCAGTTCAAGCGACGTTCTGGGAAACGAGTCCCAGCCGCTTGAAGGAACCACCCCACAAAAACAGCTCTGATAAATTTCTTTCAAATCAGAACGATAGCCTCCAAATTTGATAAACGAATCGATTCCCATCCCCTCATACGCACGTTCATATTCCAAGCTCTCACCTTCTTTGTTCCCGCACAAGAGAAAGCATACATCCTTGCGCCCCCGACGCGCGAGCAACTCGATGGCTGCGTCGACCAATACATGGGGTCCCTTCCGCCGCTCCATATGCCCGGCGTAAATAATCACCCGCCGGCTAGAGGGAAACGAGAGGGCTCTATAGACATAATCTGAGGACCCAGGTGTGTAGAGATTCACGTCGACGCCTTGAGGAACCACATCAACCATTCGCTCCGGAACACCTCTTCCATCTATAGCAAGTTGTGCCATTGCTTGCGCCTGAAAGATCAGTCCATCGACACGGGAATTCGAGAGGGCTATCTCCAATCGCTTCAGAAAAAGCTTCCAGGCAGGCATCAATGATGAAATCGTAGACCCCCAATACGAGAGAATGGTCGACACGCCTGCGTGGCGAAGAGGACGAAACATGGGGTGGATCGGCTGGATGTCATTGAACAGTACGAAGCGGATCCCATGCTGTTTCACATACGTCGTCACTCGCAGAATCATGGTCTCCATATCCGCACAGGACTGCTCTTCAGAGAAGTTCAGTTCGATCAGATTCGAGAAGTCGCGTGGAAGTGAAGCAGGGTGTCCTCGTTGGAATGCTCGGTAGGCGAAATGAACATGTTCCTGCTTTCCTTGTGCCAACTCCATACCGGCTTGATACAATAGAGTTTCCCCTGCTGTAGTCGCATACCCTTTATTGGTAGGAAATTGAGCCACAAAAAGTGACGGCGTTATCATGACAAAGCACGTTCTTTTATCACGGTAGCCTCACAGGAATCGTCAATCGAAGGACTGGCTTCGACCATGGGTACGTGATCAACACAAGGCTGAATCAGCACGTGAGAGGTGAGACGCTATCTGCCGGGACTCGCACACAGCCATTTTAAAACAGCGTATAAATAAACGGTGCCACGGCGGACCCTTGTGTAAGAACGATCAGAGAGCCCAGCAACACCAGTACCAGAATAATCGGCAAGAGCCAGAACTTCTTCCGCTCTTTCATAAAGGCCCACAGCTCTTGAATAAAATCTCCCATATGCATCCTCCTGCAATCGTTGCCCGTTTTCCCCAACCCCTAAAAAGGCTGCGGAAAAACCCTTGTGGCACGGTGGAAATTCAACGGACCGAACGTCTAGGACAATAGGAAAACACTAAATAGGATGCTCAAAAATCCCTCCAGCAAGGCCGCTGCACGCAAAGAGGCAAAGGCCGCACGCTTCGAGACATTGAGCCTCTAGGCAAAGAAGGAACGCCGCTGGTGGACATGTTCAGCATCCTGCTAGAACATGTTCTTCATATGGGACGCCGGCCTTGGCTGACATATCACACGGTACGTCTTCGTATCAGGCTCGAGCTTTCTTCGCATAGGATCACGCCCGGTCAACTTCATGAACACTCCCATTGGCGTCACCATGCCATAAAACAGGATCCCTAGAAGAATACGGGTATTGACCCATCCCATCACATGCCCGACCCACATCCATCCTCGGTACACATGTTTCAATACGCCCGGCATCACAAGCCCGGCAGCCGCCAGGAGCGCACCCGGCACAACCACCCAGATGCGCATTGCCTCCTGCCGCCAGACTAAGGGCCACAGTCCGATGAGCAGGAAAATCCCGCCGACCATGAGGCCGAATTGACGTAGCGTCTTCTTCGTAATTTCCACATGCTCCATCGCTCAACCTTTCCTGGCAAGAGAAAACACCCTACCGCTTAGACGGACTCCACGACACGATGCGCTCGCCTCGAAAGTAGCGGATCCAGGCATCGAGAATTGAAAGGTTCACCATGACGAAAAATGACGGGATGCGCAACATCCCGATACTCGGCAACCGTTTGGTGGCGAGATAGGCCATTGCCACTGCGTAGAATACCACCTGTACCACTAGAGTCCCTTGAAAAAATAGCGATGACGATGCCAGTACCACATTGGCCATCAGGGCGGCGATCATCGCGAACGGAACGAGCCATCGACAGAGTTTGTGGCTAAACAACTGCCACGCGAAGAGGTGATACCGAAAAGGGTTGAGCAAAGACAAGCTCCGCATGAACACCGATATGCCTCGGACAATCGTTCGTACCTTACGATCGTATTCTTTTTTCTGATCGGAGAGGTTCTTGTAAAACCCCACACATTCTGGATCAGCGACGCCACGGAGGTTGTTCCGAACGCTATTCAGCAGAGTATTGAAATCGCTTTGCAGGTCAGGGGCCCAACCTTGACAGACAGATCGGCGAGCCGCAAAGAAAGACCCGCTCAGCCCAACCAATGTATTCACACGCGTTTCAAGATTCCGGAGGAACATTTCATAGCGGACATAGGCCCCTTCTCCGCTGACGGTCCCATCCGTGTCAATGAAGCGATCAACGCTGCTGACGCACCCGACGGTCGGATCTGAAAAATTCTTGACGATTGAGGTGATGGCCGTTGGCTCAAGCATGGTGGCCGTATCTGAAAACACCAGGATCTCTCCCGCTGTCAACTCAACAGCCTGCTTCTGCGCAGCCTCTTTCCCCCCCTTCGTGTTTAATCGCACCAGCCGCACACCTGACGACGAAAACGATCGCACAAGATCATCGGTTCCGTCCGTTGAGCAATCGGAAGCCACAACCACGTCAAACGATTTACGAGGATAGTCCTGCTGAAGTGTGTTGAGCAGCTTTTCACGAATCCGGTTTTCCTCGTTATAGGCCGTGATGATAAAAGACACCGTCGGCCGGCACGGCCCTTTTTCGACGGGCCGGTTGCGCACAACCCCTATCAACATCAAGAGGAGTGGGTACCCAACATAGGCATAGCAGATAAACCCTATGGAGATCCAAAAGGCTGTTTGCATGCATACATAGATGTTCATCACGAGGCGGCCCAACCCTTCCGAACAGGACATACGGCCTGTCGTTATGGCGCGGAGTCTGCTGTTTTATGGCTCTCGGCCTTCACGGAAACCGATCCAATCTCCCTGCTCCCCAATATCCGGCCGATTTTCAGACGATCCACTTCCGTGACGAATTGGTGAGTCGGCAGTGTCACCAAGCGATCCACAACCTCCTGAGCGCCGGCGTACTTCCTGCTCACTAAACGGCCGGCCAGCTCTGGAATCTCTTGAATCGTCGCCGGATAGCTTGGACTCATCCCAGCGCCTACCTCTCGGCTCTGTCGGCATACCGTCTCTTTCATCTCTCGATCTCGGACCATCACGGGAAGTCTGAGATAAATCGACTCTTTCCCTGTAATCGGCTTGATGCCTCTACGAGGAAGATCCAACCCGTCGATGAGCCAGCCGGCACGAGCAGCCCGTTCTTGATTGGCGAGAGCCAAACGGCGTTCCCACCCACGAAGTTGATGCACGCGCACCTCATCCATACGGTATAGAGGATAGTCCGTATCAAACGTGGTCTCCCCTAGCCGTAGAAAAGGAAGCCCTGCGGGGAGCCAGTACAACAAGGGGTGAATAAAGAGCCGCATGATGACCATCTCAAGCCAATTCCTGGCGACTTCACCGCGAGGAGCCTCCGGCAAGGTCGCATACTCAACTTTGATTGCTTCAACGACGGGTAATGACCTAGCCAGTATCACTCCCCCTGTGCCACACGTAAGATTTTTCCCACGCCCCAGACTAAAGAAGGCCACATCCCCGAGCGTGCCAAGCAGGCGCCCCCCCGACTGGCCGCCCATTGCCTGAGCCGCATCTTCAACTACCACGACGCCTGTCCCCTCGCAGAGTCGTTTCACACGGTCTACATCTGCCGGGCGACCAAAGAGGTGGGTCGGCACGACACAGAGGACCTCCTCGTTGATGAGGCCCTCAAGTTCTGCAAAGTTGAAATCGAGTGTGTCCGGTTCGACGTCGCAGAGCACCACGTCCAAGCCGGCCCTGACAATCGCAGACGGCACGGAAAAACACGTATAGGCAGGAACGATGACTCGCCGTCTTCCGCTCGACGCCGCAAGCGCCTTGAGAATCACCGTCAAAGCCGCCTTTCCTGACGACACCAGGAACACCTCACGGGCCGAGAACTTTTCTTTCAGCTCCTCAACCAAGCGCGCGCGATGTTTGTCCCCACCCCACAGCCCCCTTGCCGCGCCAATAAGATCCCAGAAAGAGATTGGAGCAGCCGTTGGAGAAAGCGTCCGTTGTGGCATCATGGCAAATACTTCACAATATGTGGGCCGATGGTATTCGCTACCGGCAAGGGAAGGTGTTGCCACACGGAAATGGCGGCCTTGAACTTCGGATTGTCAGGATTCAACTCCGGGACACTCTGCCCTCCAGAGAGCCAATAATACCAGTGCAGCTGGCGAGGATGAGCCCCCCATTGTTGTTTGAATCGGTACGTTCCGCTATCAGCCGACGATCGGCCAAAATCAAACTCTTTGAACCCTTCGCGGCAGGCGAACTCTAAGACCGCGCTGTACAAGAGCATGTTAGGAGCCAGCCGACTGAACCGCTTATCCGACGCGGCCCAAGGGATCTCCAACGTGCTGCGAAAACCATACAGAAGCCCCGAAGCAAGCGGCATTCCCTTCAGCGAGACGACACACAGTCGCACCTCTTTGGAAAAGGTTTCGACAATCGATCGAAAGAACCCTTTCTCATAGACAGGTGTGCCTAAATCCCGCATGCATCGAGCAAATACACGATAGTAATCTTCGAGCAGTTCCTCGCCACCGACACGGACATCCATCCCCTCCTTCTGCGCCCGCCGGATCTGGCTCCGCAACTTGGAAGGGTAGGCCTTGAACAAGGTCTCATAGTCTGGAGGGAGCGCGAGTCTCATCGAAACTTTGCGAGAGCGAACAGGCCAATCGGTTTCAATCGGCTCAGTCTGTCGCAATTCAATGTGTGCCGCTCCGACACCCCTAGCCGTGTCCCCCGCCGCCGCCAGAAGTGCAAGACGGACATCGGAGCGATCAGCCAATACTCCGCCATAATTCAAGAACGCCATGGATGTCAGGAAACATCCGAACATCGGACTCTTCGTCAATACCATGGGAAGGACCCCTAGGATCGTCCCTCCTTCATCCTTGGCCATCAGGTAAAACGTGCGATGCCCAAAGACTGTGCTGATGACCCCCCGCCAGGCCAGCGTATGGTAGCCGGAGGCCTGTGGGTGGCCCAGCACAAAATGATCCCACATGGCTTCGTCGTGGGAATCCTTCAGGAGTACGACGTTCACCGTACCCTCATCGCGGTACAATACCGAGGGTGTGGACGCATATCATCTCACCTAGGCGCATGCCCATTCCGAGATACCATTATAGACTGAATGGCCGTCTCCAATACCTTGCCCATTGCGGCCCAGGAGTACTGAGCTTGCACGCGGGCCAGTCCGTTGGCGCCCAACCGTTGCGCGGCTTTCTGATCCGTGAGCAATCGTACCACTTTATCTGCAAAATCTTGCGGGTCATCCGCCAGCAGTACTTCACGATTGTCAGCGAGATCAAGGCCATCAATACTGATCGACGTCGCAACGGTCGCTTTCTGCATGGCCATGGCAGCCAGAATCTTGTTTTTGACCCCAGAACCTACGCGCAATGGGCACACAAAGACCGTCGCGCTCCGTACATACGGGCGAACATCATCGACCTTTCCGGTCACATGGACCCCGGAGATGAGAGTCAGAGCTCTGACTCTCTCGGATGGCTCGCTCCCAACGATCCAAAACTGGGCGTGCGGACGCTTGGCTTTCACCAACGGGAAAATATCTTTCACAAAATACATCGCAGCATCTTCGTTAGGGGCATAGCCCATGACGCCGGTAAAAACAAGCTTGTCAGACTCCACCAAGGTAGAGACTGACGAAAAGTAGTCCCTATCCACCCCATTGGTAATGGTGAGTGTCTTCGGCTTCGTCGAAAGCGTTCGAATAACCTGCTCATCGACTGTGGAGTTCGTAATGACCAGATCAAACGTCCTCCCCAGCGTCCCTTCAAGCCGTTTGGCACTGATCAGGCCCAAATATGCAGAGATGCGTTTACGCCAACTTCGCTCTGCCTTCAGCATCCTCTGGCACAACAAGGTCATTGAATCATGGAGGTCGACGATAGCTGGAATGTTTATCTGCGGATCGACATACTGAATCATGGCAAGAAGATCCACGTGAATCAGATCGATTTGCTCATGAATGCAAAGTTCTCGAATCCGTTCCCGAATCGAGCGGTAGTATCCGGCATGCCGATAGCGCGTCTCAAAGTAGGCCGCGAGATGCACCCGGTGCCATTGTTGCCCCCACCAGTGCGCAGCTGGAGGAGGAGCAGGCAACACCTCGATCCTTGTAAACACATGCGATGTTGTTGCATCGTTCAGGAAAGATTGGTATCGCTCCTGAGATGAACTGTATGTGAGGAGGACGAATTCATGACGCTGGGAAAGCTCTCGGCATAAATTGAAGAGTCGCGGAGACCCCGGCATTCCGGAAGTCGCCGGAACATCTGGAGCCAATACAAGGATTTTCATCCGATAAGTCCTGCCGTGGATCGAGCCATCGCAGTTCCATTACCAACAAATACCATCGTAAGAAGCGGTAAAACTTTCGTGGCCTTCGATCCTGGCCAAATCGATGATCAATTGGTCGGCACGCATACTCTTAAGAGCAGGCACGAACTCCGCTGAAGCATACCCTACGACAACCACTTGTGCCGTATCCACTACATCCTCAGCCCGTTCGACAAGTAACGATGAAAGGTGCGGAATATGTTCTCCGATAAATTGCTTGTTGGCTCCAATCAGGCGGCTGGTCGCTACATTCCTGTCATAGATTTTCACATGAAAGCCTTTTCCGAGCAGCGTCTCGATCACTTCCACAAGAGGGCTTTCACGCAAATCATCGGTGTCAGGCTTGAAGGTCATTCCGAGAAATCCCACTCGTTTCTTGCCCAACGCAACGATCCGCTGAATGACACCCTTGATATGAACCGCATTGCTCTGAAGAATAGCGTTCAAGATCGGCACTTCTACATCAGCTCGTTTGGCTTGATACGACAACGCGCGAAGATCCTTGGGCAAACATGACCCGCCAAAGGCAAACCCCGGCTTTAGATACACTTTTGAGAGATTCAGCTTTGTATCTTGGCAAAAAATGTCCATCACCACATGACTGTCGATGCCGAAACTCTTGCACATACTCCCGATTT
This sequence comes from Nitrospiraceae bacterium, assembly GCA_014379455.1. Taxonomy (GTDB): domain Bacteria; phylum Nitrospirota; class Nitrospiria; order Nitrospirales; family Nitrospiraceae; genus Palsa-1315. Next base: position 8,775 of record JACMLT010000088.1, read on the forward strand.
CATTGGCATACGCCACCTTAAGCGCATGGAACGCATTATCTGAGTACTTCACCATCTCGGCTGCCCTGATCGATGTTCGAATCGTAGGCGCCTTAATACCGGCATAGATCTCTTCTATGACATCTCCCTCACCGCCATTCCGTTCACCGATGACGATCTTCGGCGGATGATAATAATCTTTTACCGAGGTGCCCTCACGAAGAAACTCAGGATTGTAGCAAACATGGAAACCCTTCCCGATGGTTTTTCCTGAATGCTTCTCGAGAATCGGAATCGCCACTTCTTCTGTCGTTCCCGGCAACGTCGTGCTTCGAAAAACGATGGTGTGAGCACTCTTCTTGTTTTGCAACGCCACGCCAATATCTTCACACACTCGTTTCAGATACGTCAGATCAAGACTTCCATTGACGTGACTCGGCGTGCCGACGCAGATGAAAGAGACATCCGTGTTGAGGATCCCTTCCGCAGACGATACCGTGGCTTTCAACAGGCCCTGCGTCAGCGCCTTGGCGATAAAATCTGAAATGTCCGGTTCGACAATCGGGGCTCTGCCCGAGTTAATCGAGGCCACTTTATCCACATTCACATCAACGCCCCACACCGTGTGACCGCTGGCCGCAAGACACCCTGCCGAAACAGTCCCGACATACCCCAATCCGAACACACTAATTTTCATCGTGGCCACCATCTTCCAATTAGATTAACCATCTCCACAGCAACCATGAACTCTTCCGGGCACATCAGACAACTTGCCGAAAATACTCGATAGTTTTCTTCAACCCGTCCTCCAATTCAACTTGCGGCTCCCATCCTAGCAGTTGCTTGGCACGGCGAATGTCAGGACGCCGCACCTTGGGATCATCGACCGGCAAGGGCTTATGCTCGATCTTGCTATGAGAGCCAGTAAGCTTGAGCACCAAATCCGCGATCTGTTTGACGGTGAGTTCCCGGGGATTCCCGATATTCACGGGATCGTGCATCGTTTCCGGGAGCGGCTGCTCAGACTTCGTTAAGAAACTCGCTCTGTTCGTACGTTCAGCCACTGACTTATCGGAATCGATGAGTAACAGCGCCGTGATACCGCGAACGAGGTCATCGGCGTAACAGAAACTGCGAGTTTGGTTACCATCGCCAAAGATCGTCACCGGGTTACCTTGAAGCGCTTGAACAACAAAATTTGAGACCACCCGTCCATCGTGCGGGCGCATACGCGGGCCGTACGTATTAAAGATTCGCACGATGCGCGTATCGACTCCGTGATACCGGTGGTAGGCCATCGTCATCGCTTCGGCAAAGCGTTTTGCTTCATCATACACACCTCGCGGACTGATCGGATTGACGTTCCCCCAATAGGACTCCGGCTGAGGATTGACCAATGGATCGCCGTAGACCTCAGACGTACTGGCTAACAGCAGCCGAGCCCCTTTCGCCTTTGCCAGACCCAGTACTTTGTGAGTACCCAGAGCCCCGACTTTGAGCGTGGCAATCGGCATCTCCAGATAGTCTTGCGGACTCGCCGGAGAGGCAAAATGTAAAATCGCATCCAACTGTCCGTCTATATGTATATAATCACAGACGTTGTACTTCACAAAATTGAACTGTGGATTGCCCATCAAGTGTGCGATGTTCTCCACGCGACCTGTAATCAGGTTGTCCATGGCAACAACTTCATGTCCCTTGCCTATCAGCAAATCGCTCAAATGACTTCCTAAGAATCCTGCTCCGCCCGTGATCAGTATCCGCATCAGTTAATACTCCTTCTTTTACATCCGCACGCTCTCTATCGGCTGATCGAAACGAGGCGTTCAGCCGTAGGAGTGAATCGCCCGCTAAACCAGTTCACGCACATAGCATAGGATACGCCATTGTATTCCTGCATTGGGAATTGGCGCAATTCCTTCCTGACTTATTGCGTGCAAATTTCAATGATACACTGCTTGAGTGCATCGACAGTGGCTGGGAAGATCCCGTTTCCAGTGCACCGCTGAAAGAAACAGCTTGACCAAGAGTCGGGTAGGAACGTAAGCTTCTAGCAACGGGCCACAAACAGTCAGCAGGCACATCTAATCCAGCTCAAACTCTTTTTTCCAGTCAGAATCCCCTTCAAGCGGCTTCTGATCAGTCTTGTACAGCACACAGTTCTCGAGCACGAGGACATCCATCTCGGTCCGCATAAAACAGCGATGCGCATCTTCCGGAGTATGGACGATCGGTTCTCCTCGGACATTGAACGAGGTATTAACCAACACTGCATAGCCTGTTTGGGCTTCAAATGCCTTCAGCAACGCATGGTACCGAGGGTTCGTCTCCTCGTGGACCGTTTGTACTCTCGCCGAATAGTCCAGATGGGTGACTGAAGGAATGTCAGACCGTTGCACATTCAAGAGGTCTATACCCCAGAGTCCCTTTTGGGCTGTCGTCATGGGGCGGCGGCGCTTCTCAAGCACCGGAGCCACAATCAACATGTACGGGCTGTCAGAATTCAGGTCAAAGTAGTCCGAGACTCGCTCCCGGAGAACGGAGGGGGCAAACGGTCTAAACGACTCGCGATACTTGATCTTTAAGTTCATGATGGACTGCATTTTCGTACTGCGGGCGTCGCCTAGAATGCTTCGCCCACCGAGCGATCGTGGACCAAACTCCATGCGACCTTGCAACCATCCTACGACCTTCTCCTCGGCCAGATCCTTGGCCACCTGTTCAAACAGGGCTGTATCGACGAGCCTCACATAGGGAGCCCCCTTCGATTTGAGAAACGTTTCAATCTCTTCATTCGAGAAGGAGGGACCAAGATACGTCCCCTTCATCTTGTCCTGCTTCCCGTTCGAAACTCGTGGCTTATTCTCGAACTGATGCCAGACAGCTAGGGCGGCACCGAGGGCCCCGCCCGCATCGCCGGCTGCAGGCTGGATCCAGAGTCCCTTATGCGGCCCCTCCCGCAAGATCCGACCGTTCGCGACGCAGTTGAGCGCAACCCCTCCAGCCAAGCAGAGATTTTCCACGCCTGTTTCTTGGTGGAGGGTTCGAACTAAACGAAGCATCACTTCTTCAGTCACCTCCTGAATCGACCGCGCCAAATCCATTTCGCGCTGGCCAAACTTTGATTCTGGCTTACGCGGTGGGCCACCGAACACTTCATCGAATTTTCGGCCCGTCATCGTGAGGCCTGTACAATAATTGAAGTACTCCATGTTCAATCGAAACGTGCCGTCTGGCTTCACGTCGATCAGATGTTCGAATATGGCCTTTGTATATTTGGGTTCGCCATAGGGTGCAAGACCCATGACTTTGTACTCACCGGAATTGACCTTAAAACCCGTGTAATAGGTGAACGCGGAGTACAGGAGGCCGAGCGAGTGAGGGAAAGGAATTTCCCACAACGGGGTGAGCGTATTGCCTTCGCCCAGCCAGGCAGAGGTTGTCGCCCACTCTCCGACTCCATCCATACAGAGGACCACTGCAGAATCATAGGGCGATGGGTAGAAGGCAGACGCGGCATGTGACTCGTGGTGTTCGGAGAACAATATGGGAGGCAATTCCTTCTTCTTCATCCCCTCTCCATGCTTCAGGAACTCGTCTCGCAGAAGGCTCTTCAGGAAGAGCTTCTCTTTCATCCATACCGGCATCGCTGCGAGAAACGACTGCAAGCCGGTTGGGGCGAACGCCAAGTAGGTTTCCAACAGACGCTCGAACTTCACGAGGGGTTTGTCATAAAACACCAGATGGCTAACATCCCTGAGGCGAATCCCACCTACTTGCAGACAATAGTCGATGGCGCGGTGAGGAAATCCAGGGTCATGCTTCTTCCTGGTAAATCGTTCCTCCTGTGCCGCCGCCACAATCTCGCCGTCCTGCACTAAACAGGCTGCGCTGTCATGATAATAGGCTGAAACGCCTAAGATATTCATGATGGGATACTATTCCCTCCTACAGGCTAAGAATTTCTGGCAGGCCCATACTTGCCGGATGCGACGGCAATCATAATACGATCCACGTGATCCGCAATAGCATCCCAACTAAATTCCCGGATCGCTCGCTCCCGCCCCTGCTGCCCTAACCTCTCAGCGTATTCCTTGTGGGTCAGCACCTGACACACAGACTCAGCCAATGTCTCTGGGCTATCAGGCGGGACGAGAAGCCCTGTCTCTCCGTCGATTACGGCATCAGCGATCCCGCCTGATCTCCCTGCGATCACAGGTTTCCCGCAGGCGTTGGCCTCCAAATATACAATGCCGAATCCCTCTACGTCACAAGCCTTGAGATTCGCGCGACTCGGCATGACAAAGACGTCGCACATCCCATATATGCTTGGAAGCTCGGCATCTCCAACATTCTCCAGAAAAATGACGTTGCCATGAACTCCCATGCTGAACGTGAGTTCTTCGAGCATCGGCTTCGCCGGACCGCTTCCTACAATAAGATAGCAGGCATCAGGAATATCCTTGAGAACTCGTGGAAGTGCCCGGATCATCACATCATGTCCCTTACGTGGGACCAATCTACCCACCGTCAGGATGATTTTGCCTTGTGCGTGACGACCAAGAATGGCCTTCCGGACATCGTCTGAGACCGCCGACGGTTGGAATCGCGCAACATCGCAACCCGGATGTACAATCTCAATTCGTTCGCTTTCAACCCCTACCTGTTTCAAAAGACCTGCGGTAAAGCGACTATTCGCCAGCACACAATCTGCATTGCGTATCGCCCGACGAGGCCCGTCCCAATCACTCCGGATGGCATCAAGTACTTCATTCCCATGCGCATACACCACATACGGCATCCGCATCCACTTCCTCATCCATAAACCAAAGGGTCCATCATATAACGTCGCTAGCTGCACGGCATGGGGACGCTCCCGCACCACAATCTCAGCCACCGCAGCCGCCCACCCCACGGCCTGAATATACTTTGGCTTGGCAAAGGCCAGCGGCCGACGATACACCCCCGCCGCCGGGATTTTCTTCTGTTGATCTACCTGTGCACGGACACCTGTAAGGCAACAGACCCGATCAGGCCCCAACGCAGACACCATGGACGACATGTATTGTGAAATACCTCCGACATCCGGAGGGTAGTAGTTGCTGCTGATCAACAGCGACTTGAGTCCACTTGTCTTCCCAGAAAGTGAGTCCATGGTAACTAAGGGGTCACATGAAACATGCCCTGATTGCAACTCCAAGCCTTTCGATCATACAGGAATGCGAACAGAACGGCAGCCCACATGCACGTTCGCAGACAATTCCACGGGAACATCAGTCAGGCAGCCTTATCTACTCAGATCTTCAAATACTCGCATCCATTTTCCAATCACACGGTCAACACTAACCAGCCATAGCGCCACTGTCTGACCTCTCGAGACATCGTTCAGGACTTACTGTCTGTCCATTGCGAGTCTGATAAAGAGACGCACACCACTGGAGAAATACGCAGAAACGTCCTGATTCGACGACAGTATCAAATAGGCGCTATGGGTTAACGTTTTTCAACTTGTGTGACTGTTGAGAAGAGACTCGCCGGAAGATATGCCTTCAACAGATCCACATATAGTTCAAACTGGCTAGGCCGTTTTTTAATCAAACTGGCTAGGCGGCGTTTGGCGGATTCGTTGCGGCCTTCAATACGATCAAGGTACGCAAGCTCCCGCTGCACCTTGTACGAGCGAGCGCGAAGGATGTCCGCGCATTCCTCTCCATGCCTCGCGGCGATTGGATTATCATGAAGGAGGATATCGCATATTCGGACGTAATCCTCCAGCAAGCGGGGCCGGTTTCCTATTAAGCTACCGGTTCGCCAACGATATTTTCCTAGCGGCTCTGCCAGATAGCCTACCGCTTGCCCCTCCGCGGCTATCATTATCCAGTGCAAGTAGTCTTGTGCAACAAGAATTCGTTTGTCAAAGCCGCCGACAAGGTCAAACGAATCCCGGCGTTCCACCACCGTTACAGGTTGAATGTGACAACGCAGAAGCAATTGCTGCAGACAATACCCTTGTGGGACAGACCGCTGTGTTTCCTCATAAAAACGGACATGTAAGATTTCATCCTGTTCATCGATGATCGACATCTCACTATGAACTATTCCACACTCCGGATGCGCATCTAGAAAGGCTACCTGTCTTTCCAGTTTTTCCGGATACCACATATCATCTGCGTCCAAGTAAGCAAGCAGTTCTCCGCTTGCTTTCGATATGCCTTGATTTCTTGCCGCGGAAAGACCCTGATTCTGCTGATACAGATACGTCACCTTCTGGCCATATTGCATGGCCACATCTTTCGTATCATCTGTGGAGCCATCATCAACGAGCACGATTTCAAAATCCTTGTAGGTTTGCTCGCTTGCGGAATCAATGGCCCGTCCAAGATAGCGTGCACAGTTATATGAGGGGATGATGACTGAGACCCGGGGCATAGGAACTCCGTTTCTAGGCCTACCGATGATACGAGAGGAATTTATGGGTCTATACGACTATCGGGTGCGTACTTCGCGTGATTCCTTACTATTGAGCGCGCGCGTCCATCGATCCACCAAGGCTCGACATGCACCCATCGACCACCTGCGCAATCCGCTGTTCAAACAGCGCCTGATTAAACATACGGCCCCGGTCTGCCGCTCGACAGCCCATCTCATCGAGCAATTGCTTATCAGCGGCAAGCCGTGCGCTATACTCAACAAGCTCTTCAATGTCCCGGCAAAGATACCCGCTCAACCCATGTTCGACGATTTCCACCTGACCTCCGTGAGCTGGAGCCAGAGGAACGCACCCTGCTAGCATGGCCTCAACCGTGACAATGCCAAAATGCTCCATTTTCGCTGGGGCCGTAGTGCCATTATCATTTGATATTCCGGTTGTATGCCAAAAGAGCCTCGCCTCTGCAAGGTGCCGCAACACCACGCTGCGTTTTGCATTCACAACAAAACTTACGGGCATATCTTTTGCCAAGTGACGCAACTCCTCAAGATAGGCGACTTCTTTCGGGACCAATGTGCAAAATCCGATAAGAGTGAGCCTCCAGCCAGAATCTATCTTGCTCAACAACTTGGCGAAAGCTTTCAATTGCTGCGTGTGATTTTTGCTGTTATGGCTATCGATAAAACGGCCGATCGACACAATCACATTACGCTTTTCTGCTTTCGGAGCCTGTAATGAAACCGGGGGGTACACAACCTCTGCCTCTTTCTTCCAAAGCTGTTTGATCCAATGAGCCGTAAACATAGAATTCGCCAGCACCGTTTGATAGCCCCTCATTCGATACCGCCACAGCCAGTCGTACGCTGTCAGGTACATCCACTGGCTCAACTGGGACCTCCTCTTAAATCCTTCCACTGAACTGAGCGTCTCACTCGGGCAGGCTTCTTTTGGAAAATGGCAATAGATTACGCCTTTTTTCGCATATGAAAACGGAGGAACACCATGGCCCGAGTAAATGAAAAGGTCATACGGCTCTGTCAGTTGACGATTCGCTCGCAACCCATCCCGCAGATAGACTAATGTTGAAACCTCCCCTGGGAGATTAAAACTTTCATCAGAGTGACGGACAACACATTCTTTGACTCGACTAAGATCCACATCGAAGGCCTGTGCCAAGCTTGAAAGTGAGTATCCTTCTCCACAATGAATCAACTCCACGTCATGGTCGCGAGAGAGCTGAGCCGCCATTTGCGCGGCAACTAATTGTCCTCCACCTAACTTGGGCGATATGTGATCGAAAATTCCTATTCTCATTCACCCCACCTTGTCGCCCGGATTCTATATCACTACTCGGCACTCTAATGTTCCTGCACATTGCCAGCGCTAATGACCGTCTTCAGTTCATTCGACTCTAGTTGGAAATGGTGATGAGTGTTCCCAGATTTCCCACTGGGTTGTCTGCCGATCACATGACGAATGCGTCATACCTATCAACGCGACTGGGCAAGGCGGAAGAAACCCGCGTTCATTTCGGTGCTGCTGCTAGAACAGCGTCAACGACTCTCCCGAGCACGACCGTGTATGCGTCCCCTGCTCCGAAATCTGGAAGGCGAACGCGGAACTCGTTGTTGACTACCGGGTATGCGGCCGCAATAGTGACCAGAGGGCTATCAAGCATGCCTGAGTCGGAAATCCGTTCGGCACGAACAAAGACCGCTCGTTCTTTCAGAAAAGGACTCAGTCGATCCACGTTTCGAAACACCACTTCGATCGGCTCCTCAGGCAAAGCATCAACACCCTCCCGTCTGCCAAGGATTAACCTACCCACCTTCAAATCTGAGTCGACCCCGGCAATGCCGGCTACCTTGAACCCTGAACTTCCGACGCCGACCAACTGCCCCGTAATCTCTGCGTACCCTTTGTGTGCAAACCATGCCGCCCGCCGCAATCCGTCATGCGACAGTAAGCCATCCAGCGTATCTACCTCGCAATTCGAGTACCCTTCTCGGTCTGGCCAGCAAGAGGAGGCCGCGCTCTCTGGAGCCTCCTCCTCTATATGACTCAGCCACCACACGATGTCCCCTGGGCGATGCGTACCGTCGGAATACCTGAATTCATTAATCGAGATTGGCCTATCGGGAATTCCACGTTTGGCCAAGAACTGTCTGACGTTGACCACATTGTTGGGATGATCAAGCGCCATATCATGCCAGGATATGATGTCTGGCAACACATTCTCCGCATGCGCGGAGAGGAGAAAGCCATAAAGATAATGACTGGGGCCCTTGGCAAGGCTAGGACCAACAATGATTGCCTTCGGGTTTAC
>JACMLT010000089.1 GCA_014379455.1 Nitrospiraceae bacterium
GGGGCAGCGCACACATTCTCGTAATCTGATCGATTGAGAAGGGAAGGAGGGGCAGGTCAAAGAGGCTTCAAAACCACCCCGCGCATGTGCATCGAGGCTCAGCAGGGTTGTCCATTGAAGGTACAGGGCTTATAGCGTGAAATATCGAACTCGATGTGTTCTTGGTAGACCCGTTCGTTGCCGTTCACGCCATCCTGCTCCGGATCGTTATACATGGTGTGATTCCACCAGTAAAACAAGGGATAGTCCTCCGTTCGGTAGACAGGATTGCCGTAGCTGCTTCGCGAGTAGTCCTCGACGACACGGCCCGTCACGTAATCGACTTGGCCATTACCTTTGAGTGAATACACCATTAAAAACAACCGTGCCTCGTGATCATAAAGCTCGTCGATTCTTGTTGCGAGGTCAGGTTCAAGAGGAAGAACCTCCTTCGTCCACCCACCGGACACAGGGAGGAGGAGAAGAAGAGAGACCAGGAAAATGGAAGCCCCCAACTGCGACGGTGTCACAGCAGTATCTCCGTATAGCGCGGGCAGGCCGACGAACTGTACCATGGCCTTCCAAGGCCTTCAACCTAGTATAGCGAGCGACATGACGTGGAGAAATTTAGACTCGGCGGGACAGATTGCGTCGGAAACGACCGGCAGGTCCCGACCCAAACCGGTCGATCACCGAATTGAAAAGCGGCCGTTCAACGCCTGCGTTTTGCGGTAGCGAGGTTCTCCGTTCGTTGAAATGCGTCGGTCAGGCGGCGGCACACAGAGGGTTGTCCTCAGCGAGGAGGCCCGTGAGCGCCAGCAAATCCTCGACATGGCCGTGGTCCTTCAACAGACCCGCCCGGTAGCGGCGCACCAAGTCCTCGCCAGCAAGAGCACGGCGTCGTCGAGCCTCGCGGTCGAGCTATTGAGCAATCTGTTCCCGCGTCAGCTCAAGAAATAGATGCATGCTCTCAGGGAGCCGTATTGATACCTTGTGTACGAATATGAGTCCTTTTCCATCTATGAGAGGCCAGCCATGTCTCGTACTACCCAAGCACGTCCCAGGGAGACTGGCAGGCGTGTGCAGTGGGATAGGGATGTGAACCTTCTCAAGGGGGGTCTTACGCCGATCCGCATAAGAACCCGTGATGCATGGTCGAGGGGCCGCAGCCCATTGCGCCACTGTCGATGATGGGTTATTGTTCACAATCGTTGAAGGTGTGTTACGCGGATAGAAAATGGCAGATCCGGTTCTTATAGGGATGCGCCTAAACATTGTTCGGGCGACGCTTCGCGTCCCCCGAACGGCCCCGCGGCTATCGCTCGTGGTTCGGAACGCGAAGCGCGTCCCGAACCAGCGGCTGCACCGGACAGCCGCTGCGCAACCACCGGTTGCTCCGCGCCTGTCGGTGAGCCGCGGGGCCGTTAGACGCTGAACTAGATTCGTGGGGGAAAGGATGAGAATTGCGGTTATAGGTGCTTCTGCAGGGGTGGGGCTTGAACTAGTCGATCAACTGCTCGACCGTGGACACTCTGTGATCACGTTGTCCCGCAGCATTGAAACGATTCCCGATCATCCAAATATAAAGAAAATTCGAGGAAGCTCCCTCAATCAAGATGACATAGCAAAAGCCATAAACAATGCCGAGGCCGTTCTCGTCACGCTCGGAACTGGCATGAGTACAAAGGCGACAGGTCTTTATCCGGGGTCGGCGTCCGCAATTCTCAGTGCTCTACAACAGTTGCCTGCGAAGCCTCTGTTGATCGGCCTTACGGGCTTTGGGGCCGGTGATAGTTGGAACTACAACTCGTTTCTTATGAAGCTTCTCTTTAACCTGTTCTTAAAGGATGCCTATGCGGAAAAGACACAGATGGAGCAGTTGATATCAAAGGGCTACCCAAATTCCATGTTCGTCAGGCCTGGGCGCCTGACGAAGGGTCCCCTGTCAAAGACGTATCGAGTAGTTACCGCTCTCGATGCGCGAACGAGAATCGGTGCCATATCTCGCAAGGACGTCGCGCACTTCATGGCGGAACAGGCAGAACATCCCGACTTCATCGGAAAATACCCGGCCTTAAGTTACTAGTGGCATACGCGTCTAACACTTCGCTGCAGGCGCGACGGCCCTGACGGGCCGCGGCCTGAGCTCAAACGTTAATGCGACAGGGCTGAGGAGGACCGCTTTATGGCGGTGCGATCTCGGCGACGAACTTCCGCACTTGGCCGATAGCGGTCATCGCGAGACGGTCAATCTTGCCCTTCCTAAAACCAAACTCTCGACCCAATCCGACACCGAATGTCAGATCGAGTTTGGGCTATTACGCGTGGAGCCCCATGGCTTGACAGCCGTGGCTTCCTGCGTAGGCGGGTTGAGAACACGCGGGAGGTCCTTGCTCCCACCGCAAGGACCTCCCTATAATGCCCCAACGATTATGAAACGTGCCTCGCTCCATACACTCGGCTGCCGACTGAACCAAGCAGAGACAGCGGTACTCGAAGCTCGCTTGCGGCGTGATGGCTACCATGTCGTTGAATTCGGTAGCCCGACTGACTTATTCGTCGTGAACACGTGCTCCGTGACAGAGGAGGCAGAACGTACGTGTCGATACGTCATCCGCAAGACGTTGAAACATTCCCCCGATGCTTTTGTGGCAGTAACCGGCTGTTACGCCCAGACCGCTGTTCACGAGCTGCGCACCATTCCCGGAATCGATCTGATCGTCGGCAATCAATTCAAATGGGACTTGCCCTCATTTCTTCCAGCCCCCGATGCGCTAAAAAAGCAGCCGGATCCGGAAGTGCTCCATACTCGCACCATCGACCGGGAAGATTTCACTCTGCCGGAGTATGGCGAACCGGACTCTACCAGAGCACTGCTCAAGATCCAGGACGGTTGCAATGTGATGTGCAGCTTCTGTCTCATCCCCTTCGCACGCGGGCATGAACGGAGTCGCCTCCTGGATGATGTGATCCAAGAAGCCAGGATACTTGCAGCAGGAGGCTACAGGGAAATTGTGCTGACCGGTGTCAATGTTGGGCAGTATCGCCAGGGCGATCTCGATCTGGTCGGGTTGATCGCGCAATTGGAAAAGGTCGAAGGACTTGATCGAATCAGGATTTCCTCTATCGAGCCGACAACGATCACGGACGCCCTCCTCGATCGGATGGCATCTTCATCGAAGCTCTGCCCCTATCTCCATATCCCCCTGCAGAGCGGTGACGACACCACCTTGTCGGCCATGAATCGTCCGTACAACGTGGAAGAGTATGTCCGTCTGATCCAGCGGGCGGTGACGGCCATTCCTCACCTTGGGTTAGGAACTGATCTGATGGTGGGGTTTCCTGGAGAAACCGATGACGCATTCGAGCACACCCTGCGCATCGCGCAGGAACTGCCCTTCTCGTACTTCCATGTCTTTACCTATTCACCACGGCCCGGCACAGCGGCGATGAAATTGCCAGACCAGGTGCCGATTGCAGTCGCTCGGCAGCGTGCAAAGGTACTCGCTGAACTGTCCCGCCTGAAACGCCTGGCTTTTGCAGAACGGTATATCGGCTCTACCGTACCCGTTCTCTTTGAGTCAGGAGTACAGGATGGTTTCCGGTTAGGGGTGACAGAAAACTTCTTGAAAGTGGGCGTGTCATCGAACATCGACCTCACGAATGACCTGAGGGAAGTTCGGGTAATCGGAGCATCGGATCGTTGGGCGGTGGGTCAGCTGGCAGAGGGCCGTCAACGCATGCAAGGAGTGCCTGTTCTATGACGACTCGACCTGCACCAACTCAGGTGCATCTTGAAACCTTTGGCTGCCAGATGAACGAGTACGACTCGGAGCTCGTTCGCTCACTGATGAAACAGGATGGCTTTGTCTTTACCGACGAGCGCGAGCGCGCAGATGTCATTCTGATGAACACCTGCGCGATTCGGGAGAATGCCCACAATAAGGTCTACAAACACTTATCTGAACTGAAGAAGCTCAAGCAGCAGCGCCCGTTGGTCGTCGGTGTCCTCGGCTGTATGGCGCAAAATCTGAAAGAGGAGCTGACGGATATTCAACCGCTGGTCGATGTGCTCGCAGGCCCCGATGCCTATCGCCAGCTACCGATGTTGATCCGCAACGCGATGCTCTCTCAAGAAGAGGGGCTGTATCAGAAGGGACTCGCAGTCGATCTGTCGGAATATGAGACCTATCACGATGTGGTACCCGATCGAACCGACGGAGTGAACGCGTGGATTGCCGTCATGCGAGGCTGTGACAATTTCTGTAGTTTCTGCGTGGTCCCCTACACTCGAGGGCGTGAACGTTCCCGCGATCCTGAAGGCATTGTCCAGGAGGCTTACCGGATCGCCGAGCAGGGATTCAAGCAGATCACACTCCTGGGGCAAAACGTCAATTCCTACCGGTTCGGCGACTGGGATTTCGCACGATTGATCACGGCTGTCGCAGATGTACCAGGCATCCAACGTGTGCGGTTCACCTCCCCTCATCCCAAAGACTTTCCACTCCCGTTGCTCGAAGCCGTGGTGGCACATCCCAATATTTGCAAGCAGATTCATTTGCCGCTTCAATCCGGCAGCGACCGCATCCTGGGCTTGATGAATCGCACTTACACCAACAAAGAGTATCGTTCCTTGGTCGAGCGTATCCGCGCCATGCGGTCTGACATCGTGCTCAGCACCGATATTATTGGTGGGTTTTGTGGGGAGAGCTATGCGGATTTTGCCGAGACCTACCGGCTTGTTGAGGAAATACGGTTTCACTCAGCGTTTATCTTTAAATACTCTGAGCGGAAGCACACCATTGCGGCACGGAAGTTTCCGGACGATGTGTCCGAAGGCGTGAAGACTGAACGGGTTACACGGCTCTTCGACCTCCAACGAAACATCTCCTACGAGCGCAACCGGGAGTATCTGAAGACGATCATTCCCGTCCTGGTCGAAGGGGACGCGAAGCGATCCGCGGCGCAGGGAATGGGGAAATCGGACGGCAACATCACCGTCATTTGGGACAAGCGTACGATATCCTCTCGACCGGGAGACATGGTTTCCCTTGCCATCTACGATGCCTCCTCCACAACCTTGTATGCTGAAGGTCCCCTGATGAAATGAATCGTTGGAGCCCATCCGACTTCTCCATGGACATTTCTGTAGAAGACGCTCCAAAACGAACACCTGCGCACAACTTCTGTTTGTGAACTCCCCTTCCTCCTCACAGCACCCAAGAAATACTGTGAGGGCACCATCCGTATAATCATCCATCGCGGAACAGGTGATTTCCACGCGACGTTCAAAAAAATAACCCGGTGAATCCTTCGACTAATCGCAACATTATCATGCACATAGGCTCAGCCACTTCCAGCTCAATGTCATCCACACGTAGCGGGTAATCATTCCTCTCCTCTTCTAGATTTTGCTTTTGTACATCGCGGAGTTGCTCCATCTCTCCAAAGGCATAGTCCTTGCTCTCCAAATGGATCGCAACTACGTACCCGCACATTTTTACTCTTGGAGACAGTCATGATCGAGAAGCAAGAGTCCCGCGTACAAGAAAAAGCCGCTCCCTCCATAAGTCTAGAAACCCTCATTGCGTTGGGAATCTTCGGATGGATTGCACTGAGCATGGCACTGATGGGCCTGGGAATCTGGTAATCCCTCTGGCACGCCGACAAGGCGCCTCGCCACGGATGATCGCCTATACGCCTGTCCTGAAAGAAGGAATGTCGAGATGAAGAGCTACTTCCCGCTCATGAATGCGCAACGCCCGCTTATGCAGAGCGTAGTTGGAATCGCCGCCTGTGCCCTTATCATCAGCGGTTGCGCCGGTGGAACAGAAACCACACTCGGTCACAATACGAAAGGCACCGTCTACTTGGAAGAAGTGTCCAATTGGTCGTTTGAAGCCGGCCATCCGGCTGTCATCGACCAACTGACCATGACAAAGGTCGTCAAAGGGTTATATCGCAATGACGACATGAGCGGATCTTCGAGAATGCCCGCTGGTGGCAGCAAGCCGATGAGAATTTTCAACGATGAGGATGCAGAGTTTCTCTCCCCCCTGCTCGCACAAGGCTTATCTAAAGCGAAACCTGAACAGCTTGTTGGGTTCCGCCTATCCTCATCGGCAGGGTCAGGCTCTGAACCCATCACGGGCAGTATTTACGTGCGGAAGGGATCCATCTACGTGACCATTGAGGAAGGCCCCGCTCCGACGAGTTTTATACCTGAGTCGGTGGCGCACACCGAACCGGCTCCGCCTTATATCGCCGGCGATGCGCTCGGTGCTATGACGATGATCATCGACTATCATGCACTCGCCAAGGCGCCGATGCCCGACCCTCTGCCGATCGCAAAAGCTCCGTCGATCACTCCGATTGCGCCCTTGGTGGTGTCTGCCCAGACGAAAGCGCAGGCGGCCTCTGCGAGTGTCGGGCAGGAAGTCGCACAAGACGAATTCTTGGCCCAGAAACTCACTGACTTGAAGGTGGCAAAAGAGGCGCTCGCCAAGAAGGACTCCGAGATCGCGATGCTTCGCAAGGAGTCCCAATGGATGAAGCGGGAACTACGGGACCGTGATGAAGAAATTAACGCGCTCAGGTTGACCAAGGTATCTGGCAAACCGGTACCGAAGAAGAAACTGGCGCACGCGACGAGAGTTCGCTAGCCGTTCTCAATCGACACTCAGCAACTCCGGCTGGAGCAAGACCACTTCACTGGACAGAGGCTGTCGAAAATTCATCCGGCAATAACAGGCATACGTCACATAGGTATCTTGTAGGCAGTACCGAGCCAACTCTTGCCCCTGTCCCCTCTCCCACATCTCAGCCACCTGAGCCCCACTGCCGGATTTCGTTTCAACGTTCAGCGCTCGCGCAAGCACGTCGAGTTTCACCCACCCACGCGTATCCCAATTACTCCAGATCGCCATGGTGTCGTAGACCGGTTCTGTGCGGAACTTGGCAAGGTTGATCTCCAGACTCGGTTTGACTTGGTGAATGATCGATCGCTTCTTCATGAACGGGATGTCGAAGCCCAGACCGTTATGGGTGATGAAAAGCGACGGACGGTTCTGAGCCAAACGGCTCCAGAATTGCCGCAGCAACTCCCGCTCATTTCCGCCGTACCAGGCGACAGCCCCACGCGGTTCAAGCTGATCGGAAAACTCCAAGAGGCCGATACAGACGATCTGACTGAACGTGCCGTCAAAAGCCGACTTTGCATATTGTTCATCCTCGGCGAGTCGTTGAGCTTCGGCAGCCCCCGCCGCAAACAAATCGTAGCCCTCGCCTGCCGGCTCAGATGTGCCGCTTGACGGAAGCTTTCCCGCCAGTCGCGCCCATTCTTCCCGAGGCGCTTGAATGGTCTCAATATCCAGAACAACCTTCATGACACCCGTCCCATGGTCTGCCGTTGTAGGGCTTCGATGATAGGACGGTCCGCTGGGGGAAACTCAAAGTCGCCCAACTCGTGCGGCCAGACCCATCGAATTTCCGCGCAGTCGATGGCTGTGGCGCGTCCGGTCTCGATTTGGCAACGGAAGAAATGCAGCTCCACGATTTTCTCCTCATACTCATGCCGAATAATCTGAAACGGTATCGGTACATCAATCCGAATACCCAGTTCCTCGAACAATTCCCGCCGCAGACATTCTTCTAAAGTTTCACCAACCTCGCACTTCCCGCCTGGGAATTCCCAGAAGCCTGCCAAATGCACGCCAGGATTCCGACGGGCAATCAAGTAGCGACCCTCGCAATAAACAAGACCGGCAGCGACCTCGACAATCTTCATGCCGCACCGTCGTTCTTCATGCCTTAGGATCAAAAGGATGCGTCTTACAAAACGATTTCATCGGACATTGTCGACAGGAGGGTTTTCTCGCCGTGCAGCAGGTCGCTCCAAAGTCCATAATCGCCTGATTGAAGTCATAGCCCTTCCCCTTTGGAATTAAGGCTTCCGACAGTTGCCAGAGCCTCGCCTTCTGAGTCTTAGGATCGCCCTTCGCGATGAACACCCGATGAAGAACGCGAATGACATTCGTATCTAAAATTGGCGCATCTTCATTGAAGGCAAACGACCGGATCGCGCCGGCCGTGTATCGTCCAATTCCCTTGAACGACAGCAATTCCTCCGCATCGCTCGGCAGCTGCCCCCCATACCGCTCCACCGTCTCACACGCGATACTGTGTAACCGCTCGGGCCGAATATTGTAGCCGAGGGGGTACCATGTCTTCTTCACATCCGAGACCTGGGCGTCGGCCAATTCTTCAAAGCTTGGGTAGCGGTCTAGAAACTCGTGGTACTTCGGAATGACCCGATCGACCTGGGTCTGCTGCAACATCACCTCAGAGACCAGAATGTGATAGGGATCGGAGGTCTTCCGCCAAGGCAGATCACGGCCATGTTTCTCATACCATTTTAGCAATCGGGTCTGAAAACGGCGCTTCAGCGAGGTGTCGAGGCCGGAGGGCTTCTTCACACTCTTCTTCTTGGGCAGAGAGGTTGTTCGAGAACGAGAGGTGGTGGGCATCACAGCGTCAATCCAATGGCGGCATTCTAGAAGTGCGCCAGGCGAAAATCAAACGACAATCAAGCGGAATACGTGCTGACGCCGATGTGCGAGGAACTGTCAAAAGATCGACCACTCAGCTATTACGTCCGTTTAAATTCTCCAACCTCCCTAGCTCCCACATAATTTGCGCCACAGTTTACTCCTAGAACGCCATCCATTTGGCCTCACCTATGTTTTCCCTAATTTATTGAAACCTGAAATCTTCAAAGATCGCATTTTCTTTGACAACCACCCGTTCACCGAATAGCCTTACCTAAGATGAACGCATAATCGGGAACGTCTCATTGCAGAGGCCGCCATTGGAACCGAGACCGTCAAGGACCCTACGATGACGCAACAGAGACAGCACGCTCGCTATCAAGTGGAATTTCCGGCGATATTTTCAGGCGACTATGCTGGGATCGGCATCGTCTACAACCTCGGGATGGGCGGATGCAAGGTCGTGAGCGATCTTCCGATAAAAAACGGTGCGCGATTGGCCGTGCATCTCCAGACTCCGGAGCAACCGATTGCCATCACTATTCAAGCCGCCACAGTCCAGTGGACTATTAAACTTGAGTTTGGCGTAGAATTTCGTGAGATGCTGGAGCGGGAACGAACACGCCTGGGGCAGTTTCTAGCAACCCAATCGAACATCGTTCCATAGGAATCTCTACTCTACAGCTATGGTCACCCGAAAGCATCTCAGATTTCCCGTGTCGCTCTCCTGCACCTTGGTACACCAAAATCGCTTTCGCCATGCAGGATCAGTCCGCGACCTTTCTGCCAAGGGATGCTGCCTGAACAGTATCATCAGCCCCTTTACCGGCATGCAACTCACCATCCACCTGCATATTCCTGGTGAGTCCAAGCCCATCATAGTCGACAATGCCGCCGTCCGCTGGTCCGGATCTGCCGGCATCGGCCTTGAATTTCTGACGGTAGCCCCTTCGCATCAAGACCAATTGGGCCGCATAATCGAGCGGTTGATCCAGGAACTTCAGATCAAGCCCGGACTCCAGTAGACCACCGCGGCAGTTGCATTTTAGGCGCTCGCCTCCGTATCCTTCTTCTTCATGGACATCTCCCAGTTTTCCCAGGAACAATTCAAAGAACTCATACGCGGCATCGTCGACGATCGTCTACGTGAGCTACTGGGCGATCCTGACCTCGGACTCCAGCTCGGCAGTGGCCTCCACGCCCGTTTAAGAGAGTCATTGGCCAGTACGGAGAGACTGTCCGGCGAGGACATTGCGGACCAGCTCGGTCTCCGCTGGTAAGGACAACATGGCCTGGTATCGTCTTACCTATCGCCCAGCTATCCTCAAAGATCTTGGGACACTTGAGCCGTTCATGGCACAGCGACTCTTGGACAAGACCAAATGGATTGCCTCCAATATCGATAACTTGCGCCACGAGGCCATCGCGCCAGATCTGCCAGGCCTATCCAAATATGCGGTCGAGGACTGGAGGATTTTCTATTCAATCGACCGTGAACATCACCTGATCGATATTCACAGCATCGTTCGCCACACAGAGGCCCGTTTATGATTGCTCTCACCCTTGCCGCCATCACAAAACTGAGAGCGATTCAAACCCATCACCCTGAGGATCCGGTCGTCCGGATTTCTGTGCGCGATGTGGACGATTCACGCTTGAGCTTCGGTATCACACTGGAAGCGAATACCCAGCCTGACGACGACATTCAACAGGTCGATGGCCTCACGATTGCGGTTGATCGGCGAAGTGCGCCACGGATGGAAGGCGTGACTGTCGACTACACTGAAGGCGAAGGGTTTCGTTTTCTACACGATGGTCAAGGCCGCAGTCTGCCACTCCTGACGATTCCCACACTTAATTGACTGATGGAGAGACTTAGCAGGAGTTTTCAAACCCATTTCAGCGCGACAACGCCACGATGCCTGCGTGTTTTGACAAAAGGAAAACTGCCCTGCAAGAGGCTCAAACAGGCCGCCCAGCAAGGCCGCAGCGAGCGAAGACCCGGAGGCGTACCAGTTCTCAGCCGCCCACCCCGAGCTGCCAAGACAGCTCTTTCCCCGTGCGGGGTACGCTGAGGGTCTGAACGATGCGAGAACGAAGCTGGAGGCCTGTTTCAGCCTCTTACCGAGGGTTAGGTGAGTCGGTCTGGCAGGCTGGCAACATGCACCTGAAACTCGCCTCGCGTCACATCATCGACATACCGACGCAGTGCGTCCTTGACCACAGGGAATGCAATCTCGTTCCAGGGAATTGCAGAGAGTGAGAACAACTGTACCTCAAGGCTTTCCTCACCCGCCCCGAAATCGGGCGAGTGCATCGGCCCGCGGAATACCAGGTAGGCCTGGCCGATGTGCGGGAGACTCAGGACCGCAAAGAGGGAGATACGCTCCACCTGAGCCTCTGCCTCCTCCAATGTCTCACGAACGGCCGCCTGCTCAGTGCTCTCGCCAATTTCCATAAAACCCGCAGGGAAGGTCCAGAGACCGGACTTGGGCTCAATTGCACGCCGACAGAGAAGAATTTTGCCGTCCCACTCCGGAATGCAGCCTGCGACGATTTTTGGATTATGGTAATGAATGGTCTGGCATGAGTCGCAGACGAACCGCAGACGATTGTCGCCGGTGGGAACTTTCTTGGTGACAGGCGTGCCGCAGGCGCTGCAATAGTTCATCGCGATGCTCAGTCGGATGGTGATTTCAAATGGATAGCACAAAACTACGGTTCTTTGCACCCTGCCCGAGTGGGCTCGAGGGCGTCCTCGAACAGGAACTCCACGACCTTGGCGTACCGATGACCACGAAGACCGACGGCGGGGTCGCCTTCCTAGCTCCCTGGTCCAGCATGTATTGGGTCAATCTCAAGAGTCACATTGCCAGCCGCGTGCTCTGGGAAGTGGGCCAAACCCCCTATTTATCGGAAGACGATGTGTACCACGCGGCCTATAGCTTGCCCTGGCCGGACTGGTTCACGTCGTTGCAGACCATCAAGGTGAAAGTGAGCGCACGCCGTTGTCCACTCACCAGCCTGGACTTCATCACGCTGCGTATTAAAGACGCGGTCTGCGATAAGTTTATGGCCGTGCGCCATAAGAGACCGAATGTAGACACCCATTACCCGAACATCCGGCTTGACGCGTTTTTTGATGAGTCAACGGTGACGTTCTATCTAGACACCTCCGGCGACCCACTCTTCAAGCGAGGCCATCGTATCGTGTCTGTCGAGGCACCGTTGCGAGAAAACCTGGCGGCGGGCTTGCTGCGCCTCGCTGGATGGACGCCGAACGACGTGCTGCTCGACCCTATGTGCGGAGGGGGAACGATCCCCCTCGAAGCGGCGCTAATGGCGCGCAGAATCGCGCCCGGGCAGTCCCGGGCATTTGCGTTTGAGCACTTGATTATTCACGATCCCAAACTCTGGGGCCATCTGCGCGAAGCTTCTCGGGTGAAACAACTGGCAGAGGTGCCGGCTGCCATCTATGCGTCCGACCAGGATCCAGCCGCAGTCAAAATTGCGCAACGGACATTTCAGGGCGCGGGAGTCTCGGTAGATATTCGCCTGAAGCAGAGCGACATACTCGCCCTTGAAGCTCCAGCTGAGCGGGGCGTGCTGTTAATCAATCCTCCCTACGGCGTCCGGCTCGGCCGGCCCGAAGAGCTCGATGCATTCTATCCCCAACTAGGCAACTGGTTGAAACAACGATTCAGCGGGTGGCGA
>JACMLT010000090.1 GCA_014379455.1 Nitrospiraceae bacterium
CCTTATAACTACTTCTCTTCAAAAGCAAACTGCATCATGAGCCGCAACCAGTAAGTCTTTCTCGTGCGCGCTCTTCAAAACAGACACCCCAAGTCTCAGATTTACTAAGCTGGGTTATACCGTCTCAAGACCTTGGGAACCTCTCTCAAAGGCCTTTGCTGCCCTCAGTGAAAGAACCCCCATTCCAGTGTGTTGCGGTCCAGCAATTCCTACTACGCCGCCATAGAATTTTTCTGTATGATGGCCCCATGTCACCAAATGGGCGAGAGTTTACACCGGCAGGCTTGTTCCGCAACCCGCATCTCATGACCATTCTCCCAGGCTATTGGCCTCGCGGAGAACTGCTTGCCGGAGTCCCGAGTGAGTCTCGCCTCTTTACCACCGAACCTCACACCCAATTACTCGGCTTTTGCCACTGGCAGCCACAACGCACAGCATGCCAGACCTTAGTACTCGTACACGGCCTTGAAGGCTGTAGCGAGTCTCACTATATGCGCGGTATCGCCGCGAAAGCCTATCGCGCTGGATTCAACGTCATCCGGATGAATCAACGGACCTGTGGCGGGACCGAACACCTGACACCGACACTCTATAACACCGGCTTGAGTCAGGACTATCGAGCTATCGTCAAAGAATTGGCAAACGTGGATGGACTCGCTCGCATCTGGCTTGCAGGCTATTCGATGGGAGGGAATCTCATCCTGAAAGCCGCCGGAGAAGCCGGCTCGTCAGAAACCGCGTTGGCGGGCGCGATCGCAGTCAGTCCGAATATCGACCCTCCGAAATGCGTCGAGGCTCTTGAGCAGCCTCGCAATTGGCTTTACCACAGACACTTTCTTGTGGAACTCAAAGCACGACTGCGACGAAAGGCGGCGCTCATCCCAGGCAAGTGGGATCTTAAGGATCTCGACAGCACTGTCACCATGAGCCAATTCGACCACTGCTATACGGCCCCGGACGGAGGGTATGCCAGTGGAGCCGATTACTACAATCGCGCAGGCGCGTGCCTTGTGCTCGACTCCATCACCGTCCCCACGCTCATTATTACGGCACAAGACGATCCCTTCATCCCTTACTCCATGTTTACCGTGCCGCTGATTCAGCGAAACTCCAGGATTCAGGTAATTGCGCCCCGCCATGGGGGACATTGCGGATTCTTGCAATGGCCGCGCAACGGGGAAGATCATTTCTGGGCGGAGAATCGGATTATGGATTTCTTGCAAGGACGAAGGTGAGCCACAGAGACCCGTGAGACGTGAAATGTCAAAGGTGAAAGGTTTCGGAGAAAGAACCGTCAGCAGTCCTTCATTTCATTTTTCACGTCTCACCTTTCACAATACATGAGAGCAAAGCGAGAGCGCCGTATGGGGTATGAAGACCGATCCGATCAGGCTGTTTGAAGATGAGTCCGCACTTCCTGCACGTAGGTTTTGAACGGATCCGGCATGGGAAAAGGTGCTTGGCCACGCAGTTGGAAGATCGACCAGTTGATCACATAGGAGGGAGAAAACCGTTCTTCAGGCTTGGCGCCAACTGGCTCATCCGGAGGTCCACAGGCCAGTAAATGTCGAACGAGTTCACCACGCCCAAAGGCCCTGGTGTTGCGGGGCGGATGGTCCATGGCTAAGGCAATCGCCTTATCGGTGGTGAATCGTGGAACCCGCCCTTCTTCCATCAGACCATAATAAAGCCCCTTGCCTTGATGGAGATTGTGATACTCCAGATCAAGGCTCTTCAGTGCGGGGTCTGCCCACGTCATCTGTTCCGCCTCGCGAAAAGTTTCGAGTAACCACAATTTCGAGGCCCAATCGACCCGGCCCACCAGCGTCGTGTAGTCCCCGCGGAGATCATGCAAGACCGCTTCCCATTGGTCAAGCACCCAATCGGTTTCATTGTCCTGTCCCCGATAGTGCGCGTGCGCCGCCGCGAGAAACGCTTCTTGAATATCGATCGCGGAGATCGTCTTCCCCGATTGCAGACGAACGATCCATTGTCGGTCCTGATCCTGGGACAGTTCCTGCATGGTTTCGACTGGTTCATGAATCTCAAGATCGAGCGGCGCATGGCCCTCTTCGATGAGTTGAAGGACCAGTCCTGTCGTACCCAATTTCAAGGCCGTCGCCACCTCGGCCATATTTGAGTCACCCAATAGCAAGTGAATGCGGCGATATTGATTCGGGTCGGCCAGCGGTTCATCCCTCGTATTCACGATGGCGCGATTCTGCTGCACCCATTCGAAGAAATCATTCACGATGTAATCGGCGCGCTGAGAAAGCTGAAACGGAAGAACAGACTGCTGCGCGTGGCGATGGGACGCTCCTCGCGGCACGATGAGTCGGTCCATCTGAATCCAGGCATCCTGGGGCCCCGCCCCACCGACACGTCCGGCTCCCGTAAAGATCTGTCGGGTGACCAGGAAGGTCACAAAGGGCCCGAGGCCGCGCCGCGTAAAGGGGAATCGTCGCGACACGAGATAGTTCTCGTGCGATCCAAAGGTCGCATCGGTTTCATGATCCACATTGTTCTTGATCAACGAAACCGTGTCGGCCAGACCCAGGTCCTGAACCGCATCCTGCAGCAACTGATCTCCGGCGCGATCGGCGGCCACCACATCACTAAGCGATTCACACTCCGGTGAAGCCCACTCCAGATGTCCCATGTCGAGATACATGCGCCCGGCGTTGGTGAGAAATCCTCCGTTACCCGGCGGTTCATCGTGTCCTCGGTGGTGCAGATCAAGCACGCCGCGCCGTTGAACGTGAAAGAGATGGTCGCGAATCTTGTGGGCAAACCAGGTGGGGGAATGGTCAGGCTGGTCTTGATTCACCAAGAGTCCGTATTCGGTTTCAAGTCCGAAAATACGGTTCAACATCTCAGTTCGCCACGGCGGATTGAAATGCCTTCGGCAGGAGACGAGAAAGATCTGTCGGCGTAAGCGACCGATACTTGGAAGTGCCGGGAGCCTGACGATCGAGTACCGCGCATTCGATCGTCCGTTCACCGGCAATGCCCCGTACATGTGCGATCAAGGTGTCACTGCTTGGGATTGCGACGGCCGGCAAGGCTGCCCCACTTGTCGGTGACTTAGCCTCACTCTGTTGGTCTATCTCTTCCTGTTGATGCGCTAACGAGCCGATCGCCCAGGTTCGTAACGCCAGATCCAGCGCCTGCTCCAATGACAACGTAGCCGGCGTCTGCTCCTTGAGATACGACATCATCTTCGTCTGAACAGCCGGGGTGGCAGCCAGGACCGCACGACCCGTCGTTTCCTCAAACGTGCCATCGTAATTGATCGTCAACAGGGCATCTTTCTCCATTTTCTGCCCCAACTCGGCCACCAGAATGCGCACGATAAACGGCGCCTTATACACTTCCTCGAAAGCCTGCTTAATCACCGGGGCAATGCCGTACTTCACCAGTCGTGACCCCGTCACATCGGACGGCGAGCGGTTGAAGCCTTCGACATGCGCCATTTCGAGCAAACTAAAGCGAAGCTTTTCCAAATCCGTGGGATGCCCCATCCCGCCCAACGCAAGCCGGTCGTAGATCTCATAGAGCTTCGGTGTCCCCTTGCTCACCGTCGTCAAGAGAATGCCTCCATCATAGGTCAGCGCGACAACCGGGCTCCCCTGTTTGAACTGTTCGTCGAGATACTGTCGCCGATTGCCGACTGCTTCCACCCAGCGATAGGGCTCTTCATACATAACGCACCACCTGTGATTCGTAGAGGGGTTTCAATGTCGCATCCGGCACTGTCTGCACACCCAACCCGGTCACCAACTTGATCACGGGGTAGAGACTCGCCTCTCGGTTGACACCACCAGTCGCCGAGTCGAACTCTGCCGCGCTCGTGAGCAATCGTAAGGCCTGCACCATAGCCTGTTCTCCAGGCAGCGCACTCAAGGGCTGTTCACCCCACGTATTCAGATAGTGCAAAATCCCTCGGATCGTGGGGGACCCGGACCCGGATACGGCATACTCAACACCTTCGAACTCCGCCCCGAGGATATCGTAGAAATAGATCTTGGCCGAGCCCTGCTCCATATCGTAGCCGGCAAACACCGGAACCACCGCGCCCGTCCCGGCCAACGCTGCAGGTACATTGTCCTTCAAAAGCTTGGAGACGGCGCGTAATTTACCGTCGAAACTCAATTCCTGCAGCTGCGTTCTTCGATAATATTTGAAGGAGTGCTCCAGGACCCGCACCATTTCATAGGCGGTCGCCGGGACCCCGGCAATTGCCATCACGCTGTACCGATCGATCTCCAACACCTTGTCCGTGCGATCGTACATCACCATATTACCGGCAGTCGCGCGCCTATCACCGGCCACTAGCACACCATCGCGATACTTGAAGGCCAGAATCGTGGTGGCATTCGTGAGTGCATGGCCAGTCCCCACCACTGTCGAGCCGCCGAGTGTATAGCCCTGTTCCTTCAATAGCTGAAAAAAATCTCCTTGCATCCCCATTTTTACCTCGTTAGACGTGAGACGTAAAACGTGAAAGGTGTTCGAACCCAAGCGTATGAATATTCGTCGTCTTTACCTCTCACGTTTCACCTTTTACCTTTCACGCTTACTCCCCTGTCCGTTGCCGATACCGCTCAGCCTGTTTCGGATCGACCTTGCGCATGCGCTTGAGCAAATTATCTTTATCGGGCGACCCGGTCTCCGGCCGTTTCGGCCCACCGCCCTCATCGGACGGACTCGGGGCCTTCGGCATCGGATTGCCGGGCCCTTCACGACGTTCCGGCGTTGAGATGTAGTTCATGATCGGGACTCCTTTCCTCTGTTCCATGCGTTCAGCGCATCCGTCGGGGATGCCGCGCTCTCGAATATCTGCGCACAGGCTTGCACCGCCTCTGGCTCGAAGAGATCGCCCATCTCTAATGTTCGCGGGAACAGCCCACCGCTGAACTGAATACGTTCCCATTGCATCGACTTGATCTGATCCGGAAACCGTCTGATACAGAGGCCACGAATCCCCGCTCTGGTATCGGCCGGGCCAACCACCAATGCCGATTCGACATCCTGCTCCGACGTCATCCGCCAGGCCTTCCCCTCGGCCTCGAGCCCCAGGAAGAGCCCGCGATCCGGATTCACATTGTGGTACTCCAAATCCAAACTCGCCAGCCAGGGATCGTCCCATCCAATCCGCTCTTCCTGCATAAAGGTTTCCAACAGCCAGAGCTTGGTAACCCAATCAAGCCGCCCGACCAGTTTTCGTCGATCACCGGTGAGTAACCGTAGCGTGACGGCCCATTCGTGAAGAATCCAATCGGTCTCTGCGTCAGCACCGGCTAAATGCTTCTCGGCCGCGAGGTAGTACTGCTCTTGAATGTCGAGGCCCGTGATGGTGCTGCCGTTCTTCTGACGAACCGTCGCCTTCAGATTCTGATCGCGAGACAGCTGCTTCACCGCAGTGACGGGATGTTCCAATTCAAGAGCTGGGGCAGCGTCGCGTGCAATCAACTCCAGCGCCAATTGCGTCGTCCCGACTTTCAACGCTGTGCTGTACTCACACATATTGGCATCGCCGATGATGAGATGGAGCCGTCGATATTTCTCCCGAACCGCGTGCGGCTCGTCCCTCGTATTCAGAATAGGCCGGTTATGCATCGTGTCGACGCTCAGATCCGTCTCCATGAAGTCTGCTCGTTGAGACAGCTGATAGTGGCCAGGAACGAACCCGCTTTCTTGACCTTCCACCCCAACTTTCCCGGCTCCAGCAATGATCTGCCGGCTGACAAGGAACGGCAGTAACCCTGCGGTCAGCGACGGGAAGGGAATCGAGCGAGAGACGAGGTAGTTATCGTGACAGCCGTAACTGTGTCCGTGAAAGTCCGTGTTGTTCTTATAGAGTTGCACATGGGGCCCGCCGAGCGCATGGTTGCGACGTTCCGCCGCCCGCTGGGCGATACGCTCCCCAGCACGGTCGTGGGCAAGAAGGTCTTTCAGCGTTCGGCATTCAGGCGTGGAATATTCAGGGTGCGTATGATCGTTATAGAAACGTGCGCCGTTTGGGAGAACCAGATCGCTCTTCATCTCATGAAACGAAAACGGCCGATGGGCATCGACCTTGGCGAACTCGTCTTCTTCTTTATCTTGCTGCAGACCGGCGACCCGAAACCCCCGCGCATCCTCGTGCGGATCTTCACCGCCATAGTCCCAGCGCCGCTCGAAGGAGGCCGTCAGATGGGCTCGCACCAGCTCCATCGACTCCACGACCGGATCGACCGCGTCCTGGTCTTCCCTCGTAATCCCATACTCTGTTTCGATGCCAAACAGCCGCATAATTCGTTAGACGTGAAACGTGAAACGTGAAACGACAGAAGCCGTTCCAGGCTGAAACACGAGTGCTACACCTTTCACGTTTTACGTCTCACGTTTCACGTCTTCAGATAATTTGGTTAATCAGTCTCTCTTCGGACTGCCGCCCCCGCCGAAACGACGAGACTCCCACCACCTGTTCCGGATGGTGATCGAGGAGCTTGAGCCATTCTTCCGCCGCATCATCGGGCGGCAACATCTCTCCCTCTCGGAACTCTGCGTGAACGGAGTTCACCAGATCGTCCAAGGTCATGCCTCCTTGGTCAGCCCCACCGGACGCAATCATGCGATCAATCGCCTGTTCCTTCGCCCGTTGAACGATCGAAGCCAAGATCGCACCGCTGATCAGATCGCCTCGATAGAGGACCTTATTCTGTCCGCTTCGGAGCCGAATCGACAGGAGTCGATTCTCATCGTTGCGCGAAAAGATCGCGGAAAGCGCATGCTCAATGAGGTCGGCACAGGCCTTCTTCCGATCTCCGCCGTGCTGGTCAATCCATTGCCGGTCCAGAGGCAAGTCATCTGTCAAATACACGTTCAGAATCGCTGCCGCCGAGTCACGATTCGGACGGCTCACTTTGATCTTGCGATCGATACGCCCTGGCCGCAGTACGGCCGGGTCGATCAGATCAGGCCGATTCGAAGCCAGAATGATCACCACATCGTGCAACGACTCGATCCCGTCCATCTCGGAACAGAACATCGGCACCAAGGTGCTGGAGATATTGAATGAACGAGACGCCCGTCTTGTGCCGAGAATCGATTCCGCTTCGTCAATGAATATGAAGGGCAACGCCCCCTCGCTCCGACGAGCGCGGGCCTGGGCAAAGAGATCCCGGACCATCCGCTCCGACTCTCCCAACCACATATTCAGAATCTCGGGCCCCTTGATGTGGAGAAAAGCCCCGCGAGTTACCGGCAGCTTGTCCCCCTTCGCACCTGCCGCGCCTTGGTCTGACTCCCCCACCAGCTTTGAGAGACTGGCGGCTGCCGCTTGCCCGATCAGCGTCTTTCCACAGCCTGGAGGGCCGTAGAGTAGGAAGCCCTTGGGCTGAGTGAACTTGAAACGCTGAAACGTGTCCGCATGGAGCAAGGGATACTCAATCGCCTTCTGAATGGCCGCGATCGCCTCTGTTTGCCCGCCGATCTGCTCCCATGTGACCGTGGGGACCTCGTCGAGCAAGTGGGACTTGGCTTTCCGGTCTTCCAATTTCTCGATCGCCACATGAAGGCTGGGATCGATTCGCACCTCATCACCGGCCTTTAGATCTACGCTTATAAGATCGCTCGACCGTTGGAGGATCAAGACCTGTCGCCCCATCTCCTGCTCGAACCGAAGTCGCCCATCTGCCAAGGCCTCCGCCACTTTCAGCACAGGCCCATTACGGTCATAGCCCAACATCTTAATCACCGCGTAGGCTTCATTGACCAAAATCTGAGCGCCGATCTTGAGCTCGGCGGTCGGCACCCGCGGGTCGACCGAGGCATAGTACTCGGCGCCCCCCACCAGGATCCGTGCAAGGCCTTCACCCGGCACCTCAAGTAGCGTGCCAACCCGATTAGCCGGCGCTGTGAGCTTGGCGATCACGTCGGCCACTTTCTTAAATTCAACCTCACGCTGCTTCTGCGCGGCTTGCCCAAGAGTGACGACATGGCGCAGCTTGTAGAGAATCTTCTGTCGGGGGTCACTGTCGGGGAAAGAGGCGAGACATTGCTCTATAAGCTCAAGCGGATCAGATTCCATGTGTATCGATTGATTTGCAGCATTCTCCGTCTTGCCGTCGGGTGCTGGATCCTGTGGCTGAGCGGATCGGCGATCACTCATCGGTGGTCCTCCATGCTGAACAGATGGGTGATCCTACCATAGCGGCCTCATGGATTGCCGCTTATCCAAACCCGCATTACTCATGACGCTTCTGCTGTAAGCGCGGATACGTGGCGGTGACGGGCCGTCTCGCTCCACGTCTGCACGCTTTCGAAACGAACCTTCATAAATAATACCGGCTAACCGTTCAATTGACGGCTTGAAGGGTGACGGGAACACGTTCGTGGCGGGTTCCTCGTAGGATTTCGACCGTGACCCGATCATTGACTTTATGCTGCTCCATCACATCCATCAGTTCATCCAGAGTCCCGACTGGTTTACCATTGACGGCTGTGATGATATCGCCCAACTCTACCCGGCCGGTCACAGTCTCACGTGCGCCTTTCAACCCGGCCTGCTCCGCCCCACTGCCACGTGACACCTTACCGATAATCACCCCCTTGACCCCCCAACGCTTGGCCATCGCATCGGGAACGAGTGAGACCCCGATCCCCGGTCGGATAAGCTTGCCGTGCTTGATGAGCTCCGGGACAATCCGGTTGACAGTATCGACCGGCACGGCAAAGCCGATTCCCGCAAACGCCCCGCTAGGGCTGATAATCTGTGTATTCACACCGATCAATCGACCGGCGCTATCGAGCAACGGCCCGCCGGAATTTCCCGGATTGATGGCCGCATCGGTTTGAATGACCCCTTCAATCGTCCGATCCGATAGAGATTTGATTGTCCTCCCCAAAGCGCTCACCACGCCGGTCGTCAGCGTATGGTCGAGGCCGAACGGATTCCCGATCGCCAAGACTTTTTGTCCGACGCGCAGGTCGTTCGACGTCCCGACCGTGAGAGGCGAGAGCGTGTCTTCAGGCGCCCGAATCTGCAGCACCGCCACATCGTGGTCGGGGTCGGCTCCGATGAGGGTGGCCTTATGTTCTCGCCGATCGGCCAATGTGACTGTGATCGAATTAGCTCCGTAAACGACATGAAAATTGGTGACGATATGCCCCTGCTTGTTCCAAACGAATCCCGATCCGGACCCTTGAGGGGCTTCAAAGAGATTGAATGACCAGGGGTCTCGTTGAATCGCCGTATTCGCGATGAAGACCACAGATTTCGTCGCCCGCTCGAACACAGCCATTGTGGCCCGCTCATCCGAACCCAACTCGGCTGGCGAAGGCGTGACCACTCTCGGCTTCCCTTCAGGACCATCATAGGCCCCACCCAGCGGCTTGCCCCACTCCGCGGTCAACAAAGAAGGCCAAAGACCGACGAACAACAGTCCCATCGAAACGACCAGCGCCTTCATCGTAATCATTCCCCCATAATTTGGAAAATGATTTCTCTGGTTCTGGATCGAGTATCGAAATCAACAAGGACGACCTGTTGCCACGCCCCCAGTAGCAGCACTCCGTCCAGGAAGGGAATAGTGACCGATGGTCCCTGCAACTGACCTCGCAGGTGACTGTGGCCGTTGTCCTCGCCGGCATTCCTCGTATTGTGCTGCCAGGCAGGATCGGCAGGCACGGCCCGATCCCAGAAGGCTTTGGTGTCGGCCCTGATGCCCGGTTCATCTTCGATGATCATCACCGACGCAGTGGTGTGCTTCACGAATATCGTGACAATCCCAGCCAACAGCTTGGTGCCAGCCAAGGCATCGGTGACAGACTTCGTGAGATTTTCGATCTGTGTGTTCCCCTGCATGCAGAGACGCAACGACACCGTTTTGACCGCCATACTTATGACTCCATTGCTCGGAGCGCTTGTCGCTCTCCCTGTGAAAAGGCACAGCCGCGAGCCTCCTCGAGAATCGCATCGAACTCGCCTTGCGCCGTCAACCGACGCAACATCCCCATGACCACGTCACTCAACACCCCTTCCTGCTGTAGCTCTTCCAAGTAGGCAAAGGCATCGATCAACGTTTCTTTCTTCCGCACATAGTAGTCCCGCCCACGACGCTGATTGCTGTAGGCTTCAAACTGCTCACAGGCGACAAGAATTTCTGCCAACTGTTTGACCCAGGGTGTGGCCGACGCCAGCTTCTCTGGATAATAATAATAGAGCATGACGTGCTGCATCCAAGGGGCCCACGTCACCCCCATCTTTCCGATAGCTGGTCGAACCGTGCGCAGCCGACGGGCAAGCCGTCGCGAATAACCCAACCGCATCTCGATCTGCTCTTTGGCCCAAGGAGTCATCGCAATGCCGTCAGCTTCTAACTCGTTGCGGTATTGTCGGAGAAAGGCTTCTGTTTCTCGTCCATAAATCGTCTCTGGATGTATGGCTCTCCATTCACGCGGTCGGGTCGGAATGCCGCGCGCCTTGGCCCAAGACCAAATTTTTCCGAAGAGTCGGCGATCGAGCCCCGCACGGCCCAAATCATGCAACAAACAGGCGATCTGATACTGGTGGACCCGCTCAGCTCCATGGCCCAATGCCGTGGCCACCGCTGCGCACATGCGCGCAGTCCGCACCGCATGCGGTCGATCATATCCGTGAATGACCCGGCCAGGGTGAGCCGGATGGGGGTAATCGTAAAGACGCATCAACCGTGGCAGAAGTGTACGGGAAACCAGAAGCGGGGCATGTACGTGGACAATTCGTTTCATGAGTTGGGGTGTCGCAGTGCATGGATCACAGAAACGACCGTGAGGAGAATATCGTTCGACGAAACGAGGTGTCAAGGCGAGCCCGTCCACCAACCCTCGATGAAAGTCCTGATCTCTGCTATGATCGAGCGGAACGTCCGACGGAGATTGTTCCGGATAAATCAGGCTGAACGATGACCAAACTACACCTATGCAAGATCATCCTGAGCGTAATCCTCTGCACCTGTACCGTGCTGACCTCGATTACAGGATTCGCAGCACCCTCGCTGGATCAACTCACCGACCTCACCGGCAATGCCTCAGTCGTGGTCACGCTCAAAGGACGCGACAACTTCACGAGCGAATACCGTTATGACGTCAGTGTCAGAAACCACTCCTCTGATTTGCTGATCGCCGACTCGCTGGTGATCGTTCTCGATAAAATTACCAACCTCGCCGGTCAAGACCGAGAAGGGTTAACAGGGGAATCCTTCCTCGGGCGGTTCGATATTTTGGGGCAAGACGGCGAAACCGACGATGGCAAACCATTTTTCCGCGTTCCCGCTGGCCCAGCCCCCGACCTAGGCCCACTGACCGACAGCCTCCCTGTCACAGTGCGTCTCAGGAACAAGGACTATGTTTCAGTCTTTACCCCTTCCTTCAAAGTGTTGGGGCAAAAACGTCCGCCGCCTGAGCCGAAACAAACCCAAGCAGTAGCCCCGGTTCAGCCGGGAACCACTCCGACTTCGCCCAGTCGCAACTCCGTCGATAAACTGATTCAGTTGTTGATCAAGAAGGGCGTGATGACAGAAGAAGAGTGGCGAAAAGCCAACCAGCCATGAACGACCCCTCGTGCAAGGCCTGCCTAGGTAACTGGCCGAGAGAAAACCATTTCATTGCAGATCTGGGCCTTTCCAACGCCTATTTACACGAGGATCAATTCTTTCCCGGCTGGACGGTTGTCGTGCTCAAACACCACGCAACAGAGCTATTTCATCTGGCTCCAACAGAACGGATTCAGCTGATGGAAGAGGTCAATCTCGTTGCGACAATTCTCTCACAGGTCTATGAAGCCAGGAAGATCAACTACGAACTCCTTGGCAACCAACTCCCCCACATACACTGGCATGTGATTCCCCGTCTGGCCGGCGATCCGGCCCCCCTCGAGCCAGTATGGCAGGTACCCCACTCAACTGTGTCCCTGTCAGTCGAACATGTACAAGCCTCTATCGCACGCATCAAGCAACGGCTTTTTTAGACCTTTGCCCTCCCCAACAAGTCACACACCATCCCTGCGTCCCATGCTGTAACAAAGACTTACACTGTCAGAAAACTTTACAATGTGATCGAAACTGCTTTCACATTGATTTATAAGAAATATTTCTATTTACCCTTCATTCCATATCGGTTTTTGTGTAAAAAATTTTAAGACCGCCACCCTCGAAATATTCTCAAGTTATTGATTTATTTACTGTATGCCTGTTGGCATTTTTTTTGCTTATCAACATAACTAATTGAGAATTAGGATATCTACCGAGGCCTCTGGATCTATGCTCGTCGAAAGGATTTTCATGAAGCACTTGAAGACGTTACTGACAGCTGGCTTTCTGCTCTTCTCTGTGACCCAATCCTGGGCCATCCCACTAACAGTCGGCAGCAGCCCTCAACTATTCCAGTTTACGGGCGGGACAGGCTGGATCGATATCCCATCGGATGGCTACCAGTTCACGACAACATCGTCGGTCAAGATCGATCTCACCGATCGATTGTTGATCGGGGATCGTTATCAGTTATATGTGAACAATACATATATGATGACAACCTCCCCTATCATCTACGCCCTCGATGGACTTCAGACCGGCGCGACTACGTTCAACGAGGCGTGGAACAACCCGTTTCTCAGCAAAGGCAGCCTCTATCTCGGTCCAGGCACTTACGATCTGGATATAAAGGCGGTAAGAGTGGCCAGTGGCGTCACCTATGGCAGCGGCTATATCCGAGCAACTAATAATGTCCCGGAGCCTGCTACCATTCTGATGCTTGGGGCGGGAATCCTTGGATTAGGTCTGTTCCAGTACCGGAAATGGTCCCGGACCAATAGCTAGTCCTCTTTCTATACCTGAATCTCCAAAAGGCATTGCCTGTTACAGGCAATGCCTTTTTCTTTGCCTCCTCTCCCCTATCGATTGCTCCTTCGTAAACCTGAGTCCAAGAGAACGAAATCACCCGTTCCAACATTTCTATTGAGGACTTCATCTCCGTCTCCAGTCAGTCCACACATGCTCTATGCTATAATGGTTTTTCCGCAGACACTTCCCAGAAGGGTCACAGGTTTCCGATGCGTTTC
>JACMLT010000091.1 GCA_014379455.1 Nitrospiraceae bacterium
TCGAGAAACGCTCCCACTTTGTGGGGATCCATGCGCAACGTCCGAGCGGCCTCTCCCTCACGCCCTCCTTGCCGTACGACTTCCTTGACCTTCCACAGTCTACGATATTGCCAGGCCAGTGAACCAAGGATTCTCAATGGAGCCTCCCCCGCTTCAAGATTTCTGGCCAAGATTGCCAGTGCCCGCCCTCGGCTTTTTGTACCGATCGCCAACGTCAAATCAAACACTGACGCACCTGGTTCTATCCCCCGCAATGTCGCTGCATCGGCCGCAGTAACCACCTGACCGGGCGAGACGTAGGCGGCAAGTTTTTCTAGCTCACGCCGAACTGAATAGAGCGATCCACCACAAGCCTCTTTAAGCAAGTCAATCGCATCGTCGTTGAGGCGGATCCCAACCCGTTCAGCATCCTGTTTGAGCCAAGGAAGCCACTGCGCCTCTCTCAGAGGAGAGCAATCGACCGTCACCGCAGCCTTCGTGAGGGCCTGGGTAAACTTGAGTCGCCCATCGAGTTTCGATGCGACGAAGATCACAGCCGTGGAGTCGTTCGGCTCCTTCAGATAGGGAAGGATCGCATCGCATTCTCGGGCCGGAAGTTTATCGGCCGCTTTCACCACCACCATTCGCCGAGGCGCAAACACGGCGACCTCCGAGGCACAGGTGACAATCTCAGCCCCGCTCACGTCGTCACCATAGAACAGATCGCAATTGAAATCGCTTTCGCCTTCCCCCAACAAGGCAGCCTTCAACGCACCGAGGGCCATATCGCGCAGCAAATCATCCTCGCCGACCACCGCATAGAGCGGAGCAACCATGCCTTGCGCAAGCTGCGCATTGAGTTGAGCATGAGAGATAGCGGAAGCCATAGGAGATATCTGATTTATTCTTATTTAATAGCGCGGTCGACGTCGTCCGACGCCTGACGTGCAGGCGGCTTTGTCAGCTCTCCCGATTCCAACTGGAGCAAAAAACGGGAGGCCAAGTCCTCGGCAACGAAACGACCGGCCTGTTCCAAGGCCCGGTTCTGCAGGACGCGGTTAAATTGCAAGTCCGGCGTCACGTAGAACTCCGAAGAGCCCTTCGCCACTTGGGTCCACACGACACGTTGCGTCCTGGTCTCCTCCACCTTCACGATCACGATCACCTCTGCACGGCTTTCGAGCGTGGTGGTCTGGCTGAAACTGAGTGTCGGAAGAAGAACCGAGAGGATTTGCCCGGACAGCACCAGATCCGCCGCCTCAGAATCCGGAACGATCTGAGCCCCACTGCCCGAGGAAAATTCATGCCGCAGATAATTCGTATAGCGGGTTTCTAAATTCGGCTCAAACGTTCGGTTTTCCAACGTCTGGACGACCAGCCGTAGTGGCGGTGACGTGGGCGAGGATACCGTGGCCGCTCCCCCAATCGTGGGCCCAGCCCCCTCCACACGAAATTGATAACCGCACGCGCTGAGCGACAGGCTCAGCACCAAGTACACAGCACAAAGGCACAAGTAAAAAGTTCCTGCGCATCCATTTTTACCTTTTAACTGTACACTTCTTACCTGCCGCATCGGCTACACCACAAAGTTTATGAGCTTTTTCTCCACGTAGATCACTTTTTTGGGTTCGTTACCCTGCAGCCATTCCGCAATCTGCACACGAGCCAGTCGTTCGACCTGTTCATGAGCGGCGTCGGCGCCCACGTCGAGCTTGGCACGCAACTTTCCATTCACCTGGATCGGAATGGTCAACCGATCGCTGACGATCATGGCCGGATCGAAGATCGGCCAACACTGCTGAGAGACGCTCGGTCGATGACCCAGCACCTCCCACAGCTGCTCACAGAGATGCGGCGCAAAGGGCGCCAGAAGAAGAACAAAAGGCTCAAGCAAGGCCCGTGAGCGCTGCTCGGCTTTCGTCATCTCGTTCGTAAACACCATCATCTGGGAGATCGCCGTATTGAACCGCAAACCTTCAATATCCTCAGTCACTTTCTTGATCGTCTGGTGGAGCACACGTCGGTGTTCGAGCGTAGGCACTATGTCCATCACAGCACTCGACAATCGGCCCTCTTCATTCACCATGAGCCGCCATGCCCGTTCGAGAAACCGCGTGACCCCTTCCACACCCCTCGTACTCCAAGGCTTCACAGCCTCCAGCGGACCCATGAACATTTCGTAGAGCCGCACCGCATCGGCCCCGAACTGGTCCATGATCTCGTCGGGATTGACGACGTTGCCTCGGGATTTCGACATCTTCTGGTTGTCTTCCCCCAGAACCATCCCCTGATGCACCAGCTTTTTGAATGGCTCCGGCGTGCTCACTACCCCGATATCGAACAACACCTTGTGCCAAAATCGCGCATAGAGCAAATGCAACACGGCATGCTCGCTGCCACCAATGTAGAGATCCACCGGCATCCAGTAACTCTCTTTTGCCGGATCGACGAGCTGGCCCTGATTCTTCGGATCGATAAATCGCAGATAATACCAACAGGAGCCGGCCCACTGAGGCATCGTGTTGGTTTCGCGGCGCGCCGCTGCCCCGCTGATCGGGTCGGTGGTCGTCAGCCATTCAGTGAGATTTGCGAGCGGGCTTTCGCCGGTCCCGGACGGTTTGAAGTTGTTCGTCTCCGGCAACAATATCGGTAACTGCTCTTCAGGAAGCGGAAGGGCCTGACCATCCACCCACACAATGGGAAAGGGCTCGCCCCAATACCGCTGGCGG
Organism: Nitrospiraceae bacterium; assembly: GCA_014379455.1. GTDB lineage: Bacteria > Nitrospirota > Nitrospiria > Nitrospirales > Nitrospiraceae > Palsa-1315. The sequence goes on from JACMLT010000091.1 coordinate 2,709, forward strand.
GCAAAGAGCCAATCCCGCAACTTGTAGTTCACGGCCTTGCGGCCCTTGCCCTGCGATTCTAACCAGGCCGTGACCTTCGGAATCGCATCCTCCGGTGTCAGCCCATCAATAGAAAAGCTTCTATCCGGCGTCGTGGAATTGATTACCGTCCCCTTATCGGTCGCAACGAAAGCCTCTTGCTCAACCTGGCCACCTGCGATCACTTCGCGGATCGGTAAACCATAGGTCTTCGCAAAGGCCCAGTCGCGCTCGTCGTGCGCAGGCACAGCCATGATGGCCCCGGTCCCATAACCCATCAACACGTAATCGGCAATCCAAATGGGCAGTGGTTCCTTATTCACCGGATTCACCGCATAGCCGCCGGTGAAGACTCCGGTCTTTTCTTTTTCAAGCTCCTGCCGTTGGAGGTCGCTTTTTCTCGCCGCTGCCTCGCGATAGGCGGTGATCTCATTGCGGCGGTCGGTGGTCGTGACGACCGCGACTAACGGATGCTCCGGAGCCAACACCATATAGGTCGCACCAAACAAGGTATCGGGCCTTGTCGTAAAGATCCGAACCGTGCCCGGGACGCCGGCCAGATCGAACTCGACTTCCGCGCCGATCGATCGGCCGATCCAATTTTTCTGCATCTCCAACGTGCTGGCCGGCCATTCGACCAGCTTCAAGTCTTCGAGCAACCGATCGGCATAGGCTGTGATCTTCAACACCCATTGGCGCATCGGTTTGCGCACCACATCGAACCCGCCGACTTCACTCTTCCCGTCGATAATTTCTTCATTCGCGAGCACCGTCCCCAGAGCAGGGCACCAGTTCACCGGCACTTCCGCCACATAGGCCAGCCCTCGTTCGAACAGTTTCAAAAAGATCCACTGTGTCCAACGATAATATGCGGGATCGATCGTGCTGATTTCACGTTCCCAGTCGTAGGACAGACCGACGCGTTTCATCTGACGCTTGAACGTCGCGATGTTCTCAGCTGTCGTGATGACCGGATGGATTCCGGTCTTCACCGCATACTGTTCGGCAGGAAGCCCGAATGCGTCCCACCCCATCGGGTGCAGCACGTTAAAGCCCCTCATACGTTTGTAGCGGGAGACGATATCCGTCGCCGTATAGCCTTCAAGATGGCCGACGTGAAGGCCCGAGCCTGATGGATAGGGAAACATGTCGAGGCAGTAGAACTTCGGCTTAGCCCGGTCGTCAGCCACGCGAAAGGTCCGGTGTTGCTCCCAATAAGCCTGCCACTTCACTTCAAGGGCCTGATGATCGTAGGTCTTGCTCATGTTGGCAATGAAACGCGCACGCCTCAAAAAAGAGAACGGACTCTAGCATAGCCCCCTCGGGGTCACAAGATTCCACGGCCCTGCCCTACGAGGCCTTTGCTATACTATGCGCGGCAATGGGACTCTATCGTTATCATATCTTTCCCCGCCTGATGAACTGGGTTATGGCGGGAAAAGAATTCCGTCGCTTGCGCATGGAATTACTCGCTCAGGTCCACGGTGAGGTGCTGGAACTGGGGATTGGAACCGGACTGAACCTGCCGCACTACCCCAAGACCGTCACCCAGCTCCATGCCGTCGATCCAGCTAATCCTCTTCCCAAGATCGTCACGGAGCGCACCACCAGTCAGTCCTTTCCCATTCGCATCCAACATGTCACAGCCGAGTCGTTGCCCTATGACGACCGATCTTTCGATTTTGCCGTGAGCACCTGGACTCTCTGCACGATTCCCGATGCGGTCAAGGCACTCCGAGAAGTCGGACGAGTCCTCAAGCCTGATGGAATGTTTTTGTTTCTGGAGCATGGCCGGAGCGAGGACGAGAGCGTCGCAGCCTGGCAAGACCGGCTGAACCCCATTCAACACATCATCGGCTGTGGCTGCAACCTGAACCGACGAATCGATCAACTCATCATCCAGGCCGGCTTGAAGATCATGACGCTCGATCGGTTCCACATGCAACGCTTGCCCAGACTCGCCGGCGCGATGTACAAGGGACAAGCAACCCGACTGGACTAGATCACAGTCCGTCCGTTGAGCAGTGGAGAAAAACCGGTGACCGAGACAAACTGAGCGAGCGGAGCAGGAGGCAGCTGAGAGCTCGACTTGGCGCTATGAATGAGGTGGGCGACGCCGAATTGTTGTGCGGCGATCAGACAGCCCTCATCATCATCCATAAAGAGAGATCGTGTCGGATCGAATCCCAGTAATCGCTGACAATGAGGCCAATACTCCGGTCGCATTTTGAGGAACCCTACTTCAAACGCGTTGACGATTCGATCCACATGCTGATCGAGTCCGGTCTTAGCGGTCTTCACCGACACACCTGCCTCATGTGCATTGGTGACAATCGTCACACGCTTCCCAATCCGGCGAAGATATTGCAAGAATTCTTCCGCCCCCGGTAGGAACCCGATCATGTGATCTAACTCACGATGCAATGCCACCACATCGATTCCCACCCGCTTGGTCCAATAATGCAGATCGGTCCAGGCTAATTCACCTTCAACCGAGCGGTACATCGCCATGAGGGTGTCGCGCGACTCTTCGAACTGTACGCCGTGAAGCGCAGCGTAACGCCGTGGTAACTCCTCCTCGAAAAAGAAATTGTCGAAGTGGCGATCGAGTAATGTTCCGTCCATATCGAGCAGGACATCGTCGATCTCGTCCCAATTGATGGAGTGCTGAGGGCTGAGGGCTGTGTGCTGCGTCATTGGCAAAGTATATCGGAGCTCGACTGAGAAGACGAGCTGGTTGTGTTTGCTAAAATTCTTATGTTACGGTCGACCTATAATCTCCCATGCCACGCATCAAGAACACCCCCATACAGACAGCACCGGCGCCGTCAGCCTCAACGGCCCGCCCGCCCACTGTGGCCATTATCGGTCGCCCCAACGTCGGCAAGTCGACACTCTTTAATCGCATGCTCGGTAAGCGAACGGCCATCGTCGATGATGTTCCCGGCGTCACACGAGACCGTAACTATGCTGACGGCACCTATCGAAATCGGCCATTCCGACTGGTGGACACAGGAGGCCTGGACCCGTCTGCTTCGGAAGGCATGCTGGCCCTCATCAAGCGTCAATCGGAACTCGCCATTGCAGAAGCAGACATGTTGATCCTGCTGATGGATGGCCGGACTGGACTCACGACCCCGGACCAGGAAGTGGTCCGTCTCTTGCGCGGAACGCCGAAGCCGTTGTTTGTCGTGATTAACAAAATCGATACGCCCAAAGTCGAAACGCTCGTGGCAGACTTCTATCAATTGGGTACCAATACGCTATACCCTATCTCCGCAGAGCATGGAATCGGTGTCTCTGAACTCCTGGATGCCATCTATCCATTCCTCCCTGACCCAGATGAGAGCCCTGAGCAGACGACGATGCCTCGTATCGCCGTTGTGGGACGGCCGAATGTCGGCAAATCCACGCTGGTGAACGCCGTGCTCGGAGAAGACCGTGTGGTGGTCAGCGATGTGCCGGGAACCACCAGAGACTCGATCGATTCAATCGCCCTTCACCAAGGACGGCGGTATCTCTTCACTGATACGGCAGGTATTCGGCGGCGCGGAAAGATCGACCGGGGGATCGAAGGCTATAGCGTGATCCGATCGCACTTGGCCATCGGCCGATCCGACCTCGGGATCTTGCTACTCGATGCCACGGAAGGCGTGACTGAGCAGGATACGAAGATCGCCGGGATCATCATCAAGCAAGGACGGGCCTGCTTCCTGCTGGTGAATAAATGGGACCTCCGAGAAGGCGACAGCCAGGCCCGGCAGGAAGTCGAGCAGGAGCTTCATCGACGCTTTCCCTTCCTGACTTGGGCCCCCGTCCTCTTCGCCTCTGCGGCGAACCCTGGCTCGTTGAACCACCTCTTTCCTACTATCGATCGGGTATTTGCAGCGTTTTCAAAACGAATCCCGACCGGAGCGTTGAACAAGTTCCTCCAGGAGATCCTCGCCACCCACCCTCTGCCGGTGCGGAAAGGCAAACCGACGAAGATCACCAAATCTGCCTTCATGACCCAAGTCGCCACACACCCGCCGGTCTTTGCCTTATTCGTCGGTCATCCGGACAATATCACCCCCGCCTACCTCCGCTTTCTCGAGAACCAACTCCGCGAGGAATATGGATTCGAGGGAACCCCGATTCGTATGCTCGTTCGCAAGAAATAGCCGGTTCAATTTCTGCCACCACCATACCGTCTTTGTGCGCAATCTAGCCAACGGCATCGCGTTGTAGTCGGTATCTGCGGGATAATCGCACTTCCTATAGCACTCACTTCGGTGCGACTCTTGCATTGTCCCAAGACCATTTCCGGGAAAGGATATCCGTGCCACAATCGCCTCAGCAAAACGGGGATACCTTCTCTCAGAATGCGGTTTCCGGAGCAGAGATGAGACAGCCCCCTCTCCTCCCTTCCCCCGACTCAGGCATGATCGTGCTTTCCTCATCCGCTCGCATCCTGCACATAAATGGACCAGCCCGCGCGCTGATGTCGCTGTTCGGACCATCCCATGAACACTGGCCGCAGATGGCGCCAGAATCCATGCCGTCGATTATCACGGAATTCTGTCTCGACGTGCTGGCACAACTCCGACGTCGAATCGAAGCGCAGGACTGGACACAATTCGAAATGCGCCGCACCTGTCATATGGTCACACCATCCCTCCTCCTCACAGGATTCGGAGTTCCAAGCGCATCGAATAGTGAGATCCGTGTCGTTCTGACCCTCACCCCCCTGCTCTCCACTCCGTACGCAGCTGCGAATGCACGGCTTTCCCATCCGCCGACCGACGTCCATACTCCTTCCAGCGACGTAACTTCATAAGGACAGGCCTCCAAGCCGCTGTTGTGGCGGCCTGCACCTTGACTCCCCCGCGGACATCATGCTATTCGCATCACCCTGATGATGCGTTGTCCTCATACAGAAACTCATCCCTCTGCCGCTCTCGGCGACCCTCGAGCCAGTGGGATACAAGGTTCCGCTCTTCACAGGTGGCTCCGACGTACGATCGAGACTCTCTGTGCCGGAGTAGTCATCGTCGCCCTCCTCAGCCCAGTCCGTGCCGACGAACCGCCTGCACCAGAAAACATACCCGCACCTCCAACCACTGAGACCCCTGATTCACCCCCCGTCGCGGGTGACATACCCGCGCCTCCAACCCCTGAAACCCCTGATCCAACCCCTGATGCTCTCCCTGCCCCCGTCACAATCGATCCTTTCATAAAGCTACGAGGATCGGTATGGCGAACCAAGGCCGGGATCGTCTTCCTCAAGACCCCGATCGGACTGCTGAGTCTCAGTTCAAAAACCACGCTGAAAGATCTCAAGGCCTCGCAGGAAATACGGTTTTGGGTGCATGAACGCCATGTCTTCGTCGAGATCCGTAAGAGAGCGGACAATGCGTTGGTCCATCGCTACCTCAGCGGACCCATGACATCTGGAACCGATGAGCCAGGAACATTGCATTGGTGGGGACCCGACGGTGACCAGGCGGTCCATGTCGGAAAACTGGAAGAGCGCCTCACCAGCTATCGCGAAGGAGACCCGCTGACAGTGGAAGTCGATGAGACAAATACCATCAGCGGAGTGCACGACTTGCAATTCGACCTGCAGATCAGCCAAGCCCCGCCGGCCGGCTCAGATGTGCAACTTCTCCTCTCAGGAACCGTTTCTAAGCTTAAATCAAACTTCGTTTTTGTCCGGACCCCTGTCGGCCTGGTCATGCTCAATTCGAAGATCGGCATCCCCCGTGTGAAAGTAGGACAACCGATCACGGTGCACATCGACAGTGGACATGTCACCGTCACGCTTCCCTCCGACACTGAGACAGCCGCCCCCCGACGCAGTGCGTCACCAGCCCCCTAACCAACCGGCATACATATAGCGGCCCTGCTCGAGCAAGGCGCTCAAAAAGAACAGACTTGTCATCCGTGAAAGGTAAAACGTAAAAAATGAGATGTTCCGAGAGGAAGCAGAGTACTCGCTGTCCTACATTTCACGTTTCACTTTTCACATCTTACTTTTTACGGTTTCCCTGCCAGGTTTGCTTGACAGGCCTCCAGCCAAGCCCCTAAACTTCGCCGCAGCCATGCGCGCCATTGCCCCCAAAACGCCTCCCCAACGCCCAGCCAGGCAAGAGCCTGAGGGATTTGATAGGCTGTATCGAGACCATGTGGACTTGATGTATCGATACGCCTACCGCCTGTGCGGCGACGCGGAATCGGCGAAGGATCTCGTTCAAGAAACCTTTCTGAATGCCTATCAAGGACTCAAAGATTTTCGAGGCGACGCGCGAGTCTCCACCTGGCTGTACACCATCGCCTCGCGGGCCTGCATACGGATGCGTCGCAAGCGCAAAGGGCAGCCGGAACACGAGCTATCGCTCGAGGAGTTCGTCCCCACCTCTGAGGGAGAGTTTCGCCTTCAGATTCCGATCGACGGACTCAGCCCCGAAGAGGCCCTACAGAACAAGGAGCTCCGGCAGGCCCTCGACCAGGCGATCGAGAAACTACCTCAAAAATATCGAATGGCCCTGGTGCTCCACGATATGGAAGAGTTCAGTGCCAAAGAAGTGGGAACCATCATGGGTTTGAACGAACGCGCCATAAAGTCTCGATTGCACCGGGCACGTTTGTTTGTGCGGCGAGAGCTCAGCGCCCGCGGCATCACCCACCACGACGGCCACAAGCATGAAGGCTCGCACTCATGACAAAGACAAAGAAAAAAACGACGACGCAAAGGAAACCGTCCAAGCCATCGTCTCACGGCCATAGCCATCGTCAAGGCGATTGCGTGAATCTTCTCCGGCAATTGTCTGCTTATATCGATGACGAACTCCCTTCCGACGTGTGTACGGAGATACGACAGCATCTGGGAGCCTGCCCGAATTGCGAAGTCTTCATCGCCTCGCTCCAATACACCGTCACGCTCTGCCGACACCGGCCAGCCCCACAGTTAACGTCGGTTGACCGGAAAAACATGCGCCGCGCGATCCTCGATGCGGCTAATGCACGGTGAAAGAAACGCTCTGGGTCATAGGCCTCGCGCTTGTGCTGGCAACTCCCACCATTGCGTCCCCAACCGAATTCGAGATGGAGTCGGTCACTGTAGAGATCCGCTCGCGGATGTTCATGCCCCAACAGATTCACCTGCATCATGGTCGTAAGACCATGCTGCGGTTTCGTAACCACGATACGGAGCTCCATACCGTCGCAGCCAAGGAGCTTTTTCTCAGCGACGACCTCAACCTGAGTGGCAACGGAGCCCCGGAGTTCGGTCCGGATGGACTCAAGAAAGTGATCATCCCACCTGAAGGCCTGATTGAATTTCAGTTTACGCCGGCACGTACCGGAACCTTCTCGTACCTCTGCGACATGCCAGGCCACAACATGCAGGCCGTGATGGTGGTCGAATAAATAAGATCCAGGGCGTCCTCAGCGTCCGTCGTTCGTGAAGCGTCGTTCGTCTCTCGTCTAGCAGGCTGCGGAAAAACTCTCTAGATATACAGGAATTTTATTGTCAGCACGTTTAGAATAGCAGGGGCACCCCCTCGCAGGGTGTTCAAAAAGGCCAGATTTCTCACCCGCCCAACCCTGGCGACTACTTCACCCACCCGCCCTGAGGCTGCCAAGACAGCCTCTTCGCTCAGAGACGCGCCTTGTCCCAAGTAAGGCCGCAGCGAGCGTCACTTTATAAGGGGTGGGTGGGATGATCCCAACTGCGCGCACTATTCCACCCTCAGTGCGCCAAGACGCGCTTTAGCCCAGTCGAGGGCCTTCTAACTCTCCAACTTCCCCGGAGGGAGTAGGCAGATTGTTCTTTACTGCGCGCATCCAACGAGGGCCTTCCAAGGCCGCGCGTTGCGCGAGCACAGAAGATCATCAGGCTCCATCCCCTCCTCTGTTCTGCGAGCAAGAAGAACGGTCTGCCTGCTCCCTCGCATCCTTCTGAGGCCGCGCGTTGCGCGAGCAAGGGGATCGTCCCAGCTACCCCACCCCCCTTTTTCAGCATCCTGCGAGCCTATTTCAGGTCCTCAAAGCAGCGTGGTACAGTACCGTCTTCTTCTCGTCCTTTATTTTAGGAGCCTGTTCGACATGATGCGCTTGCAGATCCTCCAGCGTAGCGGGTTCGGGATGCTATTGCTTGCCGGAACCCTGTTGTTTCTGACTGCGATACCCCTGATCGAAGCCCCATCGGCATCAGCCGCTGCCGCTGCCGCGACGAAGAAGTCGAAGCCAGCCGTCACCACTGCGGAATCGACGGCTCGTCGCTATGCCGAAGCGATGGGAGCAGGAAATACGGTGGCCGTCGGCCAACTTGACTTCTCCTGCCAATATTCCCTTGTGGCCGCGGCCCCCCATGGCATCAAGCGCTATCCGACTGACTCCGACCCCGTGTACGATTCCTGCCGGCAGCGCCTCCAGAACGCCCATGCTCCTACCGTCGTCAGGACCGATGTCGGCATGGAAGTCTTGTGGCCCAGTAATGGCGAATTGGTTTTTTTCAGCGAAGACGTCAGCCGCTATCCCGCCTCAGCCTTCGTGACTGATTCACTGGGGCTCAGCCCACCGGGAACCGGATTCCATATTCATGTTGCCGGCAGCGCACGGCTTCCTTCAGCCTCATTCCGCCTTCGACCGAATGGCCCTGTCGTCGCGGTGCCGACGACCTTGGTGAAATTGACCATCAGCTACCAGGATCCCCTGACCGCTCCAGTGACCTATGCAGCCGGTTCGGTCAAGTGGACCACAACGATTAAGCGGACCAGGCGTGCACTGAAAGACATCACCGTTCAATGGGTTGTCCTCTCCGGGCTGAAAAAACACGGCTTCGCAGGCGACCAGGCGGTCGTGAACCTTCCCGTCACCAGCGGCGCCATCTTCGGAAGCGGCAAGCAGGAACAGATTCCCTTTGTCACAGAAACCAGTCACGCCCTGCCTAACTCACTCGTCTGGTGGGCGCCGACGGATAGCCCGGGGGCCTTGACCGCTGCGGTCGCTCGCGCGGCCACGTTTCCCGAACTGCGTGACCGCGTGGCCATGCTGAACCGCGTACTCATCGTCGACCCCCATCAGGCCGAGGCCCTCACGGTGCTGAGCCGACATCTCTATGCCATGGTCCTACGCGAGGCCTACCCATTCCACAAGCTCATGGTGAATGATCCGGCACTGTTCTTGGTTGTGAACGAGCATTTCTGGAACATCTATGCTCAATCGACACGCATGGACCTGTCACTGGGGATGGAAATGGGCGGGTTCGACAAACCGACGACCGCCGACTACCTGTACCGCATGCTCTCAGCCATGCAAACACTGGCCGTTGTACGGCCAGAGCAACTCGATAATCGATTTCGGTTAGGTGTGGCCTTGCGCTGGAATAACGATCAAGGACCCTCGATCGAAACCCATCACTCCTTGGTCAAGGCTATTCCGGCTGACCAAAGAGCCGGCAGAGCCGAAGCCCTGCTCCAACTGGCCTGGTCCCGCATCAACAAAGTGGCATGGAACCGCATCCTTGACGACTCGGATATTCGGACCGCCTATCAGGATGCCGACGAAGCACTCAAGCTCGCCGATCTGCCGCTCGATAAATTCATGGCTGAATACACCAAAGCCTACAGTCTGCTGTTCACCCCGGACCGGGACAATCGGGCGCTCCTGGAGCGACTCACTGAAGCCAAACGATGGTTTACTGAAATTCCCGGACAAACGCCGGATATCTGGAACTTCTTCGTCGGGGCAGAATCCTTGAAAGCAGTGCTGGACGCAGATCCCATCTTCCAACCAATCTTGGCTCAGGCTGATGGAAAGAAGGGATAATCGTCCTGTTCAGGCTCAGCGCAAACCCGTCTGATCTGCGCTTCCCGCCCGTTGATTTGTCCACTCCGGATGGACTACTCGCCGTCGGGGGCGATCTACGGCCAGAACGGTTGCTCGAAGCCTACCGCCACGGAATCTTTCCCTGGTACGACGAAGACCAGCCCATCCTGTGGTGGTCCCCCGATCCCAGGACCGTCCTCTTTCCCCCCAAGCTTCACATCTCGCGCAGTCTGAAACGAAGCCTTCGCCCAGGAATATTCAAAGTCACGCTCGACACCTGCTTTAGGGACGTGATGCAACATTGCGCAGGACCAAGACCGCAGTATCCAGACGGCGGTACCTGGATCACCGCAGAGATGCTCGACGCCTACACCCGCTTGCATGAACTCGGGTATGCCCATTCAATTGAAACCTGGCAGGAAGGGCAATTGGTGGGCGGGCTCTACGGCGTGGCTCTGGGCGGCGCTTTCTTCGCAGAGTCGATGTTCACCCGTGTATCCGATGCGTCAAAAGTCGCTTTGGTCTCGCTCGTGCGCCAACTACAGACTTGGGGATTTTGCCTCATGGACTGCCAGCAATCCTCACCCCATGTGATGGCGCTCGGCGCAGAGGAAATCCCACGGCGAGAGTTTCTCGCTCATCTGGCTGCGGCACTCATGCTACCTGAACGACGCGGACGCTGGCAGTTCGATATTCCATGAGATAAGTCGTGAGCCGGTAGCTCAGTAATAAGCATTTATTACTGCATAATATTAAATAGATGTGAAATTGCACTCAAGCAATCACTCTAAATCTATTTCTCCTTTTCGCAAACTGACAGACTTTCAGTCGTTGACTTGGACAGCTTGCTGCCGCGAGCAGGGCACTATACTGGTGGGGCAAGGCACGACTTAGACGAACTCTACCGCAACGTCGCAGTTTTCCTGTTGAGTGCCTGTGCAGCAGTGCTCACCCTTCGCCTTGACCCTCTCTGCGTTCCCCACCATACTGTGCCACCATGCGCGCCCTAGTCGTCATAATTCTCCTGGCTACACTCGTTCTCCCCTCTGGGCAGGCACAGGCTTCTCCTCCAAGCGACACCTCGATAGCAGACCTGCACACACAGGCAACCCAGGGTGTAGCGGAAGCGCAGACCAACCTCGGGTTGCTATATGACTACGGGCGGGGTGTGCCGAGAGATTACACGAAGGCGCGTGAGTGGTTCGAGAAAGCCGCTGCTCAAGGAGACGCAGAAGCGCAATACAACCTTGGGGTGCTATATGACTTCGAGAAAGGCGTCCCCCAGGATTTTTCGACGGCGAGGCACTGGTATGAGCAAGCCGCTACGCAGGGGCACGCGGGTGCTCAGAACAACCTTGGAGGGCTCTATGAATTCGGACATGGCGTGAAGCAGGACTCTGTGCGTGCATTCATGTGGTACAACGTCGCAGCATCCCTCTCGACGAATGACCCGCAGAAGGACATAGCAGCAGAAAATCGAGATGAGATCGCTGGTGATATGACTTCCGCACAGATTTCAGAAGCCAAACGACTGACGAGTCAATGTCAGACACGGCAGTTCAAGGACTGCCAGTAGGGTTCGTCGAATTTCCATTTTTTCCGCACCACCTGCGCCCCGCTCGCAGTAGCCACGCAGACACCATTCGCAATCATCCGTAGCGACCAGCCCATGCCATCCCCCCACAAACTGCCGCGAAGCCTATCCAGGCATCCTTGAACTTCTCCTCAAACGGGAGCACACTTCAAAAGTTCTGACGATTTCTCAGGAGGAATTCTCAATGACACGAATGGTCCTTTCTGTAGGTATTGGGCTCCTGCTGACTGTTGGTACGGTGTGGGCGGGGCCACTCGAAGATGCTACTGCTGCAAATAAACGCGGTGACTTCGCGACTGCGTTGAAAACATTTCAATCGCTTGCAGCCCAAGGGAATGCGGAGGCGCAGAACAATCTCGGGGAACTGTATGCCAAAGGACAAGGCGTGCCGCAGGATTATGCGCAAGCGCGTCAGTGGTACGAGAAAGCCGCGGCGCAGGGGAATGCGCTCGCACAGAACAACCTCGCGGAACTGTATTTCGCAGGTCTAGGCGTACCGCAGGACTATGTGCGGGCGTATTTGTGGGTGAGCCTCGCAGCAGTACACATGAAGGGTGACGAGCAGAAGCAAGCCGAGGAAAATCGAAACGATGTCGCCGGGCGCATGACTCCCGAACAGATCACAGAAGCCAAGCGGCTCACGCAACAATGCATGGCACTGAAGTTCAAAGGCTGCTGAGTCGGATGTACCGCTCTCTCTTCACTCCAACGCTCGCGCTACACTCACAGAAGGCCCACAGACACTTCGCCATCATCCGTTGCGCTAGCACTCCCCCCCAACGCCGGGAAGCCCTCGGCGACGAAAAAAGCCTCCGTCCAGACTTTCTCGATCATTTGACTGAGGCACTCGCCCTCCCTGATCGACGCGGGCGCTGGCAGTTCGACATTCCATGATATAAGTCGTGAGCCGGTAGCTCATTTATACATCTCATAAATAATTGATTTAACTAAATATTATTGTGGTCATGTAACTACTTATCTAACTTTCTAGACTTTTCTCCTTCATTATTCTCACCATTCGTGTTCTGACAGCTTTTCAAATCATCCAACCTCTTTGGATTGAGTAGATGTTTTCTTACTTGCTACCAACTGCGGAACTTCTGTAAAGATTATCTCTCAACACTATTACACCAAACCCAAAGTATAGGTCTAGAAGTACGACTGAATGACTGTCCTGATTCGTTGGAAAGGTGAGCGATGCCTTATCTACGATTCAAACTAACCAATCCTCGAAGATATATTGAGGTCGAGAAAGGCTCTGAGCAGTCTCGTCTTACCTTCGATGCCGCCCCAGAACCGTTTCGTGATGCAGGAACTTTCAAAATAATTGCTCCTAAGGCAACGCTTGATGGTTTCAGAATCAAAGGTACTGTTTACTTACAGTCTGATGTCCCCATCAAGGGAAAAGATTCGACGCTGCATTGCATCTATCAGAGTAACAATGACGGAGTCGGAGAGAATTGTCTTGCGTGGTATGAGGTCTACGTTTATTTGTCGAACGGATCTGCTGACAAACTTATGCAGGTAGATTTAGACAAAAATGATATACGACTTGATATAGAGACCCCTCTTCCAAATACGTCCGCAACAGAAGCGATTCCCTTAGTCTATGGGGATGATCCCGACGGGAAAGAATTAGAATGGCATGTCCGCAAAAGCAATCATATTTCCATTGTCAAACATAGTTTCCAAATCACAGCCAAAGTGAATCGACAACAAGACATAGATGATGAACACGGAGAAGGTGCCCGACTGATTAGGTTACTGGATGAAGTGATTGCGTCACTGCAACATCCGGGAGAAGCCTACCCTTTCGAGAAACTTAGTCAACTTATCCGCGAAATAACCTCAGTATGGGAGAAAGCAGATACTGAAGAGAAGCGTGTCAACCTACTAAATATATTCGACCTTGCTCATCGATCATTGCTACCCGTAATACAAGATGCTGACTTGAAGAAGAGGATTGAAGAATCTCGCACCAAGATATACAACACATTCATTGTGTCAGAGTGTCTGATTGGTGAACATATCAGCACTCAAAGGTTGAATCGAGTAACACAGAGAGAGATAGCAGCGAATAGAATGACAAAAGACGATGATCTTCGAAAAACCGCCGAGATGGCACTGGCTGCTCCATATTTGACTGAAGAAGAACTCCTTGCAATGACAGCAGCGAAAACGGATACTCCATTTAGCAAGCACCCCCAAGATGCAGTTGCCAAATTCATAACGGCAGCTTCATACATCAAGAAGATTCGTTCTGTACTCAAATTATTCGGAATTTAGATTTTCTAGCGCGTTCCAATACTCATAAATTGTATGAACTTTTCCGAGTAGAGAGTGAGGTACGAAAGGTTGGGTTACTCCAGTTAAACGCTCAGCCTTTTACCTTTCTCAGTTTCCCCGCCGGTGTTGCCGCCTGTATACGTTGTAGGATGCCACGGACGTGCGAATCGTTTTGCCATGGATAGAGCCACATTACCTTATGCTCACTGCCATTAAGTGCGAACGTCTCGCCAGTTGTGGGGACCTTGCTCCCAAGGAACAAGACAAAGAGCACGCCTGGAATACAAAATTTGTGATGATGTACAGCGCCCATTCGGAATGCAGTAGGAACCGTTACCACGGTTAGAGGAACTTGAGTCTCGCTAGCAACGTGGACATAGACGAGAGCATTCCGTGGGAAGGGTGATTCACCGAGGAGATACAAACGGAACTGCTCCTGGTATTTGTCCCCAAGAGAGATTTTGCCAACTTGTCCGCCGCCAATTATCCAAGCATGTGCAGATGCGCGCCAAAAGACACTTGCAGCAAAATGCAAATATTGCTCCACCTTGGCGCCAAGCAGTCCTCGAACGTCGTAGCCCGCGACCTGATCATTTTTATTGGTGATTAACGGAGACACGGCTTGTAAGACTTCCCGCAATTTGAACAAACCATTACGCTTCGCGCATTGAGTCACAACATAGTTTTCCCCATTGACGGAAATGCGTGATTCGCAATCAGCGCATAAAAAGTGTGACGATACTTGCAGCGACGAGGTAAGTGCCCTGCTATGTGTTACTAGAACTGGGTTAGGGTCAGACCCAGCAGATGGGTTTGTTAATTGCCTATAAAGAGCAGCCGGAAGCAGATGACTATTCTGAAGTTCTTTCTTTTTCAAACAGAGCCCACACGTCCCTAAACGCAGCACTCTATTTTCCCTCCTGATGACAATAGAGGCATTATGGACTTTTGGTGAGTCACGTTCTGATAAATCTTTCTTATACTGTGTAAGGTGTGCGACTGCCCGAGAGCATATTGTCCGTATCTGGTAGACCGTATTTCATAATCGTCCTCTCTATGGCGAGACAACGAGCAAACGCGAAAATGACAAAGTATCTTATCTGCGAGGATGTATCTTCCTACCCAGCGCATAAAGCCAGACCGCCTTACGCAGCCATGGTGAGCCGTCATTCACGAATGTCATGACTATCGGAAACGTTTTTCAGCACGGAGGAGTTATGGATTCTCTCTATGTAACAACGAGGGGTCGGATTGTCATTCCAGCTCGGCTTCGTCGAAAACTTGGCATCAAGCCAGGCACCAAGGTGTGCTTCATTGAACACGGGAGTAAAATCCTCTTCCAGCCTCTCACAAAGCAGTACATCCGCAGCCTGTGCGGCATGCTGAAGGATACAACATCAGCGACTGCAGACTTGCTGATCGAACGTAAGAAGGATCGAGAACGAGAGCAAGCCAAGCGAAGAATGCTCGCTACACCTTTCTCTTGGTAGGGAGTGGCCAGGCTGGCCTTGCCTGCGCGCATCGAACGAAATAAATGCTCCCTCCAAGCTCGCTCGTTATCTCTCATGGATGGGGGTTGATGGATCTTCCACTGCGCGCGTCCAACGAGGGGAGTCCGCGACCGCGCGTTGCGCGAGCACAGGAGGAACTCAGTCCAGGCCCACGTTTACCCCATTCACCACATAGTGGAGTGGCCGAGGCTGCCCTTTACTGCGCGCATCGAGGCCACACTATTTCATCGTTTTCCTTGAGGGCGGGCTAGTATGGTCTCCCACTGCGCGTGTCCAACGAGGGTCTTCAGTTTCCTTCCCCGCACCGTCACCCTTTTCGCTCAAGGGAGTTGCCGGACTGTCCTTCACTGCGCGCATCGAACGAGCACATTCTGATCGTGCGCGTTCTGCGAGCAAGAAGGATGGTCCGGCGGCTCCCTTCACCTTCTTCTGAGACCGCGCGTTGCACGAGCACGGGAGACCATCTAGTCTGCCCTCTCTCAGGGCGCGCGTTCCGGGAGCACAGGACCAATGTGGGCGCCCTTCCCATCCTTCTGATCGTGCGCGTTCCGCGAGCAAGAAGGGCACCTGGCCGCCCCCTATAAGACCCGATCCTGAATATCCGCCATGACTTTATAAATTACGGCCCGACTGAGTACAGAGGCCACGCGGCGATAAAAATTCTCATACTTCGCCTCATTTTGATCAAACTGCATCATCTCCTGTACCATCGACTCCCTATCGTATCATTGACTTTTGTGCATTACCGTGGTAATGTTCATCCATGCCACTTGCACATTCCAGACTGACCGCGCAAGGCCAGATTTCCGTTCCTTCCGAGATTCGCAGGAAACTCGGGGTCGGACCCGGATCGGTCCTCGAATGGGACGAGAAGAACGAAGAGATCATTGTGCGAAAAGTCGGACAGCACACCCTGGCAGATGTGCATGACGCGCTGTTTCCCGATGACAACCCCAAGCGAAAAGCCTCGACCAGCGTGAAGGACGGCATCAGAAGGCACATCCGTCGGAAATATGCACGCCGTTGATACCAATGTATTGGTGCGGCTGCTGGTGCGTGACGATGCGCGCCAGGCAGCTACAGCGGAGACGTATGTGGCCAAGGGGGCGTGGGTCTCGACCCTCGTGCTGGCGGAAACCCTATGGGTGCTCGACGCGGTATACCAGCGCTCGCCCCCGCAAATCGCCAACGCGGTCGCGCTCATGTTGCATCACAAGGACTTGACGCTTCAGGATGCCGATGTCGTCGCCTTGGCGCTGACACATTTCCGCGCGCGCCCCTCGTTGGGCTTCTCCGATTGTCTCGTTCTGGAAATTGCCCGCAAGGCCGGTCATCTGCCGCTGGGCACCTTCGATCGGAATCTTGGAAAACTTGACGGCGCCCACCGCCTATAGCGGCCGCCTACACAACCAAGCACAGCCGTGCGCCAGTAGTCACGCAGCATGCCAGAGATCACGATGCAGAGGGTTTCGTGACCCCGCCAGACAAGCTCCCGATACCTACACGGCTCAAACAAGAGCCATGCAGAGAGTACCCTGCCGAATCAGTTCCATGAGCGACACTTATAAAATCTTCAGGGATGGGGGCTGATTGATCTTCCACTGAGCGCGTCCAACGAGAGCCTTCTGTTTCCCTCTCCGAACCCTCACATCTTTTCGCCCAAGGGAGTTGCCGGACTGTCCTTCACTGCGCGCATCGAACGAGCACATTCCGATCGTGCGCGTTCTGCGAGCAAGAAGGACGGTCTGGCTGCTCCCTACTTCTTTCCCATCTTCGCCA
>JACMLT010000092.1 GCA_014379455.1 Nitrospiraceae bacterium
CGATTGAATCGCGAGACGAATTGGTTCCTCTAGCCCATACCGCTCGATGTTGGCCATGCAATCGCCAAAGGCTCCCACACCAGGCAGCACCACATGACTCGCATTGCCGATCACGTGCGAATCCCGCGTGACCACCGCCTGATGCCCCACCGCCTCGAAGGCTTTGGAGACACTGCGGAGATTGCCCATGCCGTAGTCGATAATTGCGATCATGGCACTTTCTTGGAAGATGCTGAAACATTCACTCTTCTCACTCACCCACCCCCGACGCACCGAGCTGAGCCTGTTCCCATGCATCGTGCTCGGCTCATCGAACTCCTCAACGCCCCCCTAATACGGCCCCAGTTTCGACTCCCCTGCGACCTTCTGGAGACGAGGCGAAACACTCTTGTTCGTAGCCCAGCCATACGGCCGCAACAATACCGCAACTCGCGACATCCTGCCACTATCATCTATCACGCTTTCAAATAGGACCCGATGCCGATGATTCAAGCGATCTCTGATCTAGCAGGCTGCAGAAATGCTCTTGTAAGAGGATACCCAATAGGGACACCGAACCTGTCCCCACCGCCGAGGGAGTGAGGAGGCCGGGGCCTGGTTGAAGGTCTGAACGATTCACGAAAACAGGCGCGTCTCGGCGCGCCGGGGTTGGATTGGCGAGAAGAACGACTTTTTCAGCGCTCTGCTAGATGCGTATTGCGCCATCTAAAATCTTACCCAGGGACAAGTCGTTGCGCCAGTTGCCAATCTTACCCTCCCCGTTCACATGGAACGGGCCCAAGGAGGGAGCATGAAGACAGACGGCATGGCGCGACAATCCAAGCAGGAGTATCTCCGCACGATGCACCCCCGCTATCGGCAGGCCAAGCGGGCCGAGAAGACTCGACGCTGGATGAGTTCACCCAGGTGTGTGGCTACCACCGTAAGTATGCGCTCTGGCTGCTCAACCGGCCGTTGCCCGAGCCGCCCCGCCCTCGGCGGGTCACGCGGCGGCCTACCCGATACAGCGAGGCGATGATCCGCGTGCTGGCCCAGGTGTGGGAAGCGTCCGGGTATCTCTGCTCGCAGCGGTTGCAGGCCGCGCTGCCGCAGTGGCTGCCCTGAATACGGCCCCGCCTGTCGCTGACCACCGAGTTGGAGCGCAAGCTCCTGGCTATTAGCCCGCGGCAGATGGATCGGCGGTTGCAGCCGCGCAAACGGACGCTGAAGCGTCGGCTTTACGGCACGACCCGGCCTGATACGCTATGGAAGCACCAGATCCCCATTAAGACAGACCACCGGGATGTGCACCAGCCGGGCTATCTGGAAATTGATCTGGTGTCGCACTCCGGGGCCTCCGCCAGCGGGGAGTTTCTCCACACCTTGGACAGCGTGAATATCCAGACCTGCTGGGTGGAACGCCAGGCGGTGAGGGGCAAGGGCCGCCACGGGGTTGTGCAGGCCATGATCACCATTGAGCAACAGTTGCCGGTCCCGTTGCGCGGAATCGATTCGGATAACGGCAGCGAGTTCATCAACGAGCATCTGTGGGCCTTCTGCCAACGACCAGCGGGGCAGGCCCTCCAGTTCACTCGTTCACGCCCCTATAAAAAAGAGGACAACGCTCATGTGGAGCAGAAGAACTGGACCCATGTGCGCAAGCTCGTCGGCGGGGATCGCGACGACAGTACGGAGGCGTTGCAGGCCCTCAACGCGCTGTATGCCGAGCTGCGGCTGTTCCAGAATCTGTTCCAGCCGTCGATGAACCTCCTGACCAACGTCCGGAAGGGCTCCCGGCTGATCCGTCGCTATGACCGACCGCAGACGCCGTTTGCGCGGGTGTGTGCGTGCCCGGAGGCCGATCCGGAGAAAGTCGCGGCCCTGCGCCGGGTGCGGGCGCAGACTGATCCGTTCGCCCTCTCGCAGCGGATCGATCGGCACCGCGATCGGCTGTATCACCTGGCGGGCCAGGCGGGCCTCGAACCCCGCGCGGTGCCCACCCGCCCTCGGCGCTCGCCCTGGCACGGCTGGACATTCAGCCGCCGAGCCCTGCGGCCTTCCCAGGCCTCGGCCCAGCCCACGGACAAAAATCCGGTGCGCACCGTTGGCTCAGGAGCGACGAGCACCAGGCTGGCCAAGGGAGAGGCCGGGGGAAAAACGGCAGCCCGAGGTGCCGGAGTCTCCGGTAAGATGTTCAGATGACGCAACGACTCCGGCTTCGGTAAGGTTTCCAGATGGCTTGACAGGTACGGGGCAGGCAGGAACACCTGAGACTACGGAAACGAGTTGATATGCGTCACCTTTGAAGCAGGCATCCGTGATTCTGATGACTCTCTGAGTGGTGGGCGCTTGTTCCTGTGAGGAGAAGCACGATGCGCGCAGGCTCTACTCCATATCCATTCGGCACACCTATTCCGCAAATGGACACCAGCTTACCGGCATCGTTAACAGAATGCCGGATCTCAATCAGCCCCTTCTCGCTCATCTTATGGCTGCTTCGAAGCGCGTTGAAGATGACACCTACCAGATTGATCAGTGCCGGAGGAAGAACATGCGTTCGATCGTTCGATTGTTGAGCTTCTGGGGTCGTTGGCACAAAATCGCTGATCAGGATTTGAGCTTGACGATCCATATACAGGACCTGCAACGATGGAGAAAGCACCGCAATTCCCTGCCCTCTTGACAGGAACTTTCCACTGCTCCTGTCTTGTTGAGACACCTCCACCTGGTCTACCATGCGAATAGCGCTCCTCATCCTGAGGGATCTGCATGCTAACAACTGTCATGTCTCATCACCCGTCATAGCCGGGGCATAAATTGATTCATTGAATCAACGTCACGCATCCTACGAGCACGGAGCTGGCGGATTACCCTTTATTGAGCAACTGTTGTTCGGCCTCCAGCCAGTCTTCGACGGCATGGCCGTCTTCTCGACCATGCTCCTCATATAAGAAGTAGGCCCGCTCCGGGATGCGTGCATGGACGTCTCGGAATTGTTCACCAGGCTGGTAAGTATTGGTGTTCTCGGTGCCCCGTGATCCAACTGGGTTTCCTACGGCACGCTGTGTGAGGCGTGAGACTGACTAAGTCTTCGCGGCCATGACGTGTTCTTCTCCTAATCATCCTGAACGCTCAGTATTGCGCTGTCCTCTACCGGTTCTTGCCTTGAGGCGACGTTCTGCTTCTCCCAATGACTTTAGTGACGCCCAGACGGGCGTCGAACGATAGGCGGCCAAGCGCTCGTCATAACGTGCGACGCAATCAGGGCAGTAGCCGTGACTGAAGACAAATCCATGACTGAACGGCAACTTCCGACTGATCGCATAGATGCTTAGATCCACCCATGGATCTGTACCGACTTCCATGTTCGTATCGTCTCGAACCTTCGAGCAGAAACAGCAGATCGGAACGAAATTATCCATGGCACACTCCCTCACGCCCTGGGCGCGATTCTCGATGAATGCCCACATGAGGGCGATTAAAAGGCCGGAATCATGCGAACCGGTTGACGAGGTCTCTTTTCTCGTCGGATGAATCGTTGGTCCCTTGCACGAATGCGATTCTGAACGATCACCAGGTCGACAATCTCGCCACAGACGACACAGCGCCACCCACAAACATGGCCATGCCCGCTGCCACTCGTCTCAACAAGGAGATCCACAGGACACATGAAGCCATCGCAACGATGACAACTCATCTCTGTACTTACTCTCGTCACAACGGACCCCGTGCTTTCATGCGGCATGCGCTCAGTTGCCCATCGATCGCGCGTCCTTTTCTGTCTGTCGTACGAGGCCGCTATACCGTAGCCACACTCAGTTCCGACTGGAGCACCTCACCGATCTGAGAGAATTCAACCGGCTTCACTAGAAAACGACGAACCCCCCGGCGGAACACAACCTGCGTTTGGACTTGGCGAGCTTCATCCGCAATCGCAATGATCGGCACGAGAGGACAAATTGTCTGGATCATGAGCAAGACTTCCCCGGGGTTCATCTGCGATTGGGGGACGGAAGACTGGAGTCCGACAAAAATCGCCTGTGGGCGGACGCTACCGAACTCAACAATGGCAGCATCGATGGTCCGAGTGAGCACCGGCTGGTAGCCTTGGGACGCAAGCCAATCGGCAAGTTTGATCCCAAAGTCCCAGTCCGGCTCCACAATCATAACGCACGTTCTCTTACCGTTCTGTTGGCTCGCCATCGTCGGACCTCCTCTCACTGCTATCTGTGCCTCATGCCACTTCATAGTTCATGCGGCGGCATCTTAAGGATCACCATGATGCGAACGTTACCGTTCCATTAGGGGGCCATAACATCGTATCCGCATCGACGTCCCCCTCCGTGAATACTCCTGCTCACACCGCACATCATGCCTTCTTACCATGCTGAAGAATGTCTATTTTCCAGCAAGAATGAATCAGTCGTCCCTACCGAATAGGGCCTGGCTCTTTCGGTTTTGCGAAGACTGGGGGAGTGGAGCATCCGGCCCGATGGATACGACGTAGCCGAAACAGCTCGCGCGTCTGAGCGTCAACGCTCCTTTCCGGCTGAGCCGATCCACCGCTTCGAACACTTGCGCCCACGAATAAGTCGGCAACCTCCGAGCCAGCTCATCGAAAGTACAAGAAACCAGGTTGGTTACTTCCTGACAAATGACTGAGTCAACGTTGGGGGCCTGCGCCTGTGCCATAGCGTCCTCCTCTTTGGGGAAGGTCAATGGGACTCTCGACTGACCAGCCTGGTCGTCGTCTCGAAATGTGTTAGAGAAGAGTGTCATCGTCAATATGAGGTCTGCCCGTCGGCTCGCACGGGCAGGGTTATAGCCGAATCGTTACAGGAACCCTATCGACAAAGTCATGATTTCCTTGTCGAATTGTACAAACCAACGATGTCGTGGTTTGCACGACAGGTGGAGGGAAGAGCTGAGGGGTGTGTACGGAAGTCGAAGAGGGCAGTGATTAGGGATCAAAGGCGGAAGGAATGTACGTGCCTATCTCTTCTCAGAACTCAGCACTCAAGACTTTTACTCCACGAGTCCCTGTTGTATCGCGTACCGAGCCAGCTCCGCATTGGTTTTCATGCACATCTTTTCGAGAATTCTCGCACGGTAGGTGCTGATCGTCGTGACGCTCAGATTCGTTGTGGCGGCGATCTCACTGGCGGTCTTTCCCGAGCCGATGAGGCACAGCACTTGGTATTCCCGATCCGAAAGCAATTCGTGAGGCTGCTTCTCGGCGCCAGGCTTGACAGTGAAAGCAAGGGCCTCTCCCAGCGAAGGGCTCACATATTTGCCGCCCCCGTGCACCTTCTTAATCGCCTTGACCAATTCCTCCGGCGCGCCGGACTTGGTGAGGTACCCATCGGCGCCGGCTTTGAACATCCGGATCGCATACTGCTCCTCCGGATGCATGCTGAGAATCAACACCGGCAAGTCAGAGAACTCACGTTTCACGTGTTTAAGCCCCTCCAGCCCGTTTACTCCAGGCATGCTGATATCCATCACGGCCACGTCCCACGGTGTCTGCCGCAGCATCTGCAGCATCTCGTGGACATTTCCGGCCTCGCCGATTTTCGCGCCAGGAAATCCCTCGATCACGAGATCGCGCACCCCTCGCCGGAAGAGAGGGAAATCATCAACCACGAGAACTTTTAACATGGGCCTCCCATGGATTCAGGTTCAAAACAGGCACCGTGGCAGACATGCCGTAATGGTCGTGCCCTTTCCGGGATGACCCTGGATAGAGAGTTCTCCACCTAGCAATGCGACTCGCTCTTTCATCCCGAGCAACCCCAACGACCGGCGATCCGAGAGCTTCGCATCAGGAATCCCCGTACCGTTGTCGGCCACCACGAGCTGCAGGGAGTCGCTTCGCGATTCTAACTTGATCGTCACCGCCGTGGACTGAGCATGCCGCGCAGTATTCGTGAGAGCTTCCTGACAGATGCGGAAGAGCGCCGTGGCCTGCTCCGGTTCCACCGCGATATCGTCCGCACTGGCCACACAGGTACAGGGAATACCGGTGCGCTTATGAAAATCCTGGCACTGCCACTCAATCGCCGCGACCAATCCCAGGTCGTCCAAGATGGCCGGTCGCAGTTCCGTGACCAGTCGTTGCACGGAGGCAATGGTCGTATCGATCTGTTCGATCATTGACGGGATCCTACTCCTCACTTTCTTAAGCGCTCTGACTCCAGTTTGCTCGCTTATTATAGTATACAGTCGTGAGAGATCGATTTTGAGGCACGTAAGCCCGACACCTAATTCATCATGCAGCTCACGGGCAATGCGGGTCCGTTCTTCCTCCTGCACCGTAGCGAGTCTTCCGCTTAACGTGCGGACCTGATCGACCGTGTCGCGCAGCCGCTGTTCTGCCAATTTGCGCTCCGTAATATGTTCTACCGTTCCCTCAAATCCGACCAGCACTCCGGCCGGATCGCGCACAGCGCGCACACTTTCGGAAATCCAAATAAAGCTGCCGTCCTTTCGATACACGAGCGCCTCGAAGCCAGTTAATACCTCTTGTTCCTGCATCAGACGAATAAACTCTTCGCGACGGCCGGGGTCCACGTACAGCTGACTCGCGATGTTCATGATCGTGGCGATCATGTCTTCCGGCGAGTCGTACCCATACATCCGCGCGAGGGCTGGATTGACGGCGACATACTTGCCGTCGAGGTTTGTCTGAAAGATCCCTTCGACGGCGTTCTCAAAAATGCTGCGATACCGTTCCTCGCTTTTCCGCAGCGCATCCTCCGTTCGCTTCCGATCCGTGATGTCTTCGGAGATGCCCAATAGGTATTGCGGTTCGCCAGTGTCGTCACAAATGGGGATCTTTTTGGTATGGAGGATACGGCGACCCTGATGTTTCGTCTCGATCGGTTCCTCCGGAATGTCCAGCAGACTGCCAGTCTTCAAGACCTGTCGATCTATTGCGGTGAAGAAGTCCGCTTCCTCTTTCGGGAAAAAGTCATAGTCGCTCTTGCCGATCAAGACCTCGCGGGAGTGGCCCAGCAGATCTTCGCCGGCTTTGTTGACGCGGACGAATTTCAGATCCTTCGCGTCCTTCACGAAGATCATGTTGGGAAGGTTCTCCACCACGGACGTGATGAACGCCTGAGAACGCCGCAATGCTTCCTCCGTCCGCTTCCGTTCGGTGATGTCGCGCACGAATGCACAGTGGTATTCCTTTCCTTCGTGGAACAGATAATTGACACTCACCTCGATGGGAATCAGTCGGCCATTCTTGGCCCGATGGACCGTCTCAAACACCATGGTCCCTTGCCGCTGGGTTTCTGCCCAAAACCCTGGCCACATGTCCGCTTGAAAATCAGGATTCAGATCATGGACGGTCATGGTGCACAACTCGTCTCTCGAATAGCCCAACATCAGGCTGGCCGCCTCGTTCACATCCAAAATCTTGGCGTGCGGATCGATCCAGTACACGGCGTCAGCGGCACGGTCTACTGAGAATTTCGCAAGCCGCAAGGCCTCCTCCGCAAGTTTACGTTCGGTAAAGTCATGGCCCAAATAGATCAGGTAGGGAGTGGACCCAATTTGGATTGAATCGACTGAAACCATGAGAGAGCGGATCTCTCCCGACTTGGTCCGGAGCAGCCCTTCCCGATTATGCAAGCAGCCCTGTTCCTGAATTTCTCGAAGTACGATCGCGCGCTCCGATGGATCGGTCCACAACCCCAATTCTAAGGTCGTACGACCAATCACTTCCTCTCGCGCATACCCAGTCAGTCGGCTAAACCCTTCATTCACATCAATAAATCGGCCTTCCGCCACTGTACTAATCCCGACGGCGGAGGGAACCCAGTTGAAGAGGGCTTGAAAGTGTTGTTCCGACCTGGTCAGATCCTCAATGAGCCGATCTTGCTCTTGCTCCGCCCGCTTGCGTTCGGTGACCTCCGTGTGTGACCCCAACAGACGCACTCGTCGACCGTCAGGCTCAACGACAAACGAGGCGACGGCAGCGATCCATCGGTACGACCCGTCCTTGTGCCTCAGACGGAACTCTTGCCTATAGTCGCCGACAGGGTTCTTCAGGTAGGCCCGGACATAGGCCATGGCCTTCTCCTGATCGTCGGCATGCATAAGCGTTTCCCACGTCTCAAAGGTATTCGCCAGGTCCTGTTCTCCATAACCAAGCTGGGATTTCCATTCCCTGGAGAAAAACACCTCGTTCGTTTCGATATTCCATTCCCATAGGCCGGTCTTGGAGGCATGGAGGGCCTGTTGTAGCTTTTCCTTCGTCGCTCGTAGCGCCTCCTCCGCCCGTTTCCGCTCAGTGATGTCCTCTATGCTCGCCAACACCACTTTTCGCTGGTGAGCGAGAATGCGATACGCCGTCGTATTCACTGCCACCCACATGACTTGTCCATCTTTCCTGATATACCGTTCTTCGAGTCGATAGCTTGTCCGCTTGCCTTCAGACACTTCATTCGTGAGCACCATGCTCGCCTGCAAGTCGTCAGGGTGTATGAACGACTCGTACCTCCGCCCGATCAACTCGGCTTCGTTGTACCCGACTATATTGCAGAACGCTCGATTGACCTGGATACAGTGCCGCTGTTCGTCCAGGATGATCATCCCCACCGAAGCCTCTTCAAAGACTTGGCGGAACTGCGCTTCCCCGTTTCTCATCTCCTCCTGAGCTTGCTTACGTTGGAGCACATGGTGCGTGTGGGTTTGCTCGTGCAAGACGAGCAACTGCTCGAGCGCCTCGGCCCGCGCCTGCCACCGCCCCGGCTGACTCTCCACTCGGTTGATCGAACGTTTCGAGCTGCTTCCATCGAAGGGCAACAGGGCCAATTTGACGCTCATCGCCAGAGGCTTGAACAGTTCTGCCGTGTCGCGGGAGATCTTCTGTTTTGAGAACAGGATGATCGTGAAGAACTCGTTGGATGGAAACACTCCGCCAAACGCCAGGACCGATTCGATACCGAAGGGAATAACAAATTCCTCCTGCGCCGGCACAAATGGGCTGCCCTTGGCCTCTGCCACATGAAAGACATTGAAGGCGTGCCCGGCCCAATCGACAGGTAAGTCTGACTCGGGTTGTGCCTTCGATGGGAGTTCCACGCCAAGCTGTTGTAACAATTTGGATACCATGGGGAATTGGGAAGGGACCAGTTTGTCGGACATTGGGATCGATCGGTACCGCCGGGAACGATCCCGCTGGTTCCACTCAGGCCGCTCTCCAGCCGTCCCGAACAACGTCAAGCATTTCATGTCCAAAGAGCCGGGCCCACAAGCCAAGGCTCGCCTGGCACAGTCCTGAGACTGCGGATCAAGTTCCCGATAGGCGCGAGTGAGAAAACAGCGGACCAGGACACAATCCCGCCGACCAGTCTGATCATTCCCTAGCTGCTGATAGAGATAGGAGGCAATCCGTTGGGCGACGTCCTCCACGGACGAGGCCCCTGCTCCCAGCTTGCGGAGTTCCGAGGCGCATTCGGTCATGTCCGAGATCGAGAAGGAGGCGAGGCTGTACATCATCAAGCCTCTCGACATGTGGATACGAGGAAAAAGGAAAGCGGTCTAAAGCAGTCTAGTGAGCAGGTACGACGCCTGTCAAGGCAGCGCTCTATTCTTGTTGCTCCTCCTTCGCATCATGGCGACCGGCAGATGAAAAGGTTTGTAGCCGCACCTCTGCCAGTCGTTGTGTAGCTCCTGAACACAGGGTTCATGTGTGAGGGCCGTATACTTGTAGGCCACGCTGGCTTTTAGTTCCGTCAGATCTTTGCCATGAGTGCCGTGCACGTAGTACAGATGTCCGGTCCCGATCATGATGACGTCATAATGGGAAGACATAGCTGGTAGTCGAGCAAGGATGCGGAGTCTACTGCCTCGATGTGACGGTGGAGAGGTGCAGGACGGCAGGAGATTTTGAGCGAGATGAAAACCTTCTATAGCTCTCAAGAAGGACAATGGTGAGCGATAGGAAAACGAGTGAAATTTAAATCAGAGGGTCTTCCGTAGAAGCCGGCACGGTGGTACATTCATACCACTGACTCGAACAAGGAGGTCGTGATGCATGTGATGGGACGCATCGGATTCATGGGATTGGGAATCGCGTTGGTGGGCTGCCTCAGCGGAGCACCAGTCTTCGCAGGGGATAAACACGATCAACACATAGCGGACGGGTCGAAGATTATGATTACGTCTCCCAAGGACGGGGACAAGGTCGGCGACAGCTTTGAGCTGAAGTACAAATTGGTCAAGGCTTCTCAAGGTGGGCATGTCCATGTGTACGTGGACAATGAATATCAGAGGGGTTTTCACGGAACGGTGAAGGGCTTGAGCAAGGGAGAGCACCGGATTACTATCAAAGCTGCCAACAAGGATCACGCAAGCGTCGCAGCCACCCATACCATTACAGTCGACGTGCAGTAGCCCTATACCCTGCCATCTTGAAACCATCCGGGCCTCTTATGAAAGAGGCCCGGTACGCCGCTCTTTCACAAGCCACGTCCACGCCCCGCTAAGAGGATGAGAGAGTAGCAAGACCATCCTTCGCGCTCGCGAAGCCACACAATCAGAGGAAAGAATGGCAGGACACCCACGTTGGCCCTGCGCTCCCAGAGCGCGCGCCCTCAGATGTGATAATGAAGGGAATAGCTCAGTTCGCGCTAAAAGAGGGTGAAAGCAACCCTCTTCCGTTGGACCCAGGCAATCCATTCAAACAGATCGCTCGTAGGGTGTGGTAGGGTGCAGTGATCATTTAACTGTTTTAAACAAGGAGGTCGTGATGCATGTGATGAGACGTATCGGATTCATGGGATTAGGAATCGCATTGGTGGGTGCGCTCAGCGGAGCGCCAGTTATCGCAGCAGATAAACCAATAGAGGACGGGTCGAAGATTATGATCACCTCTCCTAAGGACAAGGACAAGGTCAGCGACAGCTTTGAGCTGAAGTATGAGTTGACCAAGGGCTCCCAAGCGGCTCATGCCCACGTGTTCGTGGACAATGAGTATCAGAAGGGGTTTCAAGGAACCTTTAAGGGCCTGAGCAAGGGAACGCACCAGATCACCGTGACCGGTGCCACGAAGGACCACGCCCTCGTCGCCGCCAGCCAGACCATCACCGTCGAAGTGCAGTAATACCGCAAGCAGGCATCTTCAACGCCACCAGGGCCTCTTGCAAAAGAGGCCCTGGTGCGCCG
>JACMLT010000093.1 GCA_014379455.1 Nitrospiraceae bacterium
CATCATCCACGTGAGATACCTGAAGGTTCCATATGAGGGCGCTGATCGTCGATGACGAGCCTATTGCGCGCAAAGTCTTGCGCGAAGAACTCGAGCTTGTACCCGACGTGGAAATCGTCGGTGAGGCTGACGACGGCGACAAGGCCCTAAGTCAGATCCTTGCCTGCCATCCAGACCTAGTCTTCCTGGACTTGCAAATGCCAGCCAAGGGTGGGTTCGAGGTTATCCAGGAACTCCGCGCGGGTCCGCTGCCCTCGATTGTCATTGTGACGGCTTTCGATGAATACGCGATTCGGGCGTTTGAAGCCGGCGCTGTCGACTATCTCTTGAAGCCGATCAGTCACGAACGCTTGCAGCTAAGCCTCCAGCGGGTCCGGCAGCTTTCCAATAAGCCGAAGGATGTTGCTGAGCAAGTTGCGCAGCTGCAAGAGATCGCTGACGGTGCGCGGCCCAATGCACCTGTCCCGAGAAGGATCGTGGGACGGAGCGGAGATGAGTACATCCTCTTAAACACAAACGAAGTGCTTGCTTTCCAGGCTGACGGGGATTTGGTGTGGATCGTCACACTCAAGCACAAACTGCTGGCAACCCAGACCCTGCGGGAGTTGCAGACACGGCTGGAAGGTCTCAACTTCCAGAGAGTGCATCGCAACTCACTGGTGAACGTTAACCATGTCCGCAAGATGAGTCCCCTAAGCAGCCAACGGTGGCTGCTCACGTTAAACAACAATCAGGAAATCATCGTGAGTAAGCGGCAAGCCAAGACAGTGCGGGATCTCTTGAGCTGGTAACGGATGTCGATGCGGAAGCTGCGACCAGGAGAACACCCATGATGACTAATGACGCGATCGTTATTGGCGGCAGCTTCGCCGGCTTGTCTGCCGCAATGCAGATCGCTCGAGCTGGCCGAAAAGTCTGCGTGATCGACGCAGGTCAGCCTCGTACTCGTTTTGCAGCGGCTTCGCACGGTTTCTTCGGTCAGGACGGCGCGCCTCCGCGCCAAATGATCGCAGAGGCACGAGCGAAGCTTGAGGAGTACCCGGCTGTGACAATGTTCGATTGAGTGGCAGGGACGCTTGCCCTGTTGCCGACGGCTTTCGCATCACGCTTGAATCGGCAAAACGGTCGAGGCGACAAAGCTAGTGCTTGCCTTTGGCCTGATCGATGTCCTTCCAACAATCCCGGGGCTCGCGGAACGCTGGGGAATCACTGTGCTCCATTGCCCTTACTGCCATGGCTACGAGCTCAGGGGAAAGCAGCTTGGCGTCTTGAGCGTTGCCGCGCTCTCGGTTCATCAGGCGTTGCTCATCCCAGATTGGGGTCCCACCACATTCTTTCTGAATGGCAAGCAGAGGCCGGATGAACCAACGTGCGCAAAACTCGCTCAGCTTAATGTCTCGATAGAGCCTCAGCCGGTCGTGGGGCTTGAGGGCAAAGAGCCAGAACTCTCCGGAGTCCGCCTGGCTGATGGGCTGTTATCCCCGGTTTAAAACGACCGCAATTTGCCCGGTTTTGTAATTTAGGTTTTCCGCGCCCATCGGCGGGGACGCGGTAGCTACTCTACATCGGTCTCTGCATTTTCCGTTATTATTCGCGACCGCCTGGCGTTACCATCTGTCTGCGCCAAAAGTTCACTATCTCGAAGAAGGTAGATCGTTCGTGGGAGGTGATCCGATCGCAGGACGGCGCCGTGTTTCTTACCTGCTGGCTTTCTCCGTCGCTCGAACACAAAGCGGCAGCCTCGGCTAGCGCCCAGCGCGTGGATCTGGCCTAAAATCGGCCCTGCGCGTTGGCGAAGCTCTGACAATCTCCGATCTCCCTGCAAAAGCGGGAATCGAGCCGATGCTCCATCGTGTTGTCATGGCCTATTCTGCCTTGCGGCGACGCCCGAAGACGTCCTGAGTTCGACCACCGCACCTCAGGGGTCTGTCTCGCGAACTCGGCCCTCAGGAGATCACCGTGAATCTGGTGCAGCCGGGCCCAATCGACACCGACATGGACCCATCGGATGGCGGCTATACTGCCTAACAGGGAGTTCAGTTGCATTCCCGCAAAACCAGCGAAAGGATCAACAAAAGCCGGTACTGTGTCTGTAGGCATAGCCGAACGCAGGCTGAACTGGTGAGGCTTGGGCGGTCCCCTGGGGCCTGATTCGGGGATGAGACGCTCAGGAGAGCACGGGATCAGAACACCATCAAGAATTCCGGTAATCCGAGCGTGCAACTCTACGCGACTCGGGCAGAACGACTGGAGGGTTGCGACAAGCCTCCCACCCTTTTGAGAAAAGCTAGTCTTGAACAAAGGAGCAAATTATGTCCACGCGCGACGCGATCTTTCCTGCAAGCCGGCAAGCGCTGTACGATCAGCACCGCTACTCACCCGCAATCAGATCTGGTGACCTTCTGTTTGTCTCGGGTCAGGTCGGCAGTCGCGAGGACGGCTCGCCCGAGCCGGTGTTCGAGGACCAAGTCCGCCGCGCCTTCGCCAACTTGAGGGCTGTGCTGGAGGCTGTCGGCTGTACCTTCGACGACGTGGTTGACGTCACCACCTTCCACACCAACCCGGCCATGCAGTTCGAAACTGTTATGGCCGTGCGCACGGCGGAGATCGGTGAGCCTCCTTATCCAAATTGGACGGCAGTGGGCGTGACTTGGCTCGCAGGCTTCGACTTCGAAATCAAGGTCATCGCTCGCATACCCAGCATGAGTTAGTGTGTGCCTCGAACGATGCTTGGATCAGCACGATTGTATTCGACCATTGAGGATTGCTGGAAGACAACGGCGATGAGCGACTATCTCGAACAGAATATACAGACCGCAAAGGACTTCTACGACCTGATGTTCAATCAGGCAAAGCCGCGCGAGGCGATCGAGCGGTATGTAGGCAAGGTTTACATTCAGCACAATCCTCACGTGGCCAACGGGAAGGACGGCTTTGTCGAATACTTTGAACGCATGGCCCGTGAGTACCCTGGCAAGCGGGTTTCCATCCACCGCACAATTGCGGAAGGAAATCTGGTTGTCCTTCACTGCTTTCAGGAGTGGCCG
>JACMLT010000094.1 GCA_014379455.1 Nitrospiraceae bacterium
AACGAGAAGCGTCGGAAGCGGTTTGACGGCGTGATTGCCGATATTCGCACGAAAGCGGTGATTCGCCTCGCCGATGCCGCCCGCTACGTCACCGACGACGTCGGCAAACGCTGAGTCGTCGCGCGTCTATGCTCTCCTCACCCGCCCGCATTATTCATGGACACTTCTGCTACAATCGTCGATCTGCTGCTACGAGGATCCTTTGGCCGTCTGGCCCGAAACTCGGATCAGCAATTTGGCGACCTATTGTCATCAATAATGCCGCCTAGGAGCCTATTCGACAGTGACTGTCCTATTGCGGGGAACGACTTGCCACCATCTGCATCGTGCTCAGCCAGAAATAATCCTCAATGTACTCCATCAAATATACCTCCGGTTATTCCAAGCCTGGAGCCACACACCTGGCCACATCTCCTCCGCCTCGTCATGACAGCCATGCCGGACACGCTTCTGCCCTCCTCAAGTCCACTGCAATTCGTGTACAATCCGTCGAACCTTCGCCGACCAGTCGATCGTCTCGGCGCACGGCGAATCTTCTATCCATGATCACGATCCATCCGTTCAGCACGATGGCGCCAAACTGGCTGAGACATACCATCCTCTTCACGCTCGGGCTCATCGCACAAGCGTCCCTACTTTCAGCCGCACAGGTGGAAGACGGGATCGTCGCGATCGTCAACTCGGACCTCATCATGCTGTCCGAGATACAGCGAGATCTCGCTTCAGAACGGGAGCGGATTCAAAAAGAATACCGAGGTGACGCCCTTGCGCGTCGCCTCAAGACAGCGGAATACATCGCGTTGACCTCGATGATCGAACGCAAGTTGCAACTCCAGGAAGCCAACGCGCGAAGCGTCACGGTCATCGATCAGGAAATCCAGCAAGCGATTCGGCAGATGAAGCAACAGGGAGAACCGGTCGATGAGACGAACCCGGCGGACATGAAACGTGTCCGAGAACAGTTGACACTCCTCAAGATCGTCGACCGAGATGTGCGAAGTGCGGTGATGGTCGCGGATTCCGATTTGAAACGGTATTTCCAGGAGCACCGCGACCGGTTTGCACTCTCCGAAGAATACACACTCAGCCAGATTCTCATCAAACCCCGCTCACCTGACGATATGGCCGATGCGCGCGAGAAAGTTCGTGAGGTAATGATTCGGCTCAAACAGGGTGAATCCTTCGAGGATGTGGCGTTGCGCTTTTCCGACGGCCCGAACGCCTCACACGGAGGACACCTGGGCTTAGTGCGGCAGGGAGAACTCTTGCCGGAGATTGAGCGTACCATCGCCACGCTGGTCCCTGGCGGAATCTCAGATGTGATCGACACGTCGGAAGGTTTTCACATCATGCGCCTGGAAGACAAGACACCCAAGCAGTTCCGCCCGTATGAGCAAGTCCGCAATGAAATCCAGGGACTCGTTTTTCAGCAGAAAAGCGAAGACGTCTTTCAAACGTGGTTAACGAACCTCAAGAATAAGGCCTACATCGAAATCAAGTTCGAATCCGCTCTTTCAGGACAGCCCACAACCGCTCACGCCCCTCGCCCGTTACCGAAGAGTAAGGAATAACTGCGTCGAGCTCGACCAATCCGAGCCCTTCCTGCAGCCGGCGAAGCGCACCGATGCGTTCGCTCATTTTTAACTTATCGACTTTCGTCGCGACCACGATAGGAGGACGTCCGACGGACAGCAGCCATGCAATCGTGTCTCTGTCCTGCTCACTCAACACCCGGCTCTCCACCAACACCACCACCGCACGCAACTGTTCACTGCCGTCGAGATACTGTTCGATCAATGGAGCCCACTGAGCCCGCAATGCCTTCGACACCTTCGCGTAACCATACCCGGGTAAATCCACCACCACGAAACACGCCAACCCAGGATCGTCGCTGGCGATCCGAAAGAGATTGACCAAACGGGTCTTTCCCGGCGTGCGACTCACCTTGGCCAATCCCTTGCGCTGCAAGAGAGAATTGATGAGGGAGGACTTTCCAACGTTTGATCGCCCGATGAAGGCGATTTCAGGAAGGTCGCTCTTCAGAAACTGCTCTGGCCCCGCACAACTTCTGATAAACTCTGCAGAAAGGATTTTCATGCGCTCCCCAGCCATTCACCGATCACACAACATGGTATTGACACAGGCCTTCGCCGCCTCTGTGATACGCAGCCTCTAATGCGGAAGTCAACCAAACAATCCCGGTCCCGCGTGAAAGCCTTCCTGATCATCGGCCTGTGCCTCCCGGTCGGTGCAGTCCTGTTCTTCTGGTTATTCGCGATGCCGGATGTATCGAGCTTACGCACGACCAATCCAACCGTCACGGCACTGATAGAAGCGCGACAGGCTCAGGCTGCGGAACAAGGTCGCACCATCGGACGCCATTGGACGTGGGTGCCGCTCTCGCGTATCTCCCCCAGCCTCCGCCAAGCGGTCGTGGCCGCAGAAGATGCGTTGTTCTTTACTCACGAAGGATTCGACTGGGAAGGGATCAAAGTGGCAGCCAAGTACAATCTCGAAGCAGGCGAATTCAAACGTGGAGGGAGCACTATTACCCAGCAACTGGCCAAAAATCTCTACCTATCGGCCGAACGATCTCTGATTCGAAAGGCGCGAGAAGCGCTGATTACGCGCTCCCTCGAACATCACCTCACGAAGGAGCGGATTCTCGAGCTATATCTCAATGTTGCCGAGTGGGGGCAGGGCGTCTATGGCGCTGAGGCAGCCGCTCGTCATCATTTTAAGAAGTCCGCGCGCGATCTGACGGCCAATGAGGCTGCGTGGCTTGCAGCTATCTTGCCGTCGCCCCGGCGATACGACCCGCTACAAAAAACGACTTTCCTGACCCGCCGCCACAACCGAATCCTCAAATGGATTACCCGAGGATCTCCCCAATCTCCCAAGCTAGAACCAGCGCCAAAGCCAGAGCCTGAGCTTGAGCCAGACTCAGAAATAGAGCCAGAACCTGAGCCAGATGAACTGTCGACAGAGCCTCAAGCCCAGGAGCAGGCGGAAGGTTACAACGAGTCGCCGACCTCAGAATAGTCTCGCTCACCAAAAATCGCCGATTCATGCGTGTAGTGCTTGAACTCGAGGAGGTTCCCGGAAGGATCTTCGAGGAAAAATGTGCGGTGTTCGATGCGGGTTTCGGGAAACCGCACACGTGGCTGTTGATAGAAAGGCAACTGTTTCGCCTGGGCCTGCTCCAAAAACCGTTGCCATGAATCTTTCGACAAAAAAGTCAGACCGAAATGGTGGGGATAAATGCCTTGCTGCTGTGGCAAACGCTCCGTCGTCAGATGAGCCACGAGTTGATGCCCCGCAAGTCCGAACGTGACGGCGTGGCTCGACTCTCGACCCAACGTACAGCCAAGCCCATCGACATAGAAACGTTTCGCCTCTGCTATATCGTATATGGGAAATGCCAGGTGAAAAAGCGTATCCTTCATGGAAATTGCCCTCGAACATTCGGCTGACCGGTCCCATTCCACCAGCCCGCAGCCATATAAGGCGTCATATGCCTGATAGCAAATCGGCCGTCAGGTGAGAGGACTAAGGCACCCGCTGATCCACGGATCCGGGCCACTAACATGCGCAACACCTGTCGAGCGGCGACTGCAGGACTCTTCCCCATCGCGAGACGATCGCAGATACCCTTGGCGATTACAAGACGAATAATGCCTTCACCCATTCCGGTCATCGACACGGCGCCACTGTGATTGTCCGCATACACTCCACAGCCGATGAGCGGGCTGTCGCCGACCCGCCCAGGTAACATCGACTCGATCCCACCGGTCGAGGCCCCCGCCGCCACCGTCCCGAACCGATCCAAGGCGACCGCGCCCACGGTCCCATGCCGCTCTGCTGTTGAACGTGTCTGCCTCGCGAGAATCCTGTCGTAGGAGAGTCGGCGAGGCGCGCCGATGGCACGATGCCGGTCGAGTTTGAAGTGCCGAGCAAATCTTCCGGCTAATGGTCCAACTAAAAGAACATGGTCCGTCTTTTCCATGACCAAGCGTGCCGCCGTAATCGGGTGCACGATCCCTTCGAGCGAGGCGACCGCTCCAGCTTGAAGGTGCGCCCCTTCCATGATGGCGGCATCCATACGCTGCACCCCGTCCAGCTGGCGATTCGCTCCTCGCCCCGCGTTGAATAGTCCAGATTGTTCCAGAAGACCGATCGTACATTCAACAGCGGCGAGCGCAGAACCTCCTTGCACGAGGATGCCGTAGCCGGCCGCGAGTGCATCGGCTCGGCATGTGGACTGCGCCGGCGTCATACGTCGGGAACCGGCGCCTCCGTGGGCAAGAATGAGGGGGCGGGAGCTGTTCAATTGAGGAGAAGATCTCGGGCCTGCCGGTACCCTGGATTTTTCATGCGATCCAGATCGGATCGCACGAAGCCCAGACCGGTGACGCAGAGCTCGAAGTTGTCGGAGAGTTTCCGGAACAGAGGAGGCTCTTCCCCTGATGGACCGTCAGCCATTTGCGCGACAATTCCGTAGGAGCGCTTTCCTGTTTTCATATAATCCACCAGGAAATCCTTGTGATAGATCAGCCCAGCCGTTTTGAGTCGGCGCAGATATTCGGGAAACAGTCCGGCCATGAAGAGCGTGAAATCACCGATATGCTGGTGCACATCCCGCTCACGATCCATCGACTGGGCCTGGAGCAACACTTCCGACTCGAACAACAAGTCCAGCACCGTATCGACCGGTTGGTCTTGCTGATTTCTGATTTTATACAGTTGGTCTGTGTGGGTAAAATCGACGAGCAGATTGGAGACGTAGCTGGTGACGTTCAGATCAGGCCACCCAAGATGCTCAGTGAAACTTTTCTCGGTTAGGGCGCCGAAGAGCTGACGGAGCGGATGTCGTGGCGGAACTTGCGTTCTCATATCCACCTCTCACACATTCCGAAACGTATGGCCTCAGTATAGCAGATGTGAGTTGCGCGATGATGCCGCCCCTCTGATCCTTCTATCGGTCTTCACGAAGCAGACTTGAGCCTGGGCCGGTACCAGTAAAGCCTTACCCGCATTATTCATGAAGGTTCGTCGCGAAAGCGTGCAGACGCGAGGCGAGACGGGCACTCGGAGGCGTGAAGTCCTGAGGCATACTCGTGCAGTATGTCGAAGGGCTGAACGGCGAGACTGCCCGTCACAGCCGCGTATCCACGCTTGCAGCAGAAGCTTCATGAATAATGCGGGTTAGGCTGTTCGAAAGGCCGTCGAGTGATTCATGAGACGTGAAACGTTTCAGAGCAAGAGCACTCGGCGGTCCTACGTTTCACCTTTCACACCTTAGATTTCACGCTTGTCGGCTATCCAGCACAAAAGTCACCGGCCCGTCGTTCAGTAATTCGACCTGCAAATGCGCGGCAAAGACCCCAGTTTCCACGAGAGTACCCAGGGCTCGCAACTCTGTCACGACCTGCTCGTATAATCGCGTAGCTTCATCCGGAGCAGCCGCCTCGTCAAAGCTGGGCCGACGGCCATTTGCCGTTCGTCCAAGGAGCGTAAACTGGGACACCAGCAGGACCGATCCCTCGATATCCACCAACGAACGGTTCATCTTCCCCTGCCCATCGGAAAAAATCCTGAGCGTGCGGATCTTTCCAACCAGATAACGCCCGTCGGTCTCTCCATCGCCCTTCGCCACACCCAGCAAGACCACGAGACCGGATTTGATCTGTCCCACGGTCTTGCCCTCAACATGAACCGACGCGCTCGTCACCCGCTGAATCACGGCTTTCATCTTTATGATCGTCCCGGTCGAAGCTCAGCCAGAGTGCCTTCGAGCGTGAGCAGCTTTCGTTTCGTGGGCAAACCGCAAGAAAATCCACCCAGCGACATATCCTGCGCCACAATCCGATGGCAAGGAATCACGATCGGCATTGGATTCGCCCCCACCGCATTGCCGACGGCACGAGCATACTGGCGACCTCCGACACGGGCCGCCACCCACTGATAGGATCGAAGGCGTCCATAGGAAATGCGTCGAAGAGTCCGCCAGACCTTCTGCTGAAAACCTGTCCCGCGTGAGAGATCCAACGGCAAGTCGAAGGACTGGCGGGTTCCGGCCAGATAGCCGATCAGTTGCACCTGTGCCTCACGCAATCGTGGAGAAATCGGTCGATCCAGGAGCTTCGCTGAAAGCAATCCCAACTCTGACAACACAGCCTGCCGCGATGACTTTGGCAACACTATGGCATCGATCCCTTTCGTCGTTTCTGATACTCCCATCCATCCCCAAGGCGTGCGGAAGACGCAGACCATGGCACCTGAGGGGCGCGGGATGAGGGATGCGGGTGGAGACAGTCGTCTGCCCATCGTTCAGGCCGCTCCTCGTTTGAGTTTTCGTCTGACCATTCCCCAAACCAGACCGAGTTCTTCAGACCGGAGTAAGGCATGGACACCCATATAACATCCCACACTCAATCCAATGGCCACAGCGAGCATGGCAGATTTTTCGATCCATTCACCTGGATGGGTCCAAATCTGCGCCGCCGCGACCCACGCGCAGACCACGCCCAAGGGGACGGATGCGGCCAGCACACGCAGCAACGATCGTCCCACAGAGCCCCATTCCACCCCGCCCAATCTTCGGTTCAGTACGGCGACCAAGATGCCTCCATTCACCATCGCCGCAAGGGCGGTGGCCAACGCCAGCCCTGCCGCACCCAGAGACGACATCAGCAGGAGTGAGAAGACAAGGTTGGCCGCAACGGCGATCCCCGCAGAAATGGCCGGCGTGCGTGTATCCTGCAGCGAATAAAACGCCGAGACAATGATACGAACGCCGCCGAAGGCCCAGAGGCCGACCGAATAGCAGAGCACCGCCAACGCGGTCTCGGTCGTATCGTGCGCCGTAAACGTTCCGTGTTCGAAGAAGAGATGGATGATCGGCTGACGCAACAAGATGAGGCCCACCATCGCCGGCAGGATGATAAAGAGAATCATGCGAAGGCCGAATCCGAACGTCTTCCGCAATTCATCCATCGCCCCGCGCGCAGCCTGCGCCGAGAGTGTCGGTAAAATGGCTGTGGCCAACGCCACCCCAAAAATCCCGAGCGGAAACTGAATCAACCTCATCCCATAGAAAAGATAGGTCGGCCCTCCTGCAAAAAAAGAGGCGAGGATCGTGCTCACAGTGATATTGATCTGCGTCACGGAGAGACCGAGGAGCGACGGTAGCATTAACTTGCCGATCCGCCGTAGCCCGGGATGGCCCGGTGAGAACCGAAATCCGAACAACATGCCTCGTCGACGCAGACCTGGCAACTGCATGGCAAACTGCGCCACACCTCCCGCGACCACACCCAGCGCCACGCCAAGGATCGGCTCCGACATCATCGGCGATACAAACAACGCGCAGCCGATGATGAAAACATTGAAGAACACCGGCGAGAAGGCCGGCGCCGCAAACGCGCGCATGGAATTCAGGATCCCCATTGCCAGCGCAGCCAGACTGATAAAGATGAGATAGGGAAACATGACCCGTGTGAGAAGGGTTGTCGCACTCAGCTTTGCCGGATCGTCATGAAATCCCGGGGCCAGGAGCCAGACGATCCCCGGCGCGGCGAGAATCCCCACGATCGTGACACCGATCACAATCGTGAGCAACGTCGTAAAAACAGCGCTCGCCAATTCCCACGCGTCACGTTTTGACTTTTGAGCGTGATACTCCGTGAAAACCGGAATGAAGGCGGAAGACATCGACCCTTCCGCAAAGAGCTCACGGAGCAGGTTAGGAACACGATAGGCCACGAAGAAAGCATCGGCTGCAGGCGTTGCCCCAAAAAGATTCGCCAGTACCATGTCGCGGATGAAGCCGAGGATGCGGCTGGAGAAGGTAGCCACGCCGATCACACCGGCCGCTTTGACCACCGAGTGCGTCTCATCTTGCGTATTCGTTGGAGCTGGGGTCACTACCGTAGGATCGGGCATGTATTGGGATTCTAGCGGAACGATGCTGGGCAGTCTATCAAGCCAGCGATTAGCCCACATGATTCATGAAGGTTCGTCGCGAAAGCGTACAGACGCGAAGCGAGACGGGCACTCGGAGGCGTGAAGCCCTGAGGCATACTCGTGCAGTATGTCGAAGGGCTGAATGGCGAGGCTGCCCATCGCAGCCGCGTATCCGCGCTTACAGCAGGGGCTTCATGAATCATGCGGGCTAAGGTTCTTGAATCAATATGTCAGGCAACTCGTTGGAGTTGTCGCGTGACTCGGCCGGACTGACTTGCGCAAGGAGGACGCCGCACGCAGCAATCGCCGTACAGATGGCAGCGGTCGCGTGCCCGGTTCGAATCCCGACGATGATGCCGTTGACTAATCCCTCCCATGTGCCGGCGGGGACGTGATCGTTGACGCCTTTGTCTGCCAATATGTGCACGCGCCGCTCCAGCATTGAAACGAGGATCAGGATGCCCGTTCGGCCTTTCGTGTGCTGAAGCCCGTGCTTATAGAACGCCTGCTCGGCGCGCAAGGCCACTTTATGCGCCATGCGCTCACGCGACGTGACGAGGCGAACGACCATTGGGACCCTGCCAAACCATTGCCCGAGTCCATACGAGACCACCACCGCCAACAACAGCCAGCCGGCGTTGCCAGCGTGCCACCCCCACGGCAGCCAGTACATTTCTATGGTCAGGAGAAGGGCCAGCGCGAGCAGGGCAAGGATGAGTCCCATTCGATAACTGGCTTCGCGGTACAACGCCGAGGCCGGGACGATCATCGGCACAATCTC
The DNA here is from genome assembly GCA_014379455.1 of Nitrospiraceae bacterium. Taxonomy (GTDB): domain Bacteria; phylum Nitrospirota; class Nitrospiria; order Nitrospirales; family Nitrospiraceae; genus Palsa-1315. The sequence goes on from JACMLT010000094.1 coordinate 8,747, forward strand.
GCCCTTCGTGACTCGTTCGGCTTCTTGAACTGCTCGCCTGATCTGTTCTTGTTCTGCGTCGGTGAAGGACTGCATCTACCAATCTCCTGAGGCGCCACCGCCGCCAAAATTACCACCGCCGCCGCTGAATCCACCCCCACTGCCACCGCCGCCAAATGAGCCGCCGAATCCCCCGCCCGGGCCCATCACGATCCCGTCCCCCCATCCTCCACCTTGGCCTCTGCCCCGATTTACTTGTAAGAGCAGCCACAGTAAGACGGCTGTCACCCCGGCTGCGGCAAACCCCAACACCACACTCGCGAACTGCGCGACGAGGAATGCCAGCAGGCTCCCGAGTAGCGCACGGGTGCGCCGGAGTCCGTGGCTCAACACAATGCCGGCCAATGTTCCGACGACGACCCCGATGATCACATACTCAACCGCAGTCGGATCCTGACCGGAACGAGCGCGACCAAGCGGCACCTCATCAGCCTGGTAGGTGCCTTCAATGGTACCGAGAATGGCATGGGCCCCGGCGGCAATGCCGCCAGGCAGATCTCCGCTTCGAAGCCGTGGCACGATTTCCTGGCGAATGATGTGGGCGGAACGGAGGTCTGTCAAGGTGCCTTCTAGACCATAGCCCACTTCGATACGGACTTTTCGCTCACGCAGAGTGAGCAGCAGCAATACGCCGTTCTCCGTTCCCTTCTGGCCGAGCTTCCAGGTCGTTGCGACGCGATGAGAAAAGGATTCGAGCGGTTCGCCTTCGAGCGAGGGAAGAATCAGGACAGCGACTTGATTGCTGGTTTTCAACTCGTGGGCTTCAAGGTCATGGACAAGCGAGGCAGTGACATGAGCCGGCAGCACCTGCGCGAGGTCCATGACACGGCCTGTGAGCAGGGGAACGTCGAGCGCAAACGAAAGAGAGGTGAAAGCTGAGGCTAAGCATAAGGCGCAGCCGAGGGCTAAACTGACGGTTTGCTTTCGATCTCTGCCCCTCAACCTTGATCTATCAGGCTGTGAAAAAGTTCTGCCGGCAAACCAAAGCTCCACTGGTCCTCACATCCACGATAACGGAATATCGGTGCGTAGGATGCTCAAAAAGTCCTTCCAGCAAGGCCGCAGCGAGCGACCAGATAAATCCTTCCAAGCTTGCTCGTGTATGGTGCCCCCAAGATGGCCCGGATGAGTCCCTTACTGCGCGCGTCCAACGAGGGTTTTCTGAGACCGCGCGTTGCGCGAGCAAGGGGGACTCACCGGGCCATCCCTCTCTGCTGGCAGACTTTTTCAGCATCCTGCTAAAATTTCACCTCTGGCGGCCTCGCCACAGCCTTTTCATCCGCCACAGTAAAGTTCGGCTTCTCTTCCATATGGAGGAGGAACTTGGCTGTCAGGTTCGTAGGGAAGTAGCGGACGCCTTTGTTGTATTCCGCCACTTTTTCGATGTAGCGCTTACGCGCGACGGCAATGCGATTTTCTGTCCCTTCGAGTTGACTTTGGAGATCACGAAAGCTCTGGTCCGCTTTCAGATTAGGATAATTCTCCGCAATAGCGATGAGGCGGCCTAACGCCGAGGTGAGGCCGGCCTGCGCCTTTTGGAATTGCTCGAAGGCGGCTGGATCTTTTAACGTTTCCGGTGTCACTTGAATCCCGGTAGCCTGCGCTCGCGCCTGCACTACCCCTTCAAGCGTCTCCTTCTCATGCGCGGCATAGCCCTTGACCGTGGCAACGAGGTTTGGAATCAGATCGGCCCTCCGCTGGTACTGATTGACCACTTCACTCCAGGCGGCTTTGGTGTCTTCGTCTAACCCCTGGAGATCGTTGTAGCCGCACCCTGAGAGTCCGACGAGCAGCATTGTGATCGCAATAGTGGTGAATAGAGACATGCGACGGCTCATAGCTATTCTCCTTCTCACCCGCGCTGGCCTATAGCGTTGGGCGCCGCTCATGCTATCATGAGAAAAACCATTATGATATGGAGGCGCCCCCTGATGTCGCTTGAACCCTCTTCACATTTGCCCGGCGGATTTCAGATCACACATCGTACCCTCGGCATCTACCAGGGAAGTGCGATTGAACTGGCATTTTGGTATCCTTCATCCGGAATGCCGGAATATGGACTATGCCGATTCGCCTCACAGGAAAAGGCTGAATCGTATCGTACCTATCTTTGCTCCCCTGCCTGCCCCGAACCGCTTGACGAGAAGGATCTCACCATTGAACCCTATAACCTTGCCGCACACGAGGAATTGATCAATAACCATCCGCTTTATTCTGCCTGGGAAACTCCGCTCTAGCAGAATGCTCCAACAGTCCGCCCGCGGCGTTCTCACCTCAAAAGCATCCTCAACGTAGCCCAGAGTCTACGCCTCCGGTGCTTTCATCGGCTGCGGCCTTGCTGAACGGCCTTTTTGAGCATCCTATAAATCACGGCGAATTCTACGCTGTTGATGGTGGTATGGGAGTGCGAGGGGTTCGCCAGCCTGTTTAGGCGGTGACACCAGCGTTGCGTGGGGACTTGTCGGGCTGATTCGGAGTCTGGGCTTGGATGAACGCAAGCAGGCGTTTGTTTTCTTGGGCGGCTCGGAGGAACTTGAAGGCGATGCCGCGAGCGTTCACAGAGCGGACCATCGCGGCCACTTCAAGAGGACGTTCACCTTCACCAAGCGACAATTGCAAATAGAAAATGTCGTCCTTATGGACCTGGGTTTCGCTCTTGATGATACATCCGCCCATTGAGAGATCGAGCACCATACCCTCACCGCGAACCTTGCCCCCGGAGAATGAAAGATAGAATCGTACGGGAATCCTGAGGTGTTCACGGCGAT
>JACMLT010000095.1 GCA_014379455.1 Nitrospiraceae bacterium
GTTTACCAACGATGATCGGCGCATTCCAGTTCGAATGAAGGCCAAAGTCATCATCGGGTCGATTGTGGCCGATCTCGTCAGTCGGTGGCTGGCCTCTTCACCGACCCAATCGTCTTCACTGATCCAATGAGGAAAGCAACCGTTCGTTGCCCCGCCCTCCTCAAAACGGTTATACTTACGTCAACCATGAGTCAGTTTCTTCTTACTTTAAGCAGATTTACCGCTCAGAAGCAGACGGTTGACCATGAAGCTGGAGGGGGCCTTGCCCGTCTTCTGGGTCAGATCGGTCTGGTTGGGAAACGTATCGCGCAGGATCTCAGACGTGCAGGGCTCATCGATATCCTGGGAACGACCGGCGAGGTTAACGTACAGGGCGAGACCGTTAAGAAGCTGGATGAGATTGCGAACGAGACCTTTCTGAAGGTATTTCACCAGAGCGAACATGTCTGTGCCTTGGCATCTGAAGAAATGGAAAAGCCAGTTCTGCTTCCGGAGAATTGGCCTCAGGCCCAGTACATGCTGCTCTTCGATCCGCTCGATGGCTCATCGAACACGGACTGCAACATGCCGCTCGGCACGATTTTTTCCGTCGTGAAATCCAAGCACAAAGACCAGATGCCGACCATGGACGACCTTGTCTGCAACGGATCAGAACAGGTGGCTGCGGGTTATCTCCTCTATGGGGCGAGTACGATGCTGGTGTATACGATTGGACAAGGAGTCCACGGGTTTACATTGGACCCCGGCATCGGCGAATATCTCTTGTCCCACGAGCAGATCCGCATTCCTGACCGAGGTAAGATCTATGCCGTAAACGAGGGGAATTATCATCAGTGGCCGGAAGGGACGAAGAAATATTTCGACTATCTCAAAATGAAAGACAGCGCCACGGGTCGACCCTACAGAGGGCGCTATTCCGGCTGTCTGGTGGCCGACGTGCATCGGATTCTCATCGGAGGAGGCATCTATCTCTATCCTGGAGAGCTGGATAAGCCGGAAGGTAAGCTCCGGTTACTCTACGAAGCCAATCCGTTGGCGTGGATTGTGGAACAGGCCGGCGGCAAGGCCAGCACCGGGGCTATGCGTATACTCGATGTCGAAGCCAAGCAATTGCATCAACGGGTGCCGTTAATCATCGGCAGTGCGAACGACGTGCGCGACGCGGTGGCATTCAACCAAGGCAGACGTGAGTCATGAATCATTACACGCGAAGCGAGGGAAATGCGGCTAGGTTTGTGATGTGTAACGATTCACAATTCACGTCTCACAAATCCATGGGAGGTTGAGCATGGCTGATCGGGTTCAAGAGATTCTGAACTGGTATAGCAGCGATAATGTGGGGACAAGAACGAATATTGCTCGCCTGCTGCGGTCAGGCAAGCTTGCCGGGACGGGACAACTGGTCATCCTTCCGGTGGACCAAGGGTTCGAGCATGGTCCGGCCAGGAGCTTTGCCTCCAATCCAGGAGGGTATAATCCTCTCTACCATTTTCAATTAGCCATCGATGCCGGCTGCAATGCCTACGCAGCTCCACTGGGATCCCTTGAGGCCGGTGCCGCTGAGTTCGCCGGACAGATTCCGCTGATTCTGAAGTTGAACAATCATGATGTCTTGCACGACGAGAAAGACCCCTTGCCCTCGGTGACAGGCAGTGTGAAGGACGCGCTCCGGCTCGGGTGTTCAGCGGTCGGATTTACGATCTATCCCGGGTCATCGCACTGCAACATCATGTATCAGCAGCTGCGCGCAATTACAGAAGAGGCGAAGGACTACGGCTTAGCAGTGGTCGTGTGGTCGTATCCTCGCGGGTCGGTGTTGAGCAAAGAGGGGGAGACGGCCATCGATGTGATCGCCTATGGGGCGCAGATTGCGGCCCAACTCGGTGCCCACATCATTAAGGTCAAGCTTCCTAGCGCACATCTTGAACAGGCTGCAGCGAAGAAGGTGTATGAATCGGTCAAAATTCCGATCACAACGCTGGCAGAGCGAGTCAGGCATGTGGTCCAGAGCTCGTTCGATGGGCGTCGGATCGTCATTTTCTCCGGAGGGGCCAAGAGCGATGACCAGCATGTGTTTGAGGAGGCGCGCGCTATTCGTGACGGTGGCGGGTTTGGCTCTATCATTGGGAGGAACTCGTTTCAGCGGCCTAAGGCGGAAGCGATCAAGTTTCTTCATGCCATCATGGGAATATATTCCGGCGAAAAGCCGTGATGTGCTGGACGGCACCGATTGGATGTGAGTGATTCGAATCAAGAGAAGATGAAACGCAAGGATCACCTATGAAACTCGTTCGTGCAGGGTTGCTTCCACTTGCCTTGGTCACTGGAGGGATTATTATCGGCGTTGTGGTGGCGTCCACCCTGGGGTGGTTGCCGGCCGGTACGGCCGGGCCTGAGCCGATTCCTACCCAGATCCCTAACCCGGTCGTGCGCCCGGTGGCGACCGCACCACAGTTGCCGATAACAGGGGGGAGTGGGAAAAACTTCGTTGAGATTGCCAAATCGGTGAAACCTGCAGTCGTCAACATTGCGGCCACGCGAACCGGAAAATCAGGAGAAGGTCCGCACGGCTCGCCGCTCGAAGATCCATTTTTTCGCAAGTTCTTCGGCGATGAACTTTTTAAGCGCGAGAACCCTCAGCGAGAGCCAAAAGAGCGGGGACAAGGGTCCGGGGTCATTGTGGAGTCCAATGGGTTGATCGTGACCAATAATCATGTGGTGAACAAGGCCGACGAGATTCGGGTGTTTTTGTCTGACAAGCGGGAGTTTAAAGGGAAGCTAATAGGGACCGATGCGAAGACTGATATCGCAATTGTGAAAATCGAAGCGACTGGGCTCCCGACCATTCCTTGGGCCGATTCCGAGCAGCTGGAGGTTGGAGAGTATGTGCTGGCTGTCGGGAGTCCGTTCGGCCTGACCCAGACCGTGACCATGGGGATCGTCAGCGCAGTGGGGCGAGCCAGTATGGGCATTGCCGAGTATGAAGATTTCATCCAAACCGATGCGGCGATTAACCCGGGCAATTCCGGAGGCGCATTGGTCAATGTCCGTGGGGAATTGGTCGGGATTAATACGGCGATTTTCAGCCAGAGCGGCGGCAACATGGGTATCGGGTTTGCGGTGCCGAGCAATCTGTCGCGTGCCATCATGGATCAGTTGGTCAAGACGGGGAAGGTCGTCCGTGGCTGGCTCGGTGTCGCCATTCAGGATTTGACCCCTGAGTTGGCCTCGCAGTTCGGGATCACCGAGACGAAGGGCGTGCTGGTCAGCGATGTCATGGAGGAAAGTCCCGCAAAGAAAGCGGGATTTGAGCGCGCAGATGTCATCGTCGAATATGACGGCAAGCCAATGGATTCACCGACGCATTTGCGCAATGCCGTCGCACAGACTCCGGTCGGGAAGAAAGTGTCCGTCAAGCTGATTCGCGATAAGAAGCTCAAGACGATGGATTTGACCATTGTGGAGCAGCCCAAATCGTTAGGACAGTCCGGGGCGGAGGGGAATAAGGAATCGGCCGCACCGACAGGGATTCTCTCGGATCTTGATGTCCGTGAGCTCAATGATGAACTCGCGTCTCGGTATGGAGTGAAGGCTACCGAGCGTGGCGTGGTCGTGGTGGGGATCAAGTCGGGAAGCACGGCGGAAGAAATGGGTGTGCGCGAAGGCGATATTATTCTCGAAGTCAATCGCAAGACGGTGACCTCGCTGAAGTCCTACGAACGAGCCGCGTCCGGTCTTGCCAAGGATCAAGCGGTTCTCTTGCTGCTCAAACGGAAGGGGCAGGCGATCTATCTCACACTGCGGCCATAGCCAGGTGACTGCGCAGCAGAAACCCGCATGAATCATGAGCCGGTAGGATCGAGGCAGGCACGTGTGGCGCAACAGGAGCACGCCTCGCGTGTGGTGAAGAATCTGAGCGGGGATCTCATTGTGCTGCCTCGATCAATCCGCAGCCCTCAGCTTCGTTTTTGGCCCCCTGCGATGTTCCCTACCGATGCGGGCCTGCATGTAGACAGACGGTCTTGCTTATGACCACGACTCGTTCACCCCGCGTCGAACCGGTTTCCCATCAAATCCCGTTGGTCCTGGCGCTCGTGCCGGCTGCCGGACGTGGGCTTCGGATGGGAGGCTCTATTCCCAAACAGTTTCTCTCGTTAGGTGGGGAGCCGCTTATTGTGCAATCATTACGGACATTGCAAGCCGCTCCCGTCGTCGATCAGATTGTGCTTGCGGTTCCGCTTGCAGACGTCGAGTACTGTGAGAAAGAGATTGTCTTGCGGCATCGATTGACCAAAGTCACAAAGGTGGTGGCCGGTGGCGTTGAGCGCCAAGATTCCGTGCGATATGCGCTCTCACAGGTCCATTCAGAAACAGAGATTGTGCTCATCCATGACGCCGTACGGCCATTTATGACACTTCAGATGATAGCTGAGGTTGTGGCGGCGGCGAAGAAGGAGGGCGCGGCGATTATTGCTCTTCCGATGCGGGATACGGTCAAGCAGGTACGCGTGGATGGGACGATCGAGCGAACGGTCGATCGCGCGCCCTTGTGGCTCGCTCAAACTCCTCAAGCCTTTCGACGGGACTGGATTGAGGCCGCTCACACGAAAGCGCATGCCGAAGGGATTCGAGCCACCGACGACGCTTCCCTGGTGGAATGGCTGGGGCATCCGGTGTCCGTCGTCGAGGGGAGTGGGGAGAACATCAAAGTGACGAGGCCTGAAGACATCGTGATTGGCGAGGCCATTCTGGCGTCGCGGATGAAGGGGCGCGAATCGGGCGAGAAGAGTCCGAAAGGCAGAAGGAGCCAGTCGCGCCGGCCCCGTGAGTCTAGCTGACGAACGACGTGTGAAGAATGGCGAGGAGAGTCAATGGCGATGCGAGTGGGCTGCGGTTATGACATCCATCCGTTAGGGCCAGGGCGAAAGCTGATTCTCGGAGGAATCGAGGTGCCCCACAGTAAGGGCCTGTTGGGACATTCCGATGCCGATGCGTTGGTCCACGCCCTCTGCGATGCGCTGCTCGGCGCGATGGGTGAAGGAGACTTAGGCAGGCACTATCCTAGTTCCGATCAGCGGTTCAAAGATATTTCGAGCCTGAAACTGCTGGAGGATGTTGTTGGGAAGATGCGGGCAAAGGGGTACCGCATCGTGAACGTCGATTCGGTCATTATCGCGCAGGCCCCCCGGCTCAGTGCGCACTTGGCCGCCATGCAGAAGCAGATGGCGCAGGTGCTCGGGGTTGATCCTGACCTCGTCAATGTTAAGGTGAAGAGTGGAGAGGGAATCGGTATGATCGGGCGGGAGGAAGGGATCGCTGCCCAGGCGGTCTGTATGATCGAAAAAATCTGAAATTCGGAAGGTCATCAAGTCTTAAAGTCATCAGGTCGTCAAGTCGAAGGATGAATTGTTGGCTACGATAGAGCGATTTGAGGATATCAAGGCCTGGCAAGCCGCAAGGGAATTGGTTTCAGCGGTGTACCGTGTCAGTAGGAGAGGGAAATTCGAGAAGGATTTTGGTCTCCGCGATCAGATTCAGCGAGCATCAGTTTCTGTGATGGCCAATATCGCTGAGGGTTTTGAGCGAAGCTCTGACAGGGATTTCCACCGGTTTTTGTATATAGCGAAAGGCCTCGGCGGGACAAGTGCGCAGTCATCTGTTCGTGGCGCTTGATTTGGGCTATGTGGCGTCCGATGAGTTTGATGATCCTCGGGCTAAGGCTGAAGATGTGGCAAAGGCATTATCAGGGTTCATCACGTATTTGGCTTCCAAGGACCCGATGTGATGTAGTCTTCCCTCCCGAGACATGACGACTTTATGACTTGATGACATATAGACCAGATGCTCAAAGCAATCAAACAAGACCTCCAAGCTGTCTTCGACCGAGACCCGGCGGCGACCAGCTGGCTTGAAGTCGTGCTGACCTATGCAGGTTTTCATGCGCTGCTGGCCTACCGCATTTCCCACTGGTTGAAGTCCTATAACGTGCCGTTCGTTCCTCGGGCTATTTCTCAGATGGCTCGCTGGTTTACCGGCATTGAAATTCATCCCTCGGCAAAGATCGGGACCGGGTTCTTCATCGACCATGGCATGGGGGTCGTGATTGGCGAGACAGCAGAGATCGGAGATTACGTGACGCTCTTCCAGGGCGTCACGCTTGGAGGGACGGGGAAGGAGCGAGGGAAGCGCCACCCCACGCTCGGCAATCACGTGGTCGTCGGGGCCGGGGCCAAGATCCTCGGCGGGATCACGATCGGCGATAATGTGAAGATCGGCGCCAATTCGGTTGTGCTCAAGCCTGTTGCCGCCAATTCCACCGTCATCGGCGTCCCGGCCCGCGTGATAAAAACTCAGGGCGAGCGGCTTCCCGACGCCACCATGGACCACAGCAATCTACCCGACCCCATCAGTGACCGGCTCTTGGCGCTCGAGCAGGAGTTGATCGAGCTGCGCAAGAAGCTGGAGAATCAAGACTCCCCCCGCCTGTCCTAGCCCAAAATTCTCTCATCTTCGACACACGTATTCAGTTCGGCATATCGGCTTCTCTACTCCTGCCCATTGTGAATGGCCAACTAGCCTATTCTCGTCGTGTTCGTGTGGGAGATCTGTACCGTCTGCTATCAGACGAATTCCCCGACAGTGTCCTCGCAAGGGAGGTATGTATGATTACAAGACCTGAACCAATTGGCGGTCGGAAGAACATGTGTCAGTGAAAAAAATCAGCTGACCATATCTGATCGTTAGTATCTCAGTCTTAGTGGTTGGACGCTGGGGGTCTGTCCCGCAAGATCAAGTGTATGGAAGGTATGTGGCCACCTATCCTTTTGGCACCAAAACACTTGTGCTGAACCGAGACGGAATTTATGAGCAGCAGTTTGCCATTGAAGCTCAACCATAGGTTACGACACACGGTACGTGGGGTTTTGATTCTAAGCACCAGAGCTGTGTGACCTTGCGCGAGTTTGTAAATGTACATGCTGGTTTTGGCAAGCTCAACAGCAATTGGCGAGTCGAACAGTCTGGAAATTCCTCTCTGGGCATTGAGATACAATGGTTCAAGGTCATTATGGGTGGTGGCGGTGACTATCCATATATTAAACAGTAGTGTCCCGTCCGACTGTTATGTAGTGCCTCTCCCGCGGACAGTTTGCTGTTCTCACTGTTCCCTGAGCTTATGGCTGACCTTTCCCCATTTAATCTTCTTTCGACGACCCTACGCCGTATCACCTCTCCGAGCACAAAAAAGGGGTCGGGAATCTTTTCTTGACACGCGTGTCAGGAATTGATAGAAGGACAGTATGCCTCGCCGCCCTCGCCTTGCCGCTGGAGATCTCGCCTATCACGTCCTGAACCGCCGAGTCGGGCGGCTCCCGCTGTTTGAGAAGCCTGCAGACTACGCCGCCTTTGAGAAGGTTCTGGCCGAGGCCCATTTCCAATCACGGATTCGGATCGCCGCCTATTGCCTGATGCCGAATCACTGGCACCTGCTGTTGTGGCCTCGACAGGATGGGGAGCTCTCCGAGGTGCTGCGGTGGATCACGGTCACGCATACGCAACGCTGGCATGCGTCCCATCACACGGCGGGGACCGGGTCGGTCTATCAAGGCCGTTTCAAGTCGTTCCCGGTGCAGGCCGATGAGCATTTCCTGACGGTGGCCCGGTATGTGGAGCGCAATGCGTTGCGGGCAAAGCTGGTGGGGCGGGCAGAGGACTGGCAGTGGTCAAGTGGGTGGCGACGGACACAAGGGGATCCGAAGCTGGCCGCGTGGCTCAGTGCCTGGCCGGTGGAGCGGCCACGGAATTGGGTGGCCCGAATGAATCGCCCGCAGACCGCATTGGAGCTGGAGGCGCTCCGAGTCAGTGTGCAACGGGGCCGGCCATTCGGCGAGGAAAGCTGGGTGCGCCGCATGGCAAAACGGTTTGGGATGGAAGCCACGTTACGGCCACGTGGGCGACCGAGAGGCTCATGAAAAGAGACTCCTGACTCCTTTTCTGTTTCTACTCAACATATATTCTGGTTGCCCTGTCAGTCTGGTGACTGATGGGCATGGCCCTTCAGTCACACACCTGGCTATGCGATAAACCGCTGGAAGGCTTCTTCGGGGGTGAGCACAGGACGTGGGAATGTGCCCCGCGGCCCGAGCGGGCCGCGGGGTGAGAGTCTTAGCTGGAGAGGCAAGTGCTCATAAACGTCTTCCGTTCATCGCCTTTGAGTTTCTTTGCGCCGGCTTCTTTGTTACATATTTTCATCTTGTTCTGCTGACCCTCAGCTGCAGCCTTCACAGCTTTTTCCGGCTTCGCGGAGAGGCATGTTTTCATAAATGTCTTCCGTTCATCCCCTTTCCCTTCACCCGATCCTTTGGCATTGGCGTCTGCGTTGCAGGTCTTCATCTTGTTTTACTGAGCCGGTGCCGCGATGGCAAATGGCGCGACACAGAGGCCGAGTACAAAGAGGGATCCGTCACGATGCCAGCTGTCTGCGTCATATGCATCTCCTTTGGTGAGAGTGAGGGGTACAGGAATAGAACCAGCATAGCAAATCCCTTCATGTGTATCTCCGGAATTTTCGCGATCCTTTCCAGTAGAAACTTAAGACATCGGTAGGGGCATCTGGACATCGGTGATCAACAGGTTATTCGTCATAGTCGACGCGCATGAGACAGAGTCCCTGAGGAGGGGCGGTTTGGCCTGCGGCAGACCGATCTTGAGCCCGCAAGACCGCTGTGAGACTGTCTGGAGTCCGTTTGCCCAATCCCACTTCAACCACCGTTCCCACGATCGCGCGGACCATGTGCTTGAGAAACCGATCGGCGTAGGCCTCAATGAGGATCTGGTCGTCTTGACGGATAACCGCAAGCCTTTGAAGATTACAAATGGGATTGGTGTTGTCCGTGAGGCTTCCCTCGAACGAGGAAAAGTCCTGTAACCCGATCAGCGTCGCTGCTGCCAGTTGCATGGACACGTCATTCAGGGGCTTGTAGATATGCCAGACGAACGCGCGATCGATGGTGGGGCGGGCTGGGCGATGGAGAATTCGATAGGTGTAGAGCTTGCCTCGTGCGTCGTGTTGGGCATGAAAACTATCGTCCATGAGGGTGGAGGAACGAACAGCAATGTTTTTCGGTAGCACAGCATTAAGCGTTCGCATCCAACTCGATGCAGGCCAATCATGCTCTGTGCGAAAACTCGCCACTTGCCCGCGCGCGTGCACGCCGGAGTCTGTGCGTCCTGCGCCGATAACGGATACGTTGATTTGGCTCACCTGCTGGATGGCTCGTTCGATGGATTCTTGGATCGTCGGCTGATCCGGTTGGCGCTGCCAACCGGCGTAGCAGGTTCCGTCGTACTCCAGGACTAGTTTGACGATAGGCATCGGCGTGGGGGATCGAACGGCGCGGAGGTCATCGTGTTGAGAGGAAGGATTTGACTCCTTCCATCAGTGCTTCTGCCACGAGGGTGGTGAAGCGGCTGGTTCGGAGCAGTTCTTCTTCATCAGCGTTCGAGATAAAGGCGATTTCAGCCAGGATACTGGGCATACTAGTGAAGCGGAGTACATAGAAGGGCGCGGTCTTCACCCCATGATCCAGCAAGTTATAGCGTCCGTTCAGGTTGGCCACCATGGCTTCCTTCGCGGTCCAGGCAAGTTCAAGGGACTCTTCAATCTTCTTCGCCGTCAGGAGATCGGCGACGAGATATTCCCATCCCACGCCGGTGCTATTGAGGGGGGTTCCGTTTTCACGGGCTGCCACTTCGAGCGCCCGTTGATCCTTGGCTTCTCCGAAATGGTAGACCTCGATCCCCTTCACGGAGCGTTGAGGGTGTGAATTCACATGGATCGATACGAAGAGATCTGCCTCATGCCTATTGGCAAACTTTGCCCGGTCTTCCAATTCGATGAATTCGTCCCGTTCGCGTGTCATGAGAATACGGACTCCGCGCTGTTGGCTCAAGAGATCGCGCAGTTTCAACGCGACCTTTAGGGTAATGTCTTTTTCTTCCGTCCCACGGTGCCCACGCGCACCAGGATCTTTCCCGCCGTGCCCTGGGTCGATCACGATGGTCGTCATGGATTTGGTTCGTGGCTGAACCGGCTGCTGAGGAGTCGGGAGTGGTGACGAAAAATCCGGTGCTGGTTCGGCTGGAAAATTCGTTCGAGGCTCACTGGGAGGCACGACATCGATGACAAGCCGGGGAGGATTCGCCAGCACGAGTAGTTTATAGCTGGTAAATGAGCCGGTCGGTAGCGAGATATGAACCGATCGTTCAGATGCCTGGGTAATGAGAAACGGTTTGGCGATCCTGCCGGCTGCAAGCTTGGTCTTGGCGGATGAACCTAAAATAGTGTTGGGGATTTCGATGGTCACCCCCTCGGCTTGTAATAAGAGACGGGTACTGGGGTGAGCCTTCGCATTCAGATCGAGCACGAGCCGCGTCATTCTGGGTGAGTTGGTTGTCCGGAAGTTCTGAATCGTTGTCAGGCTGAGCCCCGAAGGCGCGAGCCGTATTGGTGAGGTGTGAGGCCGCTTAGATTTGGCAGGAAGCTCCTGACGGGCTGCGTTCGTTGCGGCAAAGGCTCTGCCAGTGTGAAACGGATTGAGGGCGTGGCCAGGGAGGTCGAAGAGTCCGACCAGGAAGATGAGGGGAGGGATGAGCCACAGGGCCGATCGCATGGGTGTTCACTGCGTTGTTGACGGGATCATGTGTATTTCTCAGATGTTCGCGCAGTTGTCAAGAGGATTGGTGTATGAACATGCGGGAAAACTGATTGACAGTGAATCCTGTGAGCGATAGGGTCTTGGATCATGGCACTCCACCTGATCGTCGATGGGTATAATCTCTTGGCGCTGACGGGCCGGATCGGTGCAGGGACGAGCTTGCATTCCGAGATGGCGCGCGAGTCGTTCCTGCGCGATCTGGCGGCGTATCGCCAACGAAAATCCCATCCTATCACGGTGGTCTTTGACGGGTGGCAACAAGGATGGGGCACGGAACAGCGGGAGCATCGGCTCGGTCTTGAAATTATCTTCTCTCGACGGGGAGAAAAAGCCGATCAGGTGATTCAACGTCTGGCTGCCGAGTTCGGATCCGCCTGCGCGGTGGTGAGTTCCGATCGTGAGATTATCACTGTGGCAAAGGCACAGGGGGCCTTTGTCATGAAGGCTCAAGAGTTCATCGGGAAACTGCAGGGGCCGTCGAGCGTGACACGAGTTTCTCTCCACAAAGAACTGGATACAGGGGAAGACCTCCAGCCGAAGCGAAGTGCGGAGAAGCGCGGGAATCCGCGGAAGCTGCCCAAAGCGCTACGACAGCGCAACCGGCAGCTCAAACGATTTTGAACAGGCGTTTTGCGTTCTCCGTCGTGATGCGACCGATGGTGTCGACCGACATACCTGGTGTATCGGCGTGGAGTTCGGCCAGCTTGTGCGCAACGAAAGATACATAAGCCGGTTCGTTTCGTTTGCCTCGATGAGGAATGGGCGTCAGGTACGGGCAGTCGGTTTCAATAAGGAGTCGGTCCAGCGGAGCGGTTTTGGCGATGTCTCGCAACATCGTCGCGTTCTGAAAAGTGAGAATACCGGAGAATGAGAGGTAGAACCCTAAGTCCAGCGCATCCTTTGCCAGCCGCGCATCCCCTGAGAAGCAGTGAAAGACCCCGCCGATTTCTGACGCCTTCTCTTCTTTCAAGATCGTGATCGTGTCTTCCTGCGCCTCTCGCGTGTGAATGATCACCGGAAGTTTCAATTCGCGTGCGAGTTGGATCTGTTCACGGAATCGCTCGCGCTGTTCCTTTGGCGACGAATGATTGTAGTGGTAATCGAGACCGATCTCGCCATAGGCGACAACCTTAGCGTTCTGTGCCAGCCGGTGGAATTCGTCGTACCAGCTATCGAGGATATGTTTCACTTCATGCGGATGGACGCCGATGGAGGCATAGACGAACGGGTGTTGCTCCGCCAATACGACCGCTGCCTGGCTGGTCGCCAGATCGCAGCCGATGGTGACGAAGGCTTCGACACCGGCCTCTCTGGCGCGGATAATCATCGCCTCGCGGTCATCATTATAGCGGACGTCATCGAGATGGGTATGCGTGTCGATGAGCATACAGATCTTTCGTTAAGGGTCGATCGCAGTGAAGACTGAGGTGCTGCTAAGCGGGTTTGGTCACGATCATCTCGGCCAGTTCATTGAGCAAGGCCTCGGTTTCGCCCCAGCCCAGACAGGCATCGGTGATGGAGACGCCGTGGGCGAGGGAGATACCTTGTTTCCAGCTCTGTTTGCCGGGATTCAGATTGCTTTCCAGCATGAGACCCATGATGGATTGGCGGCCTTCACGGAATTGGCGGAGGACTTCGCGCGCAACCACACCTTGGCGCCGATGGTCTTTACTGGAGTTGTCATGGGAACAGTCGATCATGATGGGACGGGCGATGCCCTCGCTCGCTATAATGGTTTCCGCGCGCGCCACGTGTTCGGTTTCATAGTTGGTTTTTCCGCCACCGCCTCGCAGCACGATATGGCGATCAGGGTTACCCATGGTCTTGATGATGGAGGTGAGCCCATCGGCGTTGATGCCCAGAAAATGATGAGGCTGCTTCGCGGCGACCATGGCATTCCAGGCCACTTCAAGATTGCCCTCTGTACTGTTCTTGAAGCCGACCGGCATAGACAGCCCGCTGGCCATTTCCCGGTGCGGTTGGCTTTCGGTGGTACGGGCCCCTATGGCGACCCAACTCCAAAGATCGGCGATGTATTGGGGGGATACCGGGTCCAAGGCTTCAGCCGCGCAGGGGACCCCTCGTTTGTTGATATTGAGCAGAATCGTCCTGGCCAATTCCAAGCCCGTTCCAATGTCGCATGTGCCATCCAGATGCGGATCGTTGATGAGCCCCTTCCACCCAACCGTAGTGCGGGGTTTTTCAAAGTAGGTGCGCATGACGATCAGCAACCGGTCGCGCAACGCATCGGCCACTGGTTTCAGTCGGTAGGCATATTCATAGGCCGCTTCAGGGTCATGGATCGAACAAGGTCCGACGATCACCAGCAGGCGCTCACGGTCCTGGCCGTGTAGAATGCGGCGAATGGCATCTCTGGTTTCAACGACGAGCGCGGCGGCTTGGTCGGTAATCGGCAGTGTCGACTTGATCGTTCGCGGCGAGGGCAGCGGCTTGATGTCAATGATGTGCTGGTTATCGAGTGGTCGCTGCATGGTACGGTCTTTTCATTTGGGGACCAAATTTTATTATTTATAGTGTAGCCGAACAGGGGCGATACGTATTTGAGCCTGTTAAATATAGCGGATATACAAGGAAATAGCCACCGGAGGAGGCGCCTCGGGCTTGAGGCGATCGGATTGATGGAGTGCTTTCGTTGTTTGACAAGTCGGGAATGCCCATGGTACGTAGCTCGCCCTCAATGACTTTGCGCGCTTCTATACGACGCCTGCCCGGACTTTTTCGAGGCACTGTGGCGCTCGGCCTTGTCCTGCTGTTGCTCGCTTTTGCACCGTTTGCAGTGGCGCAGGACGTCCATCACGAGCTGGCGGCAGCCGACCACGATGGGCATAAGCATTCCGATACCGATCTCTGCCAGTGGGTCCAGCATCACACCGCCGGCTTTCTCGATATCGGCGCTCCGCTCCTCACGGCGCAGGGATTCGTCGATCTGCTGGAACTTCCAGCGGACTCCGTTCTGCTGTCCTTCGAACTCTCCACACCTGGTCCTTCTCGCGCTCCTCCTCGCAGTTAATCGCGTTTTTTCACTTCACGCCATTCTCCGACGGTTTCCGTCGGACCGCCGGGTAGAGGGTTGTGGCGTATTTTTTCAACGCGTGATTGTTGTGGGGGATTGTATGCGGCCTATCATAGGGTGCCATCTCATTGTGCCTGTGCTGTGTCTCTGTGCTTGTCTGAGTCTTTTTCATCAGGGACTTGGGGTAGCGGCTGAGCCCAATCTCATTGCCGGATCGGTCCAGAATCAGGACCTCCGGCGGGTGGGACAGGTGCTTGTCGAGGTCAAGAATCAAGAAGGGGCGTTGGTGACGACCGGCGTCTCGAATAGTGCCGGCGAGTTCAGCATTCCTGTCTCTGCCGATGAAACCTATTCCGTCAGCGCGGTGCAAGATACCTATCGAAGCGAATATATCGTGCTGAAGATCGGGACCGAGGCGCCCAACCCCATCACCTTGACCCTGTCCAAGACCAAAGAGATCGCACTCGAAGTGCGGTCGCCTCTGGCGCCGATTCAATATAAGGCCTCGAGCGAGACCTATTCGATCAGCCGAAAGGAGATCGAAGAATTGCCGCGCGGCAACACTGTCGAGTTACAAGACGTGTTGGTCACGATTCCGAGTGCCGCCTATGGGTCTCTCAAGCAGGTGCATATTCGGCAGGAGCATGCGAACATTCAGCTTCGAATCGACGGTGTGCCGATTCCGGATACCGTGTCGTCCACTTTTTCTGATGTGATCTCGCCGCGGGCGTGGGAGCGGGCAGATATCATTCTCGGCGGCATGGAGGCGCAGTATGGAAATAGGACGGCCGCAGTATTGGATATCACGACCAAGAGCGGAACCAAACCGGGGTTCGGATCCGCCCAAATGCTCGGTGGATCAAACCGGACGATCAATCCGTCGTTCGAATATGGAAGCACGATCGGCGAGAAGTTCCGGTTCTATGTCCTGAACAGCCATACGGCGACGAATCGCGGCATCGAGCCACCGACGCTCGGCCATTCGATTTTTCACGGGCAAAGCGAACGGAATCAGACGTTCATTCGCGGCGACTATCAGCTCGACAATTCGAATAACTTCTCGTTTGTATTCTTGAACTCCGTGGCGAAGTATCAGATTCCCACGTCTCCGAACGGAGAAGTCGATCCCAGCGGGACGGTACTGCCGCTGCTTCAGGCGAGCCGTCCTGGATTTACACCGGTCGCGTCCCAGGCCATAGACGAAAACCAAAAAGAAAATAACCAATACGGGCACATGGTCTGGCGGCACGATGTAAACAGTAGTAATTTTTTCAGCCTTTCCGGATACGTTCGCCAGACGCGGGCTACGTTTCGGACTGACCCATTTAATCTACTCGCCTACACTGCGGACCCGGCTGAGCCATTCTCTGCGGCCAGCCAGGATCGGAGCGCCTATTCGGGCGGAATCCGATTCGATCACACCTATATTCCCAATAAAGAGCATGTAATCAAGACGGGATTCCAGGTCGACCGGACACAGACGTGGAACAAGACGAGACTGTTCACGTTTGCGGATGACGGAGCGGGCAACCCGACGGGGAATGTGCTGGGCCTAGATGCGGATAA
>JACMLT010000096.1 GCA_014379455.1 Nitrospiraceae bacterium
CGGCGCTTGCAAGTTGGTGGCGCGCACAGCGGCAGACACGACGCCGGCTTATCCCCCGCGCGCTCAGCACGTTGACAGAAGACAATCCGGTTGCGTTGTTGGCTCAGGAGGCTGCCTCGGCTGGATATGTCTTGCGCGAGTTCTCGGAAGGGGCCTTGACTCCACCAGTCCCGCATGCGCTCATTGCCGCGTCTCTTCGAGATCTGCTGCTGAAGCGCGCCTTGGCCTCTCGGCCTGATCCCGCATTGAATTTTCTGCTGACCTTGCCGGATGCCGTCCGACAGGCAGTGCTCGCGGAAGTGATCGACCTCGTGACCTCTCGACTTGATGCCTGGGGCACCTCCTTGGCCACCAGACGCGTAGCCGCTCTTCGAACATCGCAGCCGACAGGAATCCGCATCGGTGCCTACGGCTGGGTGGAGGACGTACGGCGCACGGCGCCGATGCAAGCGGTTCCATCCCCGCCGGTAGGAGTGGAGGGTCCTCTGTTGCAGGCGAACGGCAACCAAGGCTACGTCCATACGCCCTCGCTCATGCACGCAGCCACAGCGGCAGTTCTGCGAAGCGGCTATCTGTCCCATAAACAGACCGGCGCCGGCGAAGGCAGCCCTTTCGCCGTCAATCTCTCCTCCGATCGCGTGCATCGAGCCAAATGGATGCTCGACGGAGCCCGCCAGGGACAGTCGTTGAGCACCTTGCTGGGGTATCGGTTTGAGCGAGGGCTCCATGAACACCAACTTGATCGCTTCATCCACCGATTCCGCGCTTTGGCAAGCCTCAAGGAGGATGACCGGCTTGCCGGTGTGCGCCGGAAAGTGGCTCAGGCCGAGAAGCTCGCTCAAGAGGTCGCGGCGATACGGATGAAACGGGATCAAGCCTCCCAGGATGTGAGGGATGTGAAAGCCCTCAAAGCTGAACGGGTGAACCTTCAGCAGATCTATCGCATCGAGCTCGATACCATCGCGGCAACAGCGCAGCAGGCCCAGATGGCCGAGGCACTCGCGGGGCAGGTTACTCAGACGTTGGCCCAGCATGAGAGGGAGAAACCCGAGGGCCGCGTGGGTGAGGTTGTGAACGGTCGCCTGACAGTCGAGTTGCTCGAACAACGCGATGTGGACCAGTGGACCAATCGCCTTGAAGAACTCAATCAGAATCATTCCACGGCCTCGACTGAGGCCGCAGCGGCTCGCGCCATGGTGAATGCCCGTGGCAGAGGGCAGGCCCTTGCACAACAAGCGACGGCGAGACTGCTTGACGCCACGGCTCCCGATTCGATTCCCGCTGCTGAACAAGCGATTGCGCGCCACGAGGGGCTGGTCGCACAGTTCGAACGGCAAGCGCTCGACAAGGAAGGGGGTCGACCCGGACAGGCCGAAGCCGACCTTGCGGCGGCGCGAAATGAGTTGGCGACACAACTGGCCCGGCAATGGAGCCAAGCCCTCGAGTCCTTGCCGGCCAACAATGTCGTGGATGGTCTGGATCTGCACCGTCGTTGGAAAAACAGTCAGTCAGGTCCCTCAGGCCAGTCGAGATGGGATGTCACCACCATCCCCTTCGGCAATGCGCTGCTCGGCTTCCCGAATCCAGGCACCGGCGATTTCAACGCCTTGATCGAACAGCTGAAAAGCCTGGACGACCTCGTCGATGCTGTGGGCGACACGGTGGTGGCAGAAAGCGTCTACCAGCTCGTTCAAGGGAATCCGCTTCGCTCCGGGGCTACATTGGACGCCATCGCAACGGGCGAGTTGCCGCCTCCCGAATTGGACGTCATCCACACGCCACGAAGCGGCATCGGTCTGACGCATCGCCTCTGCGTTCTGTTTCCCGCGACGCCGGGTACGGCAGTCACGACGTGGCCGACCGGCCCTGAGCAGGTTCGCACCACTGTCGAACCGACACTCAACGCCTGGGCCGCCACACTGCTGCCGGATCCCGCCAAGGTCCGCTGTCGAGCCGACTACGTCGACCCCGCGAACGGTACGGTGGTTCACACGCTTGACACACCGCTCACGGCTCTACAACTTTCGCCGCTCGACGCGGTCTTCATGGCAGAGGGACAGGCACAAGCGCAACGTGCAGAACTGGAACAGCGCTGGCTGAATCACCTGCTCCGAACCAGACCAGCCACCGTTCCCGTACAAGCGCAGGTTCGGCTGCACTTCGAGCGTGACCCCGGTTGGCCGAACGATCTCGTCAGCGTCGGGGAATTTCTCGAAGTGACGCGTACCGTACGCCGATTGTGTGCCAATGTTCGGTCGCTCGATGGCCGAGATCTCTCTCTTCCAGAGTCGCCGGCAGCTTCAGGAGTGCAGAACGCAGAGCTGACCCGCCGTGTGGATCAGGCCTTGCAATCGTTCACACAGGCAAGCCAAACCATTCGGCAGATGCTTCCGCCGGACGCCGATGAGGACGCCGGCGCCGCCGTCAATCTTGACACGCTCCGTACGGCGTTGATGCGAGGGGCGGCCTTCGGCATCCCGGGCGCGGTTCCCTTGGATGCGGTTGGGGCAGGTTCGGAAGTGCAATCGCTTCTGCTCACGCAGGCGCGATCCGTGGCCACTGACATGCAACGCCATCTCGCTCGTATTGCCGATGCCGATCGTGTGTTCGATCGCGCGGGCGCGCTGCCTGAAGCGCAACGGGATCACGATCTCGCTCGGTTGAAGATTCTGTTCGGGGCGGACTTTCTCGCGCTATCCCCCATCATACTGGCCAATGCTGCGCAATTGGCCGACGCTTTTGGTGCGAGTCTGTCTTTGCAAGGCAACGATCCACTGGCGGCAGCCACATGGTTTCAGCGTGTGGCCCATGTCCGCCAGGGCGCCATGCGGCTCGAAACGGCCATGCTCTATGCCGAAACACTGGGGAATGGAGGCCACCTGAGCCTCCAGGTCGGGCAACTACCCTTTACACAGCAGGATCGATGGGTTGCGTTACCGAGCGGGCCCAATCAATCGATTCCCCGCGGGCGCCTGTCGCTCGTCGCACAGGTTCCGGCGGATCAACCGATTCGCTTCGATCAGCCGCTCACGGGATTGCTCATCGATGAATGGGTGGAGGTCGTTCCAAGTCCTCAGGAAACAACGGGGGTCACGTTTCACTACGACGGCCCGAACAGCGCCCCGCCGCAGGCCCTGCTCCTGGCCGTCTCCGCCGATCAGCGAGAGGTGTGGGACCTGGATAGCCTTGAGGCCATCGTGCAGGAGACGACCAACCTCATGCGTCTGCGAGCCATCGTGCCAGAGAGTCGCGCCGAGATAATTTGGGTGGACGACGAACTGCCGGCAGGCGCCAGTCCATCCGGACAAGGGGAAGGCTGGACATGGATTCGTACCCAGCCAGAACCCCTCTCGGGGAGGAAAGCTCATCAATCGAATCTCGTGTCGGGCCTCCACCAACATTTTTTTCAAGGCACGAAGTCTCCGTTGTTCGTGAGCGTGGGAGACCGATTGTTCGCGCATGTGTACCTGGACCCTCGGCGCTTGCCGCGCCAGATCATGCTCCAGTGGCACGACGGCACGTGGGAACACCGCGCCTATTGGGGCGAGAATTTGATCCTGTTTGGAAACGACGGCACGGTGAGCCGCCGATTCATAGGGCTCCTTCCGCCGGCGGGGCGATGGGTCCGTCTGGAAGTCCCGGCCGCACTGGTGGGATTGGAAGGACGTCCGGTGAACGGCATGGCGTTCACCCTTTGGGACGGAACAGCAACGTGGGACTGTGCGGGCAAACGGTCGTCAGATCCAGGTGGACCGGCGGCCACCGACCTGTCGATGCCGGCTCTGCTCTTCGATGGGACTACCATCGATCTTTCCAGTGTCATCGACCGTTCGACGGGAGAATAGCCATGGCTTCACAGATCCGCATTGAACTGAGTGCGACAAATTCCGATTTGCAGGACGGCCTGCAAGCACGCATCCACGATCCACTCTGGATGCTGGCTCGTCAGTGGCAATTCGGTGAGTTCAAAGGTGAAGATGCCGGTTCGACGGCATCCGCGCAGGTCGTGGCGGACACAACCTTGCTGACTCGTTATCGTCCCGGCGCTCCGTCCGGAACTCATCCGGCGCGCCCCTATGCGGCTCCCATGCTGCCGCTCGAGACTTTGGTGGAAGGTGAATCGGTCGTGGCGGAGGGAACGCCCAACTGGAGACGATCTGTCGAGATGGGGCAGCACTTGCTTCGACTGCTTCATACCAGCCGCGTAGGCCAGTTACGCTCCATCTTGTTGAGCAGCAGGTATCTTCTCGCTAAACCATCCGCTGAGCAACGCCGGCGTCTCGACAGTGAGAGCCTTCAGTTTCTCCAGGTTGTGGGGGGTCGGGCGCTTGACGGAGTCCGACTTCGCGCGCGGCTCGCCGAACTGCACTCACGTAACGCCCTGGGAGAGTTCTTTCAGGAGTCCCCGTTTAACCAAATCACCGGCAACGATCAGCAGAAAGTCATCCAAGCCATCACCGCATGGCTCACCTGGTGCGATACCTTTTTTCACGACACTGCGGCGCCGGCGGCCTGGATTCCTGAACGGATGGAGTATGAGTTTGCTGTCTCCGGCAAAACTGCGGAGGGGGAGGTCATACTTGCTGCACCGGAATACTTCGAAGGCGCGCTCGATTGGTTTTCGTTTGTGGTACATCCGGGCCAAACGTTGGGGGCCAGTGAGGCACGGACTCCCCTATCCCGCGCGTTTCTTCCCGCTCCAGTGGCGTTTCGTGGCATGCCGTCCTCCCGGTTCTGGGAATTCGAAGACGGCGCGGTCAATCTGGCGCAGATCGACGCGGCCCCTCACGACTTGGCGAGACTGCTCTTGGTGAAGTTCGCGCTCGAATACAGCAATGACTGGTTTGCGGTCCCGATCGAATTGCCCGTCGGATCTCTCTGTCAGATCCGAGCACTTGTGGTGACGAATACGTTCGGCGAGCGCATCCTCATCCCGCATACAACCCAGGCGGATGGATCCTCATCGTCATGGCGGATGTTTATGCTTGCGCAGGATTCTCAACGTCTCTTCTTCCTGCCACCGGTTTTGGGCGACAGTTTGCACAGTGCGCCCAGTGAGGAGGTGCTGTTTCTACGAGACGAAATGGCCAACGTGGCGTGGGGTGTCGAGCGGATTGTCGAAAGCGCAGCGGGACGCCCCCTCAACCGATATGAAGCCTATCAAGAAGCTCAGCAAAAGAAAGAACAAGAGGGCGCACCGCCTGCCGCCGGGGGGACGGATGGCGAGACTCTGACCTATCGATTGGGTACGACGGTGCCTGAATATTGGATTCCGCTGCTCCCCGTGCAGGACGGCACGTCTATTCGACTCAAACGTGGCGTCATCCCGGA
>JACMLT010000097.1 GCA_014379455.1 Nitrospiraceae bacterium
CTGTCTATTTATTTTCGGCCGGAGTTTGGGGCCACCGCCGGAACCGGCAATAATAATTTTGCACAACTCCGAGACGCCTATGCCGATATCTTCCTGCCGTTCCTGTCGAAGGATAAGGAGTTTCGTATTCGGGCAGGACAATCGAAGGTCCCGTTTGGGTTTGAAAATCTACAGTCCAGCCAAAATCGGCTCGCGCTCGACCGGACCGACGGCATCAACAGTGCGGCAAACGGAGAGCGTGACCTCGGATTCTTCTTTTATTACACACCGGTTGACACCCGAAAAGTATTCAAAAGCCTGATTGAGAAAGGCCTCAAAGGGTCAGGAGACTACGGAATGTTGGGTGTCGGCGTATATAACGGTCAGACCCTCAATGTAGCGGAAGCCAATGACGCTAAACATGTCGTGCTCCATGCCACCTATCCCTTTGAATTGCCCTATGGACAAATCGTGCAAGTCGGAGCAGATGCCTACCGGGGTGTATTTAACGTCGCAAATGGTCCGATCGGCGCCATCACTCCAACACGTCCCGACGGCGGGAATATCAATGACGAGCGAGTCGGCGTACATTTCGTTCTGTATCCACAACCATTCGGATTGCAGGCGGAATGGAACTGGGGCCGTGGTCCGGAACTGAACGCAACCCAAACAGCCCTTCAGGAGGGCTCGCTCCAAGGTGGATACGTGCAAGCCATGTATAAGTGGAACGATGTCATTCCCTACATCCGTTGGCAAGAATACAACGGCGGAAAGAAGCACCGGACCAATTCACCGTTCAATGTCGTCCGGGAATTAGAAGTCGGGCTGGAATATCAATTCAGCAAGTCACTTGAACTGACCGTGGCCTATGCCTGGATGAAACGCACCGATACTCAAAACGCGCCCTATCCCATACGCGATGGGGTGGTCATCCGTACTCAACTGCAGTGGAATTTTTAACAGCTGCCTCTGGGAGGGGTGGGGCGTCTGCCGCCCCACCCCTCCCCAGCTCGTCATTTGGAACCAGCAGAAACATCTGGAGAGTTAACACCCCTGTAACATGCATGTAATGTCTCCGTAACAGAACGTGACCATCCTTTTCTTTTATGGATAATGAAAGGAGCTTCATATGGGTACATTTTCCGCCAGGTCCAGTCTGTGGTGCGTCGCCCTCCTTGGGGCGCTAGCTTCGGGTATCCCATCGGCCTATGCCGATGACGCGATCAAGCTCGATCCAGCCTTGAAAGGCTATATCAAAGTCAGCGGGGTGTCTGGCAATGTCAACAGCATCGGCTCGGATACGCTCAACAATCTCATGACCCTCTGGGCTGAAGGATTTCGCAAACAATATCCCAACGTCAAAATCCAGATCGAAGGCAAGGGATCGAGTACGGCTCCTCCAGCCTTGATCGAAGGCACCGCGCAACTTGGCCCAATGTCCCGCTCAATGAAAAATACCGAGATGGACGCGTTCGAAAGAAAGTTCAGATATAAACCCACCGCGTTTCCAGTCGCCATCGACGCCCTCGCCGTCTACGTCAACAAAGACAATTTGGTCAAAGGGCTCACGATGGCGCAAGTCGATGCGATCTTCTCAAAGAGCCGACGCTGGGGCCACAATGAGAACATTCAGGTGTGGAAACAGGCCGGCGTGGAAGATGGCCTGGGCGACAGTCCCATCAGTATCTATGGACGAAACTCAGCCTCCGGCACCTACGGATTTTTCAAGGAACATGCGCTGAAGAATGGAGATTACAAGGACGAAGTCAAGGAACAGCCTGGGTCAGCCTCTGTCGTCCAAAGCATCAGCGAAGATCAAGGCGGCATCGGCTACAGCGGCATTGGGTACCTCACATCGAACGTGCGCGCCGTTCCACTGGCGGAGAAAGACGGCATGCCGTTCAATGAGGCCAACCAGCAAAACGCAGACAATGGATCCTATCCGCTGTGGCGCCACCTCTATCTCTACGTCAACAAGGAGCCCAATAAACCATTGGATCCGATCGTTGGAGAGTTCATCAAATACATCTATAGCAAAGAAGGACAACAAGTGGTGGTCAAGGATGGCTTCTTCCCGCTGAAGGCCGACGCGATCGCGAAGGAACTCAAGAAACTTGACTAGCGAATCCGATTCTACCCTCGTCCCCTCCCCTGCGGCAGGGGCGTATGGCTATACGCCCCTGCCGACGATATCACGACACTCAACCGCTGTGATATGGCGTCGCATGTTCGACCGGCTGGCTCAAGTCATCATCACCATCGGTGGGATTGCCGTCATCCTGAGCATTATCGGTATCTTTATTTTCTTGGTGAAAGAAGTCGCTCCCGTATTTTTTCCTCCACACGCGACTCAGACCGGTCACGTAACCGGCACCCCTCCACCGAGCGTACTCCCTCAATCCAGCTTGGTCGGCATGGATGAATATCAAGAGATTATCTATCAACTTACGGCAGGATCCGATCACCAAATCCGCTTCTTCAATGCACAATCCGGTGCACCGATCAGCGTTGATCTTCCTCCAGGGTTGGATAAAATCTCCATCACCGCCATCGCTCGAGCAGTAGGGGTCGGCAATCGATTCGCCTTCGGCACGGACGATGGCCGCCTCATTCCTGTCACGATCGAGTTCACAGCCGGTTTCAAGGAGGGAATCCGTCTCATCGTTCCAACGGTCATCCTTGGCCCCCCGGCACAATTGACTCCCGCTAAAGAGCAGATTATTCGTTTGGCCTACCAGCCAACGGATCAGGGCATCCTCGCCACAGCCCTGACAAATCAAGGGCGCCTGTGGTATAGCGCTCCATCGTCCTCGCCCGCCCCTGTTGCACTGACCGGTCACGGCGCTGAGTCCGTGACGGCTTTGGTCTTTGACAGCCGCGGCGACACCCTTTCGATTGGAACGGGCGGTGGAAACCTCTATCGCTACGATGTGAGAGAAGGATCCCAGCCGAGTCTGGCCGAAACCATTCCGGTGGCTCCGGCCGGCACTTCAGTCACCGCCCTCTCCTACTTAATCGGAGATCGTTCGCTTGCCATCGGCAACAGCAGCGGCGATGTCTCAGTCTGGATGCCGGTGCGGCAATCTCAAGAAAGTTCGCTCACTCGCTTTCAACAGATTCACCGGTTCGAGGCGCATCCCTCTCCCGTCACGGTGATCTCTCCATCGCTTCGCGACAAAGGATTTATCACCGGCGATACCCAGGGTAACCTGTTTGTCCACTACTCCACCTCCGAGCAAACACTGTTGAAGCTTCAGGGGAACCAGCAAGCGATTCGCACCCTGACGTTTTCCCCGAAAGCCGATGGAGCCGTAGCCCTCACCGACCAGGGAGAATTGCTCACCTATGCGATTCACAACCCTCATCCAGAGACGACTTTCGCAACCCTGTTCAAGCCCGTCTGGTATGAAGGCTATGAAGAACCGGGACATGTGTGGCAATCTTCCAGTGGCGCCGATGATTTTGAGGCGAAGTTTGGCCTCCTCCCGCTGATCTTCGGCACGCTGAAAGGGACGCTGTATGCCATGTTAGTCGCAGTGCCTCTGGCCCTGTTAGGAGCCATCTATACATCGATGTTCATGCAGCCCGATCTTCGAGCCAAGATCAAACCAACTATCGAGATCATGGCGGCGCTCCCGACCGTCATCCTGGGATTCTTGGCCGCCTTGTGGCTGGCCCCTGTGCTTGAACGAATTTTCCCTGCGATGCTCGCCATGACTGTGGTTGTGCCTGTGAGCGTCGCAGTCGCGTCGATTCTTTGGCAATATCTCCCAACCATGCTCATTCGCCGTCTTCGCCCTGGGATGGAATCGTTTATCCTGATTCCCGTTATCATCGGCGCCGTCGTGGTCTGTCTGGGCTTGAACCAGTCGATCGAGTCGTTCCTGTTCGGATCTGACTATAAAGCCTGGTTTGCCACCCATTGGGGACTCCGGTACGACCAACGGAATGCCCTTGTGGTGGGGTGCGCGATGGGCTTTGCCATCGTGCCGATCATCTTCAGTATTTCCGAGGAAGCCTTGTCCAACGTCCCACGACATTTGATCGCCGGGTCTCTTGCACTGGGAGCCACCCGCTGGCAAACCTTGGTCAAACTCATGCTGGTCTCGGCAAGTCCAGGAATTTTTTCTGCCATGATGATCGGTTTCGGCCGGGCCATTGGAGAAACCATGATCGTCCTCATGGCCACGGGAAACACCCCCATTATGGATTGGAGCCTATTCAACGGGTTTCGCACGTTATCGGCCAATATCGCCGTAGAAATTCCTGAAGCCCCTTATGGAGGCACACTCTATCGCATCCTATTCTTGGCGGCTGTGCTCTTATTTGTCTTTACGTTTTTGATCAACACCGTGGCGGAAATCATTCGGCAACGGTTGCGAACGAAATATAGCCAGTATTAATGCGCACCTCATTCAAAAAAATCCTCGCCTCCGGCAATATATTCATCTGGGGGTGCGCCGCCGGCGTCTCGGTATCCCTGCTCATGGTCTTCGGGCTGTTGCTGTTGATTGCCATCAACGGCTTGGGATACTTTTGGACCTCGGACATCGTGGAACTCACCCTGAAAGATCAACAACGGGTGATGGGACAACTGGCTGGACGCGAAGTCATCCCTCGCTCTGTCACATCGGATCGTCCCGAAGGGAAAAGCCGCCTTCGGGTCAAGATCGGGAATCGTGACATCTATGGGCTCGATTTCAAATGGGTCAATGACGATCAGGTGGTGTCGCAAGCATATCCGACAGACATCGTGCTCTTGGAACGCCGAGAATGGGGCAACATGTATGCCAGGATCAAGGCGATCTACAAAGGAGAGACGCTTCAGGCAGAAGGGAATGACAGCGGGTGGATTGCCTTGGCTCCACTGATCGACAGCACCAATGCCCTTCATCAACGGATCACTCGGATCGAGCGCGTCGAGATCGGCGCTTTGAACGCGGACATCGAGCAGGCGCGATTGAAGATTCGTGCGCTTGAAATGAACGCCTCCGCCCTCGATACAAGGGATCGAGGGCAAATCGAGAGCCTCAAAGCCCAGGTTGCTGACGCTGAATCCCGTTACCATGAAAAAACGCTGGAATTGGAAACGCTACGCACACAATTTAATGAATACTCTGCCCTGATGGTGGATGCAAACGGACGAGAAAAACAGATTCCAGTCGGGCAGATCATTCGCGCCCTACGGCCAAACGAGATGGGCCTGATGCACAAGAGCTGGATCTATCTCACGAATGTCTGGGATGTCCTCAGCACTGAGCCTCGAGAAGCCAATACGGAAGGCGGCATTTTCCCGGCTATTTTCGGTACGGTCATGATGGTCATCATCATGAGCCTCGTCGTCGTTCCCTTCGGCGTGCTTGCGGCGCTCTATCTGCGAGAATATGCCAGGCAAGGCGTCATGGTTCGGCTTGTAAGAATTGCCGTCAACAATCTCGCAGGCGTGCCCTCGATTGTCTTCGGTGTGTTTGGACTCGGCTTTTTCGTGTATGCCGTCGGCGGAACCCTCGACCAGCTTTTCTTTCCTGAACGACTTCCGGCCCCGACGTTCGGCACCGGCGGTATTCTCTGGGCGTCCCTGACGCTGGCCTTACTCACAGTGCCGGTGGTCATTGTCTCCACAGAAGAAGGGCTGGCCGCCGTGCCCAGAGAATTTCGTGAAGGGTCATTGGCGCTTGGCGCAACCAAGTTGGAAACGATGCTCAAAGTCGTGATACCCTCAGCCTTGCCGGGCATTCTGACTGGATTGATTTTGGCGATGGCCCGTGCTGCAGGAGAGGTGGCGCCGCTTATGCTCACAGGGGTCGTGAAACTTGCGCCGTCTCTCCCTATAGACGGTTCCTGGCCTTTTCTCCACTTCGATCGAAAGTTCATGCACCTGGGATTTCATATTTACGACGTGGGGTTCCAGTCGCCCAATGTGGAAGCCGCGAAGCCAATGGTCTATATCACGACTCTCGTATTGATCACCGTCGTCGTGCTGTTAAATTTGACGGCGATTGTCCTTCGCAACCACTTGCGCAAGAAATATGCGGGATCAGTACTATAAGTATAAGGAGGATCGTCATGTCTCCTACTCCAGTTTTGCCACAGCAGTCGTTACCCTCACACGGACTCGACTCACAGAGGCTTAATGTGCAGAACAGTCCTCACCAGTCTTCTGACCACAATTCCAAGGCTCAAACCGTCAAGCTGACCTTGAATCAGGTCAACTTTTTTTATGGGGACCGCAAGTCTCTCTTTAATATCGATCTGGAAATTCTCAAAAATCAGGTCACATCGTTCATTGGGCCGTCCGGCTGTGGGAAGTCTACCTTGCTGCGCTGCATCAATCGGCTCAACGACTTGATTGAAGGTACTCGATTAGAAGGCACCATGCTGCTTGACGGCATGAATATCTACAGCCCCGACGTGGATATCACCGACCTGAGGAAAAGGGTCGGGATGGTCTTTCAGAAATCAAACCCCTTTCCGAAATCAATCTATGAAAACGTGGCCTATGGACCGCGCCTCCATGGAGTCAAGAACCGTGGCCAATTGGATCAGATTGTAGAAGAGGGGCTCAAGGGCGCAGGGCTGTGGGATGAAGTGAAAGATCGGCTCCACGTCAGCGCCTTCGGTCTCTCCGGAGGGCAGCAACAACGGCTCTGCATTGCCCGCGCACTCGCGGTCAAACCGGATGTCTTGCTGATGGACGAACCTTGCTCGGCGTTGGATCCCGTAGCCACTGCTAAAATCGAAGAGCTGCTCTTTTCCTTGAAGCAGGACTTGACGGTCGTGATTGTCACACACAATATGCAGCAGGCAGCACGGGTGTCCGATTGGACAACGTTCATGTACCTTGGCGAAGTCGTGGAGTTCGGACTCACGAAACAGCTCTTTACCACACCTTCAAAGAAACAGACCGAAGACTACATCACCGGACGATTTGGGTGACGATGATGACACAACGCCACTTTGACGAAGAACTTGCCGACTTGAAGACCAAGCTCCTGCGAATGGCTGCGCAGACGGAAGATCAGATCGACCAAGCCCTCACCGCGCTGGTGACGCGCGACTCAGCCCTCGCTCGAGTGGTCATCGAGCGGGACCATCAGATCAATGCCTTGGATGTGGAGATCGACGAAGAGAGTATTCGGTTGCTGGCCCTCCATCAGCCTGCCGCGCGAGACTTACGGCTGGTCACGACAGCAATGAAAATCGCCACCGAACTTGAACGAATCAGCGACCTATCGGAAAATGTCTCTGAGCGGGTGATCGAGCTGAACGAAGAGCCTCAGCTCAAGCCCTACATCGATATTCCGATGATGGGCAATATGGCGCGGGTAATGGTGAAACACAGCATCGATGCGTTCGTCAAGGAGGATGCTCAGCTCGCTCGGAAGGTGCTCACGGACGACGACTACGTCGATGATCTGATGGAACAGTTATTCCGCGAATTGCTGTCATATATGTTGGAGGATACGCGTACGATTTCACGCGCCATTCGCTTAAGCTTCATTGCGAAATACCTCGAACGGATGGCCGATCATGCCACCAATATCGCCGAGCTCGTGGTTTATCTCGTGGAAGGCAAGATCATTCGCCATACCACTCCACCAGGACCTTCCAAAGAACGTCTTGCTCAAGGTTGAGCTTTCCTGCTTCTTCAGATTGATTATTCCTCAACAAGAAGCGTCAGAGCAACGCCCCGCCCTGCAATACAGCAGGCTCATCGCACATGCGGCACGCTCTGGCGGATTGTCAAATGGGGTTATGCCAGAAAATTGGTCGAGAAGAGCATGTACTCGAATCGGTGTCGACGAAGAACGATCTTATTACATCGGGCGAGTTGATCGACGGCCTGAAAAATTTGATTCCACGTGTATTGAGGCATGAGGCAGACGAGCGAGTCCAGACTGATGACGGTCTGCTCATTAAGGTGGTCAAGAATGGTCGCCGTAAGGGTATCGGTATGAGGATGTTCCCCTCGTACAGCATGAACCTCAGAAGCTGATTCAAGAAGGGCATTGATTGGCATCGCTACCTCCCTGGTGAAATTATGAAAACGAGAGCCCCAGTTGATTGGCCTGTTGCGGAAGCGTCATTGGAGCAGGGCTATATCGGACAGCCACGATGCGCAGGACACCCAACGTCAGTAAGATGCCTCCCAGTATCGCGAATTGAGGCCACTCTCCCCCCGTGAACCAGCGCGAGATGACCTCCGTCAGCATCACGACAAGGACGGTGTCGATGATAAAGGTGACTCGGACGCGCCCCTCAGAGCAGTAGGCGAGGGTGGTCTTCAACACTTCGACAACGGCCAATAGCGTCAATGTGTCGACCAATACCTGACGTAGTGCCACTTCGACGTTGGCAGAGAGGAGAAGCCGTAGGTCGAGAAATGTTTTCACCACCCCGCCTGCCAAACCAAGGAGAATCGTCAAGGTCAGCAGACTCAGGATCAATCGCGTACCTGCTTCCCAAACCCGGGTGATGTCAGAGGCCGTCGACAGGGTCCTGAATCGCTTGGACCAACTGTTCGAGGGAGCCTGTTCCATTGTGGTGTGTGTTGGTGCGATCATGTGTCTCCAGCCTACCTGGAGCACATTCCAATCCTGTCAATTCTGTATAAATATTCTGTTAACTTTTGTCGCACGGAGTCATGCGAGTCTTCTGGAAGTCCTACGAATTGGAAGGTCTAGATGAAAAAGAGAATAAGAAATAGAGGAACTGCGGCGTTCGCGTGAGCAGTCATCAGACCTTCATTTTTGACATCGCTTTCAGTGATACTAACCCATAGGTTGTATGGCACTTCATGAAACAATCACATAGAAGCGGCCGGTCCAGAGGGACAATGCGGGAGGGAATGCATCAATAGCTACTGAGAGATCTGACTTCCTGGATTTGGATCGCGTCGCTCACTGACCCACCCATTCGTATCATTGCTGTCGATATATGGATTTGTTATCGTCCTAGTCTCGATCTCACGAATGGGAGGCCACTGTGACAGCTGTCGATAGTCTCATGCTGGATGCGAAGCAAGCGATCATGGAAGAACATCATCGCCGTTTTCAATCTTTATACCAGGAAGGCCGATGGGAAGAAGCGCTCCAACAAATTCACGTGACGCTAAGCTGCGCAGCAGACCTCCTCAATGAGTCTCTTCGAATCCTCAATGAAGCCCTTGACGGAACCTTACCCTACCCCTCTGATGGTTCTACGTCTTCTTCCACAACCACATCGTAAGTCAGCCTCCTTCCTTGCCCTCAGGAACCAAGATCTGTAGAACAAGCGTCAAGCTTTTGAGACCACAACCTCGCTGTTGAGAAATCTTGATTTTTGAAGTCGAGGCACACTCGTCCCTTGCTGGGCTACAGGCCTAGAGCATCAAATTTATCCTGTCA
>JACMLT010000098.1 GCA_014379455.1 Nitrospiraceae bacterium
CGAGCTTGCAAGCCTGGATTAGACAGGGGGCGCAAGAGGGAAATGTGGTCACGCGCCTCGCAAAGGCTGGACAGACCCTCTATGACCCCTTTACCGGTCTTCCTATGCTGGTCGATCAGCATAAGGGGGTGCTCTATAGTGTTGGGCGAGACGGCAAAGATCAAGAAGGCGATCCTCAGCGCGACGTCGCCGTCACAATTCCTAAAACTCAATCGGTTGGGCTTGAGAACAGCCGCTCCGTGTCTCCACCACGATCCAAGTAGTTCACCGATTCCCTCCCTTATCTGCACTCAAAGATTTCTGATTTCTTCACCCGCTCTCGTTGCTTGACACTGCTGACCGTATTCCACAGAATCACAGCACACCATCTACGAGAATAGGCACCATGGCGTCCTCACCGTCACCCTTTCCACATGCTTCCTCGGCAAAGAAAGGGACCACATTTCCATCGGCCATTCCGACGCAGATTGTCTCGAACGAAGAGTTTATTCCCTTCAGCCAGACGGTAGACCAAGCCCGCGTTGAATCACTTGCCGTCACATTTGTAGAGAGAACCGCTGCTCGACGAGGTCTCACGCGCCGAGACTTTCTCCGGACGACCGGCGGGGTAGCTGCTGCATTGCTGGCCATGAACTCGATCTTTGGAAAGTTTTTTCAGGTTGGAGAAATCGAACTGTTTGAAACGGCAGCCTTTGCCGAGCAACAGGGCGCGCCCTACTTTATCTTCGATGTACAGACGCATTACGTCGGCTCGCATTTCGATCCGACCGATGCGGAACATAATCGAAAGGGAGCGGTGTCCAAACAGGGGCTGCTGTCGCTCAGACGATGGATACGGGAGTCTGGGCTCAATCCGAAGCTGGCGGGAGACCGAGGCACCATCGATGATCTTTCATGGGAAAATTTTGTCAAAGAGGTATTTCTCGACAGTGAGACCACCATCGGCCTTATCAGTACACCGCCGGGACCCTATCCGCAAGAAGCGGTCGTGCCGCCGAACGAGATGGCGCACATCCGTGACGAAATCAACCGTCTTGCACAGTCTCAACGCATGCTGGCGCATGGATTGGCCACACCCCAGCTGGGGACAGCCGACCTGGACTTCATGGCGATGCAGGCAGAGATGCTCAAGGTTGATGCCTGGAAGTGTTATACCGGCTCTTGTCCGAAGGGACTCAATCGTGGCTGGTGGATGGACGATGAGAAGATCGCCTATCCGATGCTGGAGCAAGCGCGCAAGCTCAACATTACGCGGGTCTGTGTTCACAAAGGACTTCCTCTTGGGCCGGTGCCGGATTACAACCACCCCAAGGATCTGATCAAAGCCGCAAGAGATTTTCCAGACATCGATTTCCTTGTCTATCACTCCGGGCTCAAGAGTACGGCGACGGCGGATACCGTGTTTGCAAAGACAGGCGAAATTCCTTGGACCACCGAGTTCTGCCGTATGAAGCAGGCGCAGTCTGGAATTAAGAACATTTACATGGAGCTCGGCTCGACCTTTGCGCAACTGGTGACGACCCATCCGGCGGTCTGTGCGCATCTGCTCGGGCAGATCATCGACGCATTTGGTGCCGATCATGTGCTCTGGGGGACGGACTCGATTTGGTATGGGTCGCCACAATGGCAGATCGAGGCCTTTCGGCGATTCCAGATTCCGGAGCAACTGATCGAGCGGCATCGGTACCAGCCGCTCACGCGCCAGGTAAAGGAACGGATCTTTGGACTCAACGCGGCGCGTGTGTTTGGCGTGGATGTCAAGGCGAAGCGGAACGAATTACAACAAGACGTGCTCGGGCAACTCAGGATGAGCTACCTGGAAGAAGGACCGGAGCCGAGCCATCGCGTCTATGGGTGGGTGGTGTGAGAGCCGATATGAATAAATGGAGGATGTGACTACATGAAAAGCGAAATCTTATATCCGGGGGCGTTTCCCATGGTGCGGGTGGACTTGGCGGCTGGTGAGAGCATCACAGCCGAGTCAGGCGCGATGGTGGCGTGCTCACCAACTATCGACATTGAAAGCAAGATGGAAGGTGGCTTTCTCGGAGCCCTATCACGAAAATTCCTGACCGGGGAGAAATTCTTCTTCCAGACGCTCCGTGCCAGCCGAGGCCCCGGCGAAGCATTGCTGGCTCCGACGGTGCCAGGCGAGATTGTCATTTTAGAACTTGATGGTGTGAACGAATACATGGTGCAGAAAGATGGTTTCCTTGCGGGTGCCGACGCAATCGTCATCGAAAGCAAAATGCAGGGCCTGAGCCGTGGACTGCTGGGCGGAGAGGGTTTCTTTATTCTGAAAATCAGCGGGAAGGGGACGCTCGTGCTGAACAGCTTCGGGGCTATTCACAAGATCGAGCTGAAGCCCGATCAGGAATATATCGTGGACAATAGCCACCTGGTGGCTTGGTCCTCCACGACCTCCTACAACATCGAAAAAGCCACCTCCGGTTGGGTGGCCAGTTTCACGTCAGGCGAAGGGTTTGTCTGCCGGTTCAAAGGACCTGGACTCGTCTACATTCAAAGTCGAAACCCGGGTAGTTTCGGGGCGTGGATACGGCAATTCATCCCCGTCTCCGAGTAGCGGATGCTGAAAACGCCAGCCAACGTCGTTCTCGGCTCGAAACAATCCTCAACGTACCGCAGAGGGTACGCCTGCGGTTCTTTCTCACCTGCGGCCTTGTTGGCTGTCGTTTTGAGCATCCGCACGAGAACATTCCGCCTTCAATGAAGCAATCATCAATCACATCATGACGCAATTTTCCCCCAACGCACTCTGTTTCGGTGATGAGCTTCCTGCCGCTGGTGCGCCTTGTCTTGTTCACGTCGAGGAGCACGGACTCACCGTGACTTTTGCATCTGATACTGCCGATGGCCAGCCGGAGTCCGTTCCTTTTTCTAGCCTCACTGTCTCAGCAGGCGGGCTCGACCATGACCAGCTTGTCGTGAAATGGGCTGGGCAGAAAGGGGAACGGACGCTCTATTTAAAGAATCCTGATGCGATTCGCGCCTTCCGGCATGCGGCGCCGGATGATGTGAGTCACTCTTTTGCGCAGGCTGCCGAACAGGTGCGCCAGGTACGCCAACGGCACCGACTCGTCTGGAGCCTAGTCGGAGGGGTGCTCCTGGCCACAGTGCTGGGACTCTGGTTCCAGTCTGATCTGCTCGTCGAGATTGCGGTGAGCCGGATTCCAGTAGAGTGGGAGCAAAAGTTGGGAGAATCGGCCTATCGAGATTTTCTCAGCCATCAGGAAGTGATGAAAGAGGGCCGCGCGGTCGCAGCGTTGGCAGAGATGACCCAACGTATGACCACCCAGATCCCGGATAATCCTTACAAGTTCGAGGTGACGGTGGTGAAGAGTGACATCGTCAATGCCTTCGCGCTCCCTGGCGGGTACGTGGTGGTATTCACCGGGCTCATGAAAAAAGCAGAGAGCGGTGAAGAAGTGGCGGGCGTCTTGAGCCATGAACTGAACCATGTGCTACAGCGGCATGGGCTTGAACGGATCGTGAAAAGCCTTGGGCTGATGACGGTAGCGGCCATTGTGTTGGGCAATCAGCAGGGCCTCGTCGGGATGATGAAGCAGCTCGGCGTCGAGCTGTTCACCCTCAAATTTGGCAGAGAGCAGGAGACCGAGGCCGATCTAACGGGATTACAATTGCTTCAGCGGGCAAAGATCAATCCCTCCGGTATGATCACATTTTTCGAACGGCTTTCGGAGAAAGATCAGGGTCGAATGGAGTGGCTCTCCACGCATCCGATGAGCGCCGCCCGGGCGGATCGATTGAAAGCCGAACTCGCCGCCTTGCCGAAGAAATCGCCGGAGCCATTTACGTTCGACTGGAAACAGGTGCAGGCGTCATTCGGACCTTAGCTCGGCTCATTGCTCATCCATATTTCGATGAATCTGTCCCGTCGGTCCGCCTCAATAATCGCCCGTCTCTTGCAGCTCAAGTGACAATGTAATACACTGATGTCCTACATGATCATATTGTGAAGGGGCGCCATGG
Organism: Nitrospiraceae bacterium; assembly: GCA_014379455.1. Classification (GTDB taxonomy): domain Bacteria; phylum Nitrospirota; class Nitrospiria; order Nitrospirales; family Nitrospiraceae; genus Palsa-1315. Next base: position 4,012 of record JACMLT010000098.1, read on the forward strand.
GAACAAGTGTTCGTTTGCCGGCTCGACTTGAACGACTGCTCTCGCGTATCGCGAAAGAGCGAGGGGCCACAAAGTCTGAAGTCATCCGGAATGTCTTGACCGTTCTTGAAAAAGAGGATCAGAAGGTGCGCGGTGCCGCCACTCCTTACCAAGCCATGAAACACCTGATTGGGTGTGCTTCGGGAGGCCCTTCTGATCTTTCAACGGAAACCGGCAAGAAGTTTCGCGAGATGCTCCTGCGGCAACGGACTGCCTGATGAGCGCAATCCTGGTTGACGCGGGCCCACTGGTGGCGCTCCTGCATCGCGATGATCAGCACCATCAGAAATGCGTGGAGGCTCTCACCGAAATCCGCGATCCGCTGGTGACGGTTTGGCCTGCGTTCACGGAAGCGATGTATCTGCTCAATTTCTCGTGGCGGGCGCAGGACGCGCTGTGGGAACTGGTATTGGAAGAAACAGTCCGACTGCTACCGGTGGAGGCTGACGATCATCGACGCATGCGAGACCTGATGAAGAAGTATAGGATGTTGCCTATGGATTTAGCCGATGCGGCACTGGTAGTCGTGGCAGAGCGTGAGCGGATTCGGCGTATCTTCACCATTGACCGGCGAGATTTTTCAATCTATCGTCCTGCCAAGCTGGGTAAGTTCATGGTCATACCGTAACTGATCCTCCCTTGATTTACGGATGCCCCAATGAGAGGGACACTCGCGGAAAAAGATCAGGGTCGAATGGAGTGGCTCTCCACGCATCCGATGAGCGCCGCCCGGGCGGATCGATTGAAAGCAGAGCTCGCCGCCTTGCCGAAGAAATTGCCGGAACCGCTTACGTTCGACTGGAAACAGGTACAGGCTTCAATCGGATCCCAGCCGGTCGTCGCCCCATGAACCAGCTCAGAGCCATTCGGATCGGAGTGATTGCCGACACCCACGGACTATTCGATTCAACAGTTCGACGACATTTTAGAGGCGTCGATCACATTCTCCACGCCGGGGACATTGGCGATGAGTCTGTGATCGAACAGCTGGAACGGATCGCACCAGTTACCGCCGTCTCTGGCAACATCGACAATAATGATGAACAGAGTAGGTTTCCATCCGAGGCGGTGATCGAACTGGCAGGCCTCCGCATCGCCATGCGTCATATCCTGTACGAAGGCGGGAAGCTGACGAAGGGCGGACGAGCGTTTCCTGAGCGCGAACAACCTGACATCTGCGTGTTCGGCCATACCCACTAACCAAAAACGGACTGGCACGGATCGACTCTTCTGTTCAATCCCGGCTCGGCTGGCCGAAACGGTTCATACTGCCTCGTGGGCTTGGCATTCTTACGATTGAGGGCGTTCGTATCGAGCCCACCCTGATCATGCTGGGCGATCGCGTGGAGTGAAGCCCAGCGTGCAATGTGCTTCCCAGTGCCGAAAGAATAAGGGGATACCTTTTCTGCATTATCTTGATTCAGAATGCCATATGGCAGTAGCATAAGTGCAACTTGGCTGATATCGGAGGGACGACATGCTACGTACAGCGGACATCGTCGAGGCGCTCGGAGGTCGAAAGGTTCTTAAGCGGCAGATCTCGAATTTGAATGAGCTGCGGCAAACCGTGGGCGCAGGATTGCCTTACGCGTCGCTCGAAGCGGTGATGGTGAAATTCGGGCTCGCTCGTGGGGAGGCGGCATCTGCCCTGCATTTGCCGCAGCGAACCATCGCGCGCCGCAAGAAAGAGCGCAAGCTTCGTGCTGACGAGTCGGATCGGCTGCTCCGGCTTGCCCGTCTTGGCGCGCAGGCCGCGTATGTTTTGGGAAGCGAGGAGAAAGCCGCCAGATGGCTGCGAAGACCCAACCGTGCCCTGGGCAACGAGGTTCCCTTGGAGCTTCTCGAAAGCGATATCGGGGCCAGGCAGGTCGAGGAAGTCTTGGGGCGAATTGAGTATGGTGTGTATAGTTAGCCTTGGCCATGCGCGTCTGGCGAATCATTCTCAAACTTCATCTATCCCAAGCCTTTGATGGCGAGGGAGCTCGACAGTTTGGAGGGCGCTGGAACCGTTTAGGTACGCGGGTTGTCTATGCGTCTGCGACGTTGTCTCTTGCAGCCCTTGAATTCTTTGTGAACCTTGACCGAGATACAGAGCCCGATCAACTCGTTGCCATCTCCGCCGATACCCCGGATGACATGCGCATTGAATACATTGGAGTCTCGGATCTTCCGAAGAACTGGCGCAGCTATCCTGTGACTGAAGAGTTGCAGGATTTGGGAACGGCGTGGGTGGCAAGTGCTTCCACGGCGATGCTGGTTGTCCCATCAGCCGTGATTCCCGAAGAACGCAATTACCTTTTGAGCCCCGCCCATCCCGATTTCAAACGATTTCGCCTCAACAAGCCCGAGGCATTCCACTTCGACCCGCGCATGTGGAAATGAAGGCCGAGTTTCCAATCTCCCTCGCCTTTCCAGAGGTCCAGAAAAGACTCCCTCGTGATGCTGCTTCCCGGTGTTGAGGTTCTGGGCCAGGGATTCTTCATAGACGGTGTGAGTATCTTTGAAGCCTGAGGCGACCGTGGAAGAGCGTTTGACAGAAGAGCAGTGCGGGAAGCTGTTCCAGCGTCTTTTCCCGAACGGGCTTACTGATCCGTTTCTGGTGCAGAAACTGGCTCCCGAGGGGCGCGAGCGAAGAGAAGTGGCGCGTGATGCCGAGGTGGCCGATCTCCGGCGGAACCTGGATGAGGCCTACAGGGAATCCGTGGAGGAAGCCCGACACAATCCGCCTTCGGCCACGGTGCGCGCGTATCAGCGGGTGTACGGCCGTTTCCCTGCCGGTTGGCCTCCCGAAGGCGAGGGCGAGAATAGCAGTTAACCCCAAGGTGGCACCGAAAAGGCCCTACAGCCTGTGCGGCGCCGGCGTTCGGCCATCGCGTGATCCTGGTAGAGGATAGAGAGAGAATCTCGGAGAGGAAGATGGGGTCAGTTTTCGACCATGCATTCAGAGGGTATCAGTGCGTGGTAGAAAAGTGCGAAGTCAAAAACTGGCCCCTCTGGCTTCTCCGTGCACGCCGGTCATGAGCTAATGTGACCTAGCCGCAAACCCAACTAGTGGGTTGGAGCCACCTTCTGCTCAGGTTCCAGCGATATTCCAATTTCAGCAGGGTCGTGCTCATAGGCGGCGGAGGAAAGCAGGCCGAAAAACGGTACCAGCCAAATAGCCCCACCGACGATATCAAGAATGCCCAGAGTACTCATCCTTCTCGACAACGTTCGGTATTGGGTTTGGTATCCCGATTTCTGCACCTCGATAAGCAGATTGTCTCCTCTCTGCGCCTCGAAGTAAAGAGGGGTTGTCCCCACAGGTTTCCCGCTGGCGATAACCCGAGCTCCAGGGGGATCTGAGCTTACGCCAATGCTTTCGCTTCTCGGGCCGAACAATGAACAGCCTGCAAGGTAACACGAGACAACTGCAAGTGAGAAAATGCCCCACACATACGTTGTTGTTCATGGAAGACCGGGGAGCATGAAGAACAGGATTCAGCGAGGCTCATGGTTGATGGGAGGATGTTGACAATTTGAGAACCTCTACATAATGTTGTGAACCGTATAGAAACACGCTGTTGTGAAGTTCCTTCAGAAAGAATCAGAAAAGTGATCAGAAGAATGAGAGGCATATTGTGTCTGACCGTAATGGGAATAGTCTTTACGGGTTGCACGAGCGCAGTCTCCATGAGTGGCAAAGGGGGGCTGGATCAGAAAATAAGGATTACATCAGATCCTCCCGGTGCACAGGTGTTCCTCATGGGCTCCATACCTCTCGGCGAGACCCCCCTTCTAGATGTAACCATTGAACGAGCACCGCATACTTTCCTGATTCTGAAGAAGGAGGGATATGAAGACCACAATCTCCTCCTGAAACATCACTATCACGTCGTGCTGAATCCGAGGAAGCCTTCCCGTGAAAAACGAGAGCAGGTTACGCGAATGAAGACAGTGAGGAATCTCACGCTGATAGGCTATCAAGAAGTTCAACAAAACTTGGCCGTTGGGCAGGGAGAATATCTCGCGAGTCTATTGGCAACGTTGAGGGTGCCGGAATCTGAGCAAGGCAACGCGATTCGTCAGTTACAGGCGCTCATGGCGGATTCAGCGGACCCGTTAGATTTTTCGGATAAGGTTCTCGATCATTTTCACGTGCCACGATTCTGGTGAAATTGGCCAGAGTTGATCCCTTGAAATTCCGAGATGAATAAATACATTGCGTGGCAGCCCATTAGTAGAAGCGTAGAGAAGCGACAAGTATTTTTTCTCACCGGAGCGTCCTTTTTCGGCTATAATGCGAGCTTGTTTCTCACGAGCAACAGGGAGTTTTCCACTCACACAAGGAGGAGGACTTATGTCGAAGAAACTGATCATGCTATCGGTCGCGGTGCTATTTGGCGTGCAGGCAGGCCTGGCCATGGCGGCCAATCCAGACACTGGCCCTGGCTGCGGGCTGGGCAAGCTTGCGTGGGCTGATTATGCGCACCAGAAAAATATCGCGCCTCAGGTGATGATGGCGACAACGAACGGTACGTTCGGCAGCGGGACATTCGGCATCAGCAGCGGAACATCAGGCTGCACGAATGATGGGAAGGTCATGGCTGAGCACAAGACGACGGTGTTCGCTCAGCTCAATTTCGAGAATTTGTCTCAGGAAATGGCGCAGGGCCAGGGTGAGCATCTCGCATCGCTCGCTACATTGATGGGCGTGCCGGCCGAGCAACAGACCGCGTTCTTTGCGATGACTCAGGAGCGATACACCTCCTTGGTCAAGACAGGGGAAGCTTCACCAGTCGCGATGGTCAAAGCGATCAATGACGCAATTGCCTCGCATCCAGTCCTTGCCCAAGTTTCAACTCGCTAACAACCGACATGGGGCTTCGAGGTTGAACTCGAAGCCCCATGTCTTTCTGGCCAGCCGCTTGTACATCGCCCTGCTACTATTCATTCTCCTTCTTTTTCCAACCTTGCCGGTTGATGCGGGTGAGCCTTCCGAGAATGCCTATCTTGTCGAATTGATCGATAAGGCTCTGCAGGCCAAGCTGGCGGACGACCGTGAATGGCACCTTCTGCTTCACTATAGAAAAAATCTTTTCGGGGGCCATACCAGTGAACAGGACGACCCAGGGTTTTTCATGTCGTCCGATGGGAAAACTAACCCACAGGCAGAACTCGACGCGACGCTGAAGCAATTTTTCTCTGAGAAACTCGTTGGGCGCTCGAATCAGCCAGCTCAATGCGCCTTTATCGCTCGATACCACTGGTTGCGTGAACGATTACAATTCGACGATTCCCGTTTGCCGAAGCTGGCCTGCGAACGGTTTGACCGCTGGTTC
>JACMLT010000099.1 GCA_014379455.1 Nitrospiraceae bacterium
ACCTGCTCTTTTCTTCATCCTCTCGGCGCAAACCCGGCCCCCATGGTCCCTCTCCGGAACTCATCGCAGCCATCGTCGAAATGAAGCGCCGCAATCCCCGCTTCGGTTGTCCGCGCATCGCGCAACAAATCTCCCGTGCATTCGGCCTGGAGATCAACAAGGATGTGGTGCGCCGTGTGCTCGCCCTGCATTTCCGTCCGGAGTCAGGCCATCACGGCCCGTCATGGTTGACCTTCATCGGCCACATCAAGGACAGCCTCTGGAGCGTCGATCTCTTCCGATGCGAATCGATCCGACTCAAGAGCCACTGGGTGATGGTGGTGATGGACGTGTGTACGCGCCGTATCATCGGATTCAGCGCCGCGCCCGCTGACATTGATGGGGTATCGGTTTGCAGGATGTTCACGCAAGCCATTGCCGGTCATGCTCCGCCGAAGCATCTGTCCTCCGACAATGATCCGCTGTTCACCTTTCACCGCTGGCGAGCCACCCTGCGCGTGCTCGAAGTCGACGAAATCAAGACCTTGCCCCTGGTCCCGTGCTCGCATCCGTTCGTCGAACGGCTGATCGGTACAATCCGACGGGAGTATCTGGACCACGTCCTCTTCTGGAATGTCGACGACCTGACACGGAAGCTCGATCGATTCAGGGCCTATTACAACGAGGATCGCGTGCATCGTTCGCTCCACGCGACTCCGGCGCAAGAGTCCGGCGAACCGCCACCCTCCCGCGCGGCACTCGGTCGATATGCCTGGCACCAGCAGTGTCGGGGACTCTTTCACACCCCGATGGCCGCTTGACGAGGAATTCGCCACTCACAGGTGGAGTTGAGCGCAAAATGAACACAGTCGGAACCGTTTGGGGGTCTGGCCAAATCCCAATAACAAATGGGAAAGGTCTTATCCAGCAAAGGGAACGGTGGGTTCTTAGTACCCTGTCCGTTCCCCTACTTTTTCTATCGCATCGCCCTACCGTTTGTCACTATGATTTTAGGGAGCCTGAATGACACCACATGCCCAACGTACCCCACCACCGCCCAGTGGAGCCGGTTGGTCTGCGTAATTATCGCCCCCTGTATGGATCATCAGAGCACGGCCTTTGAGGTCAGCCATTTTCAAACGTGGCGCCAAGACAGGACTGGTGTTGCCATTTGCATCCGCGAACAATGCGGGTACATCCCCCTGATGACCGTCGCTCCATGGCGTACTATGGCGTTTGCTGCCTGCCGGATCATAGTGGCCACCTGCCGCTAACGCAGGCATTTTCTTGCCGTCTTTTTCCTTAGGCTCGCAACTCGCATTTTCATGTACATGGAAGCCATGCAACCCAGGTGGTAGACCGGTGATTGCGGGGCTGAACACGAGACCGTATGCCGTTTCACTGATTGTGACTTGGCCAATCTCCTTTCCCACACCATTTTCATCAACAAGATTCATACGGACGCCGGTAGCTGCTTGTGCAGTGGCACTTACAGACGGTGCGCCCACCCCCGAGCCTCCACCCTGTTGGCCCTTCACTGGATTCGTGGGACTTCCGCTCTCTGATTCCGGATTCCTGACTCCGCCTGGCACGCTCAGGTCCACCACGCCACCCTGTGCCATGAGCAATGCTTGAGAATGCGTCTTGCCCTCAGCGGAGTCGGAGGTTTGAGCGTAGGCTCCACTGCATATGAGCCCCGCTGCAACAGCGCCTGCTGAGACTATCTTCGTAAGGTTCATCGTCAGCTCCTTGGTTAAGAATGAAACGCACCATGCCCGTGTTGGGCCTCGCGACCCTCGGAACCGAGCCGCTCATGTCTTTGCCGGAATTTCCATTATGGACTCCGGCCGACCGACAACATATGCCTGACCGCCCATGAATGCAATCCTTCTCCAGCCTACTCAGACTCATTCAAGCCTACTCCAGCCAAGGTTTGCTCAAAATCAGAAGGTTGGCTGGAGTGAGCTGCAATGAGTTGGAGTGAGGTGGAGTTGAGCACAAAAGGAGCACAGCCGAGCCTTTCAAAAAGGTGTAGTCTCAGGTGTACTCGACCGACTGCTGCTAACTCGCAGATTCGCTCGACTTGGGCTCGAGCGTCCCTCGATGTTCAAAGACCCAGCCCGCTTCGGCGAACACGTCACTTCTTTCGATCAAGAACGGGTGAGCAGCCGATACAGAAAGCATTGCACTTCCTCCGACGACAATCGTGCGTTTTACGGGTTTTGCACAATGAATGAGCGATTGTTTCGCACCCTGCTAGAATTAGCCAAGGGCTAGTGGCGTCTTCCGGATGCACAGTATCCCCACAAATCACGAGGTGCCTTCATGAGCGATTGGCTGATGGCCACATCCCTAGGATTCGGTGTACTCGGGCTCTTGTTTATGCTGGCCGGGGTGGCATCGGCGCGGCGGCGGCGGTTCGCTCGCCTGTCATTGCATATCACCTTGACCTTGGCCTGCCTGGCATGTGGCACCGTGTTTCTGACACTTCAGCTCTCGTTGCAAGGCTATGGTGCCCTGACGCGCGAGGATCTTGCCGCAACCATTTACGCGGAGCCAATGGGGCCGTCGCAGTCTCGTGTCACGATTCACCTGGCGAATGGGCAGACGGACAGCTACTGGTTGGCGGGCGATGAAGTCTACATTGATGCGCATATTCTGAAATGGAAACCTTGGGCGAATCTGTTCGGCCTGCACACCGCGTATGAGTTGGATCGTATTGCGGGGCGCTACCACCTCATCGAGGAAGAACGCGTGAGGCCGCGCACGATCTACCAGCTTAAGACGGATCGATGGATAGACGTGTTCGCGCTTCGGCGTCGTTACGGCTGGCTGGATTCGGTGGTCGATGCGGAATATGGATCGGCGGCTTTCTTCCCCGCACGCGATCGCATCGCGATCGAACTCCGTGTCTCCACCACCGGGTTGCTATTTCGCCCGCTGACAAAAGCGTTCTGATGGCCGGCATCAGAGGCATGGATCGTCGGGCACAGGATATAGAATCTTGTCTTGCCATCCAATATCTATAGCAGCATCAAGCATGTCGGCGGCATGACGATCGCACAGTCGCCTGAGACAGCCATAAGGCCAGATATACCTGAGAGTGCCATAGAAAGCGGGTATAAAGATTTTGTGCTTTCACCTGAGGATATCGCTCAGGAGCTGGTGCGGACTGCGCACGGGCCCCCAATAAAGGCGACATGAATTTCGGTTTCACGCAAGAGCGCCGGCGCAACTCAGTAATCTTACGCGACATCACGCTGAGGAAAACAGGTATTTCCCCTCCGCGGGTCGAGCTACAACACTCTGATTGTTCTCGGAGATGTAATCGACAGCACTTGGTGCTGTGCTCGTCGTGTGCGAGTGCATGATAAGCATTCAAGGTCGTGCATGAGCCAGATGGTTGGGGGCAGGTCTAGTCTTAGGAACAGCGGTTTAGGAAAGCGTCGTCACCACCCTACTCCAGCCGACTCAGGCTCACTCAGGCTAAGTCTAGCCAAGAGTTATGGGAAAACCGAACTTTGGCTGGAGTGAGCTGGATGAGTTGGAGTGAGGTAGGGTTGAGCACAATATGAGCACAGGGAGAGGCATACAAGGGAGTCAGTGGATTTTCCGGCCAGCTCTATCCCACCGGGCACGTTTTGTGGTTTCGTCCCAGGACCAGTAGATGATCGTCACCTTGCCAATAATTTTCTCTCTCTTCACGACGCCCCAGAAACGACTGTCCAAGCTCTGATCTCGATTATCACCAAGCACAAAAAAAGAATGTTCAGGAATGTTCAGTGGCCCTAGGTTATCCCTGGGATTGATCGCCTTCTTGAGAATATTACTATCCACATGTTGGATCTGGTCTTCCTCCCGGAGGGCCTGACCATTCACATGGACAATCTTGTCTCGAATCTCGATCGTGTCTCCAGGCAAGCCAATAATACGCTTCACGAAGGTTTTCGATTCATCATCCGGAAATTTAAAGACAACCACATCGCCACGACTAGGTGCGAGATCCTGATAAGCCAATTTATTTACCATGATATGGTCCCCAATCAGTAACGCCGGTGCCATACCTCTGCTCGGGACCCTAAAGGCTGGTCCCATATTCTTGAGTTGAGAAGATAGATCGGGAAAGGCATCGATAAAATAGATGATGCGTAGCTGCTGTAGTTTAGCTTCAGCAGGTGTGCCAGCTAGGTTCGGATATAACATGACAAATGATGACGCCTCCTCCAGGGAGAGGGCTCGCGCGTAAAATCTTCCCAATTGTTCTTCCCAAAATTGCTCCGGAACAATTTCTCCAGTCAGATGCATCAAACTGCCCTTGATCGCTTCGCAAAGGCGTTCCATTTCGTTCTTGCTGAGTGAGTCGAATCCTTCTACGGGTAATTGATTTTTCAACTTATCAACGTCAATCCCAGCATAGGGGTCGTCCTTCGAATCCAAGACCTTGGCCCAAAATCCATTCCCGAGTTCCAAACGAGCCAGGCTAGTAAATGGATCGCTTGATTGAATGTCACGGGTTGGTCGCTCAGTCTGCCCCACAGCCGCATGTGTCGGCACGGGCGTGCATGAGAGAAAGAGGGCCACAACTGAAAGTCTGATCATTCTCTTGCATACCATTGCTAGAAACTCATAGCGAAAATTTCTTGAGGTGAGATAATTGTTTCCGCGCAGCGCACTTCGAAGTGGACATGAATCGAAATGCTCGGGCATTTCGATCTTAGGACTTGAGCGAAAGCGATAGGCTGGTCGGCCACAACATCTTTCCGCTGAACAGGCTCTCCGCGCGAATATACCTTCGGATATTTAACGAAATCAATTGCGCAACTGGCTCTATCTGGTAAATGCAATCAGGGCCGTATTAGATCGAAGATGAAATCCGCTGAAAGGGGTGATTCATATTGAAAAGAAAGGAGTCAAAAGTCTTCTACTAATAGTAGTGGAATAATCACTTCAGCGACAGACTTGGTCAAAAACAACTGTTTGGAAGCTTGCTATGGCCCACTTTCTGTCACGTTCAGTTTCTTAATAATACCTAAGAATCGATCATCGGACATCTTGGTTGCACTGATTTCGACCGACATGACCGTCCCATCTTTTCGTTGCAACAATCGGTTAACATACAAGTGCTTTTCAGTGCGAATTTGTTCGAGGCGCTGCTGAGTGATGGATTTTTCTAAGGG
>JACMLT010000100.1 GCA_014379455.1 Nitrospiraceae bacterium
AGGCCATCCAACGAGGCCGCAGGAGAGTCATAACCGGAGGCGTACCCTCAGGGGTACGTTGAGGATTGTGACGAACCGAGAACGAAGTTTGGGGCCTTTTTCAGCATCCTGATTAAGATTGTTCGACCGGTTCGTGGATGAGCTCCCCATTAGTCTCTGCTTCGAAGGCCACCGTGGCCTCTCCTTCTGCACGATCATTCGTGAGGGGGAGTTCTCCGGAATACGCAGGCTGGGAGGGCTCGACTGCCTCCGGTGACTCATCTTCGATCGGCAGGAGGGATTGCTCGGATTCGCCGAGCTCTTTGAATTCACGCAACGGCGGGAGCTGGCTCAAGTCTTGTAACCCGAAATGTTCGAGGAAGAACTTGGTCGTTCCGTACATGATCGGTCGACCAGGCACGTCTTTTCGCCCGACGATCCGCACCAGCTTACGCTCGCACAACGTGCGCAGGACACCGGACGTTTCGACGCCACGAATCTCTTCGATCTCAGCCCGCACAAGCGGCTGTTTGTAGGCGATGATGGCGAGGGATTCGAGCGCGGAGCGAGAGAGCTTTTGCGTCGCTTTGGCTTTCTCCATCCGTTTTAGCCAGAGCCCATACTCCTGCTTTGTCACCAGCCGATACCCGCCTGCGACCTGCACCAACTGAATACCTCGCCCAGGCTGATCTAAATCGTGCGTGAGAATCTCCAGGGCCTGAACCACCTCAGCTTTTGAGACGGTCCCTACGATGGACATCAGCCGAGCGACCGGCACTGGTTCGGGCGACACGAACAAGATCGCTTCGAGAATGGCTTTGAGTTCTCGCGCATCGATGGCCGCGGCTTGGCTATTTATCGCCTCGACGACGACATCCTTGGCCGCATCGTCCGACATCCCGTTGCCCTCAATCGCCGACTCAGCCTCTACGAGAACGAGGTCTTCTGTTTCTTGTTCTACGACTACACTCATGCTCCCCTCCATTCGGCATCGTCCAATTCTGCCGGGTCCGGTACGAGTGAAAAGGCGCGCGATACGAGAATCGGCCCAAAATGTTCCATCTGAAACACCCGAGCCGTTCGAAGCCGCATCAGTTCCAGCAACGCCAAGAATGTGACAATGATGACGAGACGATGGCAAGCCGGCTCGAAGAGCTCGACAAAATTCACCGACTCCTGCCGCTCCAATATTTCCAAAATTGCGTTCATCCGTTCCCGAACGGTCACGTTGTCAGGGAGGATCTCCATGAACTTCTTGCCGGGATTGCGATCGAGAATTCCCTGCAACACATCCACCAGTTCGAATAGGCTGACATTGTCCAGCAGCGTCTCATCCGATTCCAATTCGACCGCCGGGCTCTGTGTACGACTGTAAATCTCCCGCCATAGCCGTTCATGTTCGTCCAACTGACGGGCCGCTTCTTTGAACTGCTTGTACTCGACCAGCCGCCGCACCAATTCCTCGCGTGGGTCGGGCCCATCTTCCTCATCAGTGACCGTCTCATCGGCGGGAAGCAGCATCTTGGATTTGATTTGGAGCAAGGTGGCCGCCATCACAAGAAATTCACCCGCGACCGTCAGGTTCAACTCTTCCATCGCCTCGATATACGTGAGGTATTGTTGAGCAATCAGATGGATGGGAATGTCGTAAATATTGATCTCGCTCTTCTTAATGAGATGGAGCAAGAGGTCGAGGGGGCCTTCAAAGTTCTCGATGCGAACCTGATAGGGCAATTCTGTTTGTTCGTCGGCGTCAAAGCGGTTATCCACAGGCCGACTTATACCAGACTTAGGGAGGCGGAGCAAGTTTTCATCTATTAGTAGTGGTTGGGAAGAGAAGGTTTACGCCTTTCTGCGGCGAATCCGATAGACAATCAACAAGGCGCCGAACGTCAGAAATATGGCGATCACGGCATATTGTATGAACTCGCTCTTGCGACCTGAGGGTACCTGTGCGGGCGCTGATCTGTTGGCACTGGTAAACTGCGAGCCCTGTTCAAAGGATGTATTGGAGAAGTCATCTCGTCCCTTGAACTGGGCATTGGAAAAATCTGCTGTCGATCGAAATGTGGCTTGGCGAAAGTCTGCATCTCCGTCGAACAGGGTAAAGGAAAAAAACGCCTGACTGTCGAACGAGGCCTCAGAGAAATTCGCTAGGCCTTGGAAGCGGCTCCCGGAAAACCCGGTACCCAATTTGAAAGAGGTGCGAGACAGATTCACGTCCTTCTCGAAACCCACCTCCAAAAACTCTGCCATCCCGTTGAACCTCGACTGCTGGAAGGTGACCGGCCCCTGAAAGACAGATCGATGGAATCTCGTGTGTGGGCCAAACGCCGTTTTTTCAGCAACTACGTCGCGTAGAAACCGCCCCTGCACAAAATAGCTCTCTTTTAAGAACACCGCCCCTGACAGCGTGACCGGCTGCAGGAAGACCGACCGAGACAGATCCACCAGCTGTTCAAACCTGGCTCCTCTGAACGTGACAGGCCCTTGTACCACCAATAGCCCTTGTGCTGATCTGTGCTTGATTGTTCCGCGCACGACTGAATCGACGATCATCATGGAGCCGGGAACCACGCGTATCTCATAGCCCTGCAGCTCCTTCACCCCGTCCAGCTCAGGTGGCAACGGACCCACAGGCAATGTGTCCAAATTCAGATCGCCGCGAACGACCACCCCTGAGAGATCAATCCCCTTCCCTTCCTGAAACGCCTGCAGCAGCTGCGCTGCATCCACCGCTCGCGCCTCTCGCTCTTGCTCTGTACAGCCGGCGCTCAGATGGCGCGTGAACACCGTTCCTGACCCTGACGTAGATATTTCCACCTGACAGTTCGAGGCACCAGCGCCAAACGGGAACCAGAAAATGGTCAGCCCGCCTACTACAATCCCGGCACATATTCGATTCATCATGTAGCCCTTATACGGAATGCCCTGGCCCAACGCAAGGCAAAGACCGCTCTCTTGCTTTACTGCACACCGGCATTTGCTACACTTTGACAAGCCGTGAAACGTGACATGGCACATGTGAACGGTTTCAGAGAAAGAGTGCTCGGCAGCTCTGTGTTTCACCGTTCACGTCTTCCTTCCACATTTTCGAGATAGGAGCCTCACCGTGTCACGCCATCTTGCTATTCTCTCTCTCCTGATTGCCATCCTGCTGTGTGGAGCCCCAGTCTCGACCTCGGCGGATACGATCATCGAGCTCCCGGTCCTGGCGGCCATTCGCCAGAATAACCTGGGGGTCTTCGAAATCCTGATGATGTGGTGGGACAAGAAACCGGAGCCTGACCCCGTTCAACTGCAATGGCTTCTCGCAGGCGTGCAACTAGGGAACACGCACCTGGGAGCTATGGCTCAGGCCTTTGCCTATGCGGTCGAACGCACACCATCCGTCCAACATAGCGGAACCGTCTCGGTGCAAGGCGTGGCCTATCAACCCACAGGCAGCGACGGCCCAAGCGCCGGTGCGGCCATGGCTGTGGGGTTCATTGCCCTGTTTAAGAGCGACCATATTCAGCGAGGCATTGCCCTGACCGGAACCATTGAACCGGGAGGGAAAATCGGTCCGGTAGGCAGCATCCCGGATAAGATTCGTGCCGCCGTCCGAGAGGGCTATCGCACGGTATTAGTTCCAAGCGGGCAGATGCATGACCCGCGGTGGAACCTGACCGAATTGGGATTTCAGCTCAATGTGACAGTGAAGGAAGTCGAGACGATCGATGAGGCGTATTTGCTCATGACAGGCCAACGAGTCTAGCCCACAGAATGCTGAAAAAGTCCGTCAGCGGCGTTCTCACATCGTTCAGAACCTCAACGTACCCAAAGGGTACGCCTCGGTCCTTCACTCGCTGCGGCCTTGCTGAACTGCCATTTTGAGCATCCTGCTAAGCCGTGACCCCCTGCATGATTGTCTCATACTCAATTTGCGTTAATCGATGCATCCCCAGCCTCAATCGTCTGGTGAGTTCGGCCTGATCAGCTATCTGTAACACGTTGAGCAGCAGCGATTGGCTGGCAGCAGAGGAGCAGGTGAACCGGCGTACCCCATCGATTCGCACAAAGCCAAATCTGGCCTCAGTCCTCAGCTCGTCACCCAGGAAAGCATCTAACGCGGAGAACTCCAACACCGGAGGCACAAGCTGAAACTCCGCACAGATCCCAGCCTTCAGCACATAGACAAGGCCACGTGACTCTGTATCGAGATAGGTGCCCAAGTTCTTCTGGATCAGCTCTGTACAGAGCCCCCAGAGGCCGTGCCCGAGTTGAAGCTCAGCACTTTCCTCCGAGGTTCGTTCTCGTAAAGCCCCGGCCACAAAAAGAAAATGGTTCATTGGACATTCGTTGGAGAGAATTCACGGGAGGGCGATACACGTGGGGTACCCGCCATGCTATCGGAACAGACCCGACGGTCATCCACCCGGATGACT
>JACMLT010000101.1 GCA_014379455.1 Nitrospiraceae bacterium
CCGATCCCCCCCGCATCAGAAGCCAACCTGCTGAGTTCTAGATCATACAATCAATAAAAGTAGTCCCCCCCCTTATTCTCCAGTGCCCCCTTTGGAACCGTTTCTCTCATCACTTTCAACAGATGTGAGATAAAGTAGGCTTCGAATTCATGGGCTGCATCCTTGAGGCTCGCCACCTGCCCTTGCTGGCCCGGAGCACGGACTTGAGGAACTCGCAACAAGCCAAGCTGGGCCTCGGCCATATTACCCATCGCGCTCCCCGTCTTCATATCGCTATACATGATCACTCATATATATTATATCCAGGTACTTCATAAGCTTATCTATATAACATCAAGATTAGCCTGAAGAGCCCCGGCGGCTCTAAGCGCTGAGAGAATCGCAACCAAGTCTCTGGGCGTCACCCCAACAGCGTTCAGTGCTCGTACCACTTCCCCAAGCGTAACCGTTTCATCCACCACCACGAGTCTGGACTCCTCCTCTTTTACTTCCGTTTGCACATCTTCGGTCACAGTCGTCTGTCCACCAGTCGACCCAATTACCGGAGCAGGAGGTTGTGATACATTGACCGTGTTCTTCACCGAGATCGTCAGATTGCCATGGGAAATGGCGCAGGTCGAGATACGAACATGTTCCCCCAGTACCACGGTGCCGGTCCGTTCGTTCACGACGACTTTCGCAGGCATATCGACATTGATATCCAATCCTTCGATCGCGGCGATGTACTCCACAACCCGCCCACGAAATGTTGTCGGAATCGACGCCCGAACAAGCCCAGAATTCACGGCCATTGCACTCCCCTTGCCGAATACCCCGTCGATCGCTTCCGTCGTCCGGATTGCCGTCGTAAAATCCGGGTTACGCAAAAGCACCGAGACAGTTTCCCATGACTCAATATCGATGCCGGCGTCCTTTTCAATGATCGCGCCACCAGGTACGATTCCGGCGGATTGATGATTCTTGGTGGTGGTAGACCCCCCTGCTCCACCCGTTCCTCCCAAGAACCCCCCGATTGAAACCGGCCCTTGCGCCACAGCATACACTTGTTGGTTCGCAGCCTTCAGCGGGGTAAGCAGCAAGGTGCCGCCTTGCAGGCTCTTTGCATTCGCCATTGAAGAAACCAGCACATCGACCGTCAAGCCTGGTTTGGCGAAAGGCGGCAACTTGGCCGTCACCATCACCGATGCGATGTTACGCGTCAGTAGCTGGATCGGGTCGATCACGAGGTTGATGCCCATCTTGTTGAGCATCGACATCATCGCCTGGATTGTGAACTGCCCGCCGATGACCTGATCACCGGTTCGATCTAAACCGACGACGAGGCCATAGCCGATCAACTGGTTGTCGCGAACGCCTTCGAACGATCCGACGTCTTTGATGCGAACCGCATTCGCCGGCATCGCCCAGAGAAGGCTCCCCAATACCAACAGTCCGATGCCCATCTTTGCTCGTATCATGTCGCGTTTCTCGCATGCGTAAGAAATGAATCGGCCGGCCGGCTAGAAAACCGGGCGAACCAACTGCGTTGATCAGGCGTGACGGCTGATAGTGATGACAATGACGCCTCTGGATCCGCATCAAGATCGACGTACTTATCAAGATTTCGATGGGGGAATACCTCTGCCCGGCGTATGACTCCGTTGACCACCATCAGCTGTAATGACCGCATTGTGGCCATGCGATTCCTACGAGCGGCTGTCGTTCCTCTCATCGTGTATGTCATGAGTCGTACCTCCGTAGCCGTTAGAATGGGGAGATCCAATCCAGCACCCGCACGAGCCATCCGGGCCGTTGAACGTCATCCAGAACACCTAGCCCTGAATACTCGATCTTGGCATCCGCAATCGCGGACGAGAACACGGTATTCTTGGTATCGACATCCACACGCCGCACGATGCCCGCGATCGTCATCAATTGCTTTTCGCTGTTGACTGTGACCTCCCGGCGTCCTGCGATCCGAAGATCGCCGTTGGGTAGCACCTCCGTGACGATGGAAGAAATGGTTCCGGTCAAGGTTCCTTCACGATTCGTGGTGCCCTTGCCCTCAAACTTGTTCGTGGCACTCGCATCGATACCAAGGCCTCGTCTGGCTTCGCCGCCGAGGCGAATGCCGGGAATACCGATGTATCCGGTGGCGCTGCCTGCTAGACTGTGTTTGATGGTGGAATCCCGCTCGGCTGAGGTGTCTGCGGACTTCGACCCCTTATGCTTTTCAACAATTTTGATCGTCAGAATATCTCCGACGCGCATCGCCCGCATATCTTCATAGAGATAGGCGCGACCATTCTCTTCTTGCCAGAGAGACCCCAGCGTTTTTGGCACCGGCAAGGCAGGAACCGTGAGCTTCGGGGCGACTTTTTCCGGTGTAGACGTGCATCCATCGCTCAACAGCGCGACCGTCGACATGATCGACGCCATGGCCACGGGAAACATGAGATTGTTGCGCCTAAAATTCCACACGGACGGCTCCTGGCCCGACAATCTTCGCGCGCAGCTCTTTGCCTGAATCGACATTCGCCACCGTCGTCGTCTGCCCAAGCTCCCCATTTGACCTGGCGAGCCCGACAACTTGAATCGAGAGTCCCCCATGCCTTGCTTCAATGGACACACGGTCTCCCTTGCGCACGGCATACGGTTTCTTGATCATGCCGAGGCGTATCGGATTGTTGGTCTGCAACGGACGCACGGCACTCTTCCCAATGGCGTCCTTCACATTCGTAATCAGCTGATGGTCCAGATCCGTGAGTTTAATGCGATGAAGCGTTACATCCTCGGCCTCGAGTAGGCTGTCGATTTGGATCACTCTGGTTGGGACGACGGCATCGATGGATGCCGACACATCGGCAATCGCACTAATCGTCTGCCATTGCTCCCCGTTTATGTTGATCTGGACATGAAATGCCCGGCGCCCAAGCCCTTCTTCCACCCCGTTCGGGGAGACCTTCAGGCCAATGTGGCCGGCAGGAACCTTCATCGGATCGAGCGGATCGACCACGACGGCATGAATGGCTTGAACCTTCCCCGCCATCTCGCGCTCAAGGACTTGCAGAAGACTTCGTTGGATTTGATCCGGATGCAGTTGGTGAACGGTCGGCCGTGACTCGCTACGTTTCATGCCTGCGCGATACTCGGGCCCGCTCTCCGCGATCGACGTGGCCTGGGCCTCTTGGAGTGACACAGCTTCTGTCACGAATTGTCCTAGACACATCACGGCCAATAGCATCGACTGTACATACACACGAGGTACGGTCATAGGAGCGATTCCTCTCGCAGCGCGTTTACCGCTTTAGATTGTTCGCGATCGACATCATTTCATCTGACGCTTGAATGGTTTTCGAATTAATTTCATAGCTGCGTTGCGCAATGATCATATTGACCATCTCCTCGGCCAGGTTCACGTTGGAACTTTCGAGGAAACCCTGTTGGATGGTTCCAAATCCAGTCGAGAAGCCGCCGGTACCTTGCAGCGGAGGGCCCGAGGCAAAACTGTCGAGAAATAGATTACTTCCCATCGCCACAAGCCCGGACGGATTGTCGAACTTCGTCAACTGGATCTGGCCCACCTGCGACGCCTGGGTCACGCCGGGGAGCAACACGGATACGGTGCCGTCTTGGCCGATGTCGAGCTTCAATGCACCTGACGGGATCGTAATGACGGGATTCAGAAGATCGCCGTCTCCGGTGACGAGGTTTCCGACGTTGTCACGCTTGAACGAGCCATTCCGGCTATACATGACTGTCCCATCAGGCCGCGAAACTTGGAAGAACCCCGCGCCATCGATCCCCAGATCCAGTTCGTTATTCGTCTGCCGCATGTTTCCCTGTATCCATTCCTTGGCCACCGTCACAGGACGCACTCCCGCCCCGATCTGGATGCCGACAGGAAACACCCCGACGTTCGACGCGTTGGTGCCCGGCATGCGTTGGACCTGATACAGTAAATCGGCAAACTCTGCTCGACTGCGTTTGAATGAGTTTGTATTGACGTTCGCCAGATTGTGGGCAATCGTGTCGACATTGATCTGTTGGGCGGTCATTCCAGTGGCCGCCGTCCACATCGCTCGAATCATACAAACCCTCCTGCCTCTCTTGTGGTTCGTGAACCGTCTGAATCCCGAAATGAGCGACGCTTCACGGTATTACTACACTCGACCGACACCTTGGATTGCGATTTCTGCCATATGGTCCAGCGTCTGAATCAGCTTCTGCGACGACTCATAGTTCCGCATGCCTTGGATCATCTTGACCATCTCACCGATTGAGTTCACGTTCGACTCTTCAATGTGTCCCCCCTGAACTTGCGGGTTCTTCGCCGGTTGGGCGGAGTCCGATGCAAACAGCCCATCACTATGTTTCTGTGGCATGTGATCCACGGGGAAATCCATCAACTTGAGTGTCGCGACCGTTTTTCCATCGACATCAATCCCCCCTTGCGAACCCACTTGAATTGCGCCAGGCGGGAGCTTGATTTCTCCCTTGGTGCCCATCACCGGATATCCTAAATTCGTGACCAAACGACGCTGAGAGTCCAGCGAGAACATGCCGCTCCTGGTATAGCGAGTGCCCTGAGGAGTCTTGATCTCGAAAAACCCACTTCCCTGGATCGCCGCATCGAGAGGATTCCCGGTGATCCTGATCCGTCCTGCCTCAAACGATGTGTGGAGCGCATGAGGGGCCACGAAGACTCGCTCGTCCGGGCCGAACGGGCGGGCGCCGATCTGCTGGCCGAACCCAGTTGGATATGCGAAGGCCGGCATGGGAGCTTGCGCACGTGCCATGACGGACTTAAACGCCTGGTCGTCCTGTTTAAACCCGGCCGTATTCACATTCGCCATATTATTGGCGAAGACCTGCATCTCACGTTCTTGCGCCAGCGCGCCGGAAAGAATGGGATAGATGGCTCGGTTCATATGTGCGCTTCCAAGTGAGTCCGTTGACCACGTCACTTCGCAACATGCATGCCATGTCACGCAGGAACACCCAGCCACATAGGGCGCTGCAATTACAACGCGATGGCACGGATACGATACAGGTGACTCAGTTAGGATGGAGAGAACCGTGCCGAGTGGATAGGCATGGCTAGGAAAAGATTGCCGGAGTGGGAAGAATTTCTCGGGTAGGAAACGGCGATCGCTGCGTGAAACGCAACAGCCGTGTACGGCTCCTTCACTTCAGGAGCGAGGATATTCCTATTTCGCTTGTAAGGAAGCCACGGGCGCTGATTCAGGAGCAGCTGAAGAGACAATGGGCGAGGTAAACTGAACAGCTTGCCCGTCGGATTTCGCTTGCTTGACTGCCTGCACGGCCTGTGTGATTAATCCTTCGTGCTCCACAGCATCTTGCGGATACAGTGCGATGCCGATACGGCACGTGAGGAACAACTCTTGCCCCTCCAAGGTGAGAGGAAGCCTCACCGTCGCTTGCAGTTTTTCTACAATAGCCATGACCTCCTCATGGGAGGAGAAATTGTCGAGAATCATCGCAAACTGCTCCTGCGCCAGCCGCGCGACCGTTTCCGTGGAACGCAAGACACCCTTGACCCTGGCTGCCTGGACACGCACGAGCACATTTCCATTCGCCCGACCTTGAGTCTCTGCCACCATCCGAAAGTGCTCCAACTCCACCACGAGTAATGCGAGGGGTCGACCGGTCTGTGCGGCACGGCCAACCGCTTGTTCAAGCAACGTTCCGAACAGTCGTCTAGCGGGTAAGCCCGTCACGTAGTCATAGGGTGAGGACTGTTCCGTGGGTTTCTCCGTGTATCTGGCGCGATGGTGTCCAGAGTCCAGATACCGGCTCTTCAGCCAGAGGACTCCAAGAATGAGGAGACTAATGAGACAGAGCCCCATGATCCCCATGAGTGGGGACATGGCGATGGGAGAAAGTTTCCCATTGGCCATCCAGCCATTCAGGGAAGGGAGGGAAGCCTCACCATACACGGACAGTCGGATCATGTTGAACGTCATGGGTTGCAATGCCCGATCAAAGGAAGATGAATCGTAGAGTATTTCGGTTGATTTCAAAGCAGACTTGAGTAACTGCCGACGGACAGAAACCGACATCAGCCGCGTCGAACGAACAACTAAATCTGTCTGTATCGTCCCATGCGAGAGACTCTTCACGAGGAATCCACTATAGAGCGGGGTCGCCACAAACGGCCATGAATGATGCGGACTCGTTCACCGCACACGTATCGCAGCCGATGATCTGCGTGCCGGAGGGAATGCGCATCTGGAAGCCCGGCGGTTCAGGATCAGTGACCACCCGCTCAACGCTGATATTCGAGATATTCACCATCCCGGTCGACTTTTGGAGATGGAGGTGCGGGATGAAGCTGAGGGCGTTCATTTGGTCCGCCACGATCGTCACCTTGTAGGGAATGATGGGGAGATTGCGTTGCGGCGTGGAGGCGGGCCGACGTCGATGAACAGGACTTGATTGGCGCCCACCGAACAGAACAACGGTCTTCCAGACGAGATTTCATGACGAACCGACATAAATCAGGCGGGGCGATGCGGGTCATTGCAGGGATTCAAGCTTCCCCTTGAGGTGAAGGACCGCTTTGGTATGGATCTGACAGACGCGAGACTCCGTGACCTTGAGAATTCTTCCGATCTCCTTCATCGTCAATTCTTCATAGTAATACAGGGTAAGCACGAGCCGCTCCTTCTCCGGCAATTGCTGAATCGCGTCGGCCACCCGCTCACGCTCCCGGTCGTTGACAATGATTGTAAGCGGGTCGGGATGTTGCGTGTCGGCAAGCATGTCGAGAATTTTGGGGCCTTCCGGCTCATGCAGATTGAAATCGTCCAAACTCACCAGGACAGCCCCCTGGGATCGCACAAGGAACTCATCCAGCTCGGCCGGAGATAACTGCATCTCTGCCGCGACTTCTTCATCTGTCGGAGGACGTCCGAGTCTGTTCAACAGCGTGACATGCGTGCGCTGCAACAACGAGACACGCTCGTGAACCGATCGAGGAATCCAATCCATCGAACGAATTTCGTCCAACATGGCGCCTCGAATACGAAACTCCGCGTAGGTTTTGAACTTCGCTTCGCGGCTTGGATCGTACTTATCCATGGCATCCATCAATCCAATGATGCCGACCGACACGAGATCCTCCGCATCCATATAGGCAGGAAGACGGTAGGCGAGCCGATAGGCCATCGCTTTGACGACATGGGAAAACTCTTTGATGATCAGTTCCCGATGCGAGTCGGATGCGGGACATGCGGGACCTATCTGCCTGCTTTGCTGCATCGCCGTATTGCTCATAATCAATGCGCCTTATATATTCGTATGAATGTGATGCCCCGGAAAGGCCCTGTCTGATTGGACTCGTTTGATGAGGCGAACAGGCTGCGGCCCGATACCAGTCTGAAGGCCCACAAAAACAGACGGCCTATTCGCCGGAACACAGTCACAACCCTCTCACGTCGAGGACGGCGCAGAGGGCCGCTCATCATTCGCCCCAGTGGCACGGTCATTGTTAGACACGCTCCTAGGACATAGGAATCAGTTGTTGCCACAGAAACTGCACGGTGCTCTTCGGGAGTTCAGGATTGGGCCATTCAGCAACCTTCTTCGCCAACTCCGCAAACGCTCGGCTGGCAGGAGAACAAGGAAAGAGCTCTGTCACGGCCTTCTGTTCGATGACGGCCATCGGCAGGTAGTCGTCGAGGGGAATACATCCCAAATACTCGAGCTTGATATTCAGAAAACGCTCTGCGGCTCTATCGAGCTTGCGGAATGTCTGGGTTGCCTCGCGCTGACTTTTGACCAGGTTGACCAACACCTTAAATCGGTGTTCGCGATGCTGCCGACATAACACCTTCATCAGCGCATAGCCGTCGGTCAGTGACGTAGGTTCCGGCGAGATAACGACGATCGTCTCTTGGGCTGCTGAGGCGAAATAGGTGACGTTGGGAGACACACCGGCTCCGGTATCGATCAACAGCACCTCCACGGTATCGGCGGTACGCTCCAACTCACTCTGCAGAATCAACTGCTGTGAGTCGGTCAAGGAGGTGAGTTGAGGCAAGCCGGATCCTGCCGGCAACACCTGGATTCCAGCCGGCCCCGAGATGATAATGTCGGACAGGCGGTGTGACCCGCACAGCACATGCTCCAATGTAAATCGAGGCACCAACCCCAACAACACATCGACGTTGCCTAATCCCAAGTCCGCATCCAATACCAGGACTCGTTTGCCGGCTCGCGCCAATTCCACCGCCAGGTTGACGACCACATTTGTTTTCCCCACCCCACCCTTCCCGCTGGTGACGGCAATGACACGAGTGCAGGGGTTCCCTTGAGCCTTAGTCGGCATCGCCATCGTCTGCTCGCTGGACATATTGTTCATGCGCCCCCTTCTACGTGTGTTGTGGCGTCGTTCCGCCCATAGACACAACTGAGTCGCGTCCAACGGATGACGAGAGGCCTGATGGTGTGAAACGGGCTGAGCCCCTGTCGAGCAACAGATCAGCCAACCGCGCCGAATCCGCTTGCTCGAAATCTTCAGGTACCCGCTGGCCATTGCTCCAATACGACAGGGGCAATGAAGTCTGGTGTGCCAGCTCGAGGAGATTGCCGTATTCTTCCGTCTCATCCAGCTTGGTAAAGAGCAGACGTGACGGAGCACACGCCTCGTATCGCGTCATCGTGCGCCGGAGATCCTGCATCCGCGTGGTGGCGGACAAGACCAGATGCGTCTCGATCGATCCGTACGAATCTTTGAGACCGCCAAGATTCATGAGCTGTGCCGTCTCATGTGGGCCAAACCCTGGCGTGTCGATCATGATCAGATTTGCCCGACGATGACGGCGTATACCTTCGAGCACTTCGGCCGTGGTCTGAGCCGTTTCCAGAGGAACTCCCAGAACCTTCGCATACATGCGGAGTTGTTCGACGGCCGCCAAGCGGCAGGTATCGAGCGTGATCAGCGCGACCGATCTGTTTTCTTGAAGCCGGTAGTGCGCCACAAGCTTGACGATTGCCGTGGTCTTGCCGACCCCGCTTGGCCCGACAAACATGGCGACCTTGTAATCGGTCTCGGCATCCAACAAAGGGCCACTGACTCGAATCTGCTCAAGACAGAGTTGGTGCAACGCATCCTGAATCTCGCGATCCGATTGAAGCTCCCCCTCAGAGAGACGGCAACGAAGCGCGGAGCAGAGCCGTTCGGCGGTTGAGGGGCGCAAGCCCTGTGCAATCAGAAAACGGCAGGCTCGCCCCAACGGGGCAGAGAAGTCCAATCCCGCCATGTTCGATTCGGCAGGCAACCAAGAGACAAGGCGCGCCTGTAAATCCAGGCATTCGTTCATGAGATGGAGGAAACGAACGGGTGGAACCGGTTCTGATCCTGACTGCGTGGCCGATGGTGGAATTCGTACGTGTGCTCCCCTCAACTCCGATGGCGTATTGGCATAAAGTACTGTGTTCAACGTGTCCTGAAATGCAGGAGCGGGCTCCCGTTGATTCACGGCAGAGGGGCCAGTGTCCTGCACAACAAGCGAAGTCGCCTGCCGGTCTGGGACGGCTTGGCCGTCAATCGAATCGACCGCAGCGGTCACTTCTAACAGCGATCGGCCGAACAACGAGAACGGTAAGCTTCCTCGCCGAACTCGCTTCGTCGAGAGGATAAGGGCATCCGGCCCCAACTCTTCCTTGATGGAGCGGATCGCGTCATGCATGGTGTCGGCATGAAATACTTTCATCTTCATCGTTCACCTCACGGTAGAAGACCGTCTCCGTCCAGCCGAATGGTATCAAGGGGTTGCAGCCTGACCATCGAATCGAGTTCGTTGAATCCCACCACCGGCACCGCATGGAGTATCCGATCGGTCAAGCGTCGTATATGGCGGCGGAGTACCGGGGAACAGAGTAGGACCGGTTGATGACCACGCGCAGCAACACGTTCCACAGCTTGTTTCAATGCCGCCAACAGTATGTGGTTGAGGCCGGGATCCAGATTCAGCATGCCTCCTTGAGGAACCGCGGCAGCCTGATCGCTCAAGGATCGATCGAGTCTGGGATCGAGCGTAATCACGGGCAACGTGCCGTCCGGAGCTTGGTACTGACGCGTAATCGTCCGCCCCAACGCCTGGCGGGCCATTTCCGTGAGTAGCTCAGGGTCTTTCGTGGTGCCCGCATGGTCGGCCAGAGCTTCGATGATCGATCGAAGATCGCGGATCGGAATGCCTTCGCGCAGCAAGTTGCCGAGGACACGAACAACCGTTCCAAGCGGCAGTAACGTGGGAATCAATTCTTCAACCAGTTTAGGATGGACTTTCGCCAGTTCGTCGAGCAGCAATTGCACTTCCTGCCTGCCCAACAATTCATGCCCATGGCGTTTAATAATTTCAGACAAATGTGTGGCGATGGCCGAACTGGCATCCACCACGGTATAGCCGGCCAATTGCGCCTGCTCACGCGTGGCCTCCGGCACCCACAGCGCAGGCAACCCAAACGCCGGCTCCTTGGTGGCCACACCATGAATGAGGCCCCGTTGAGCAGTTCCAGGATCGATGGCCAGCACGTGCGACGGCAGCACGTCGGACTTCGTCAGTTCCACGCCTTTGAGCATGACGGCATATTCGTTGGGGCGTAACTGTAAATTATCCCGAATATGGATGGGCGGTAGGAGAAAACCCATCGTATCCGCGAACTGTTTTCTGAGCCCTTTGATCCGATCAAGCAATGCGGTCCCATGCTTGCCCTCCACTAACCCAATGAGACCGTACCCTACCTGTACTTCCATCAAGTCAAGCGGAGCGAACTGAGGTGAGGTGCTTTCAACTTGCGGCGCCGTGGAAACGGGCGCCGGCTCTAGGGGCGCCTTTGCTTCCTGCGACAATCGATAGGCGAACCAGGCTGCGACTCCCCCTAGCCCGAGAAACGCCAGATGGGGCAAACCGGGGACAACTCCGAGAGCCAACAAGATTCCGGCAGCCGTGCCGACGGCTTTGGGTGAAAACAACAGCTGCCGCGTGATCTGGCCTCCGAGGTCGGCATCCGCCGCAGCACGCGTCACCACGATGCCGGCGGCCGTTGAAATAAACAGCGCGGGAATCTGCGCAACCAGTCCTTCTCCGACCGTCAAGAGCGTATAGGTTTGCGCGGCCAATCCGGGACTCATGCCCTGCTGCAAGATACCGATCGTCAACCCCCCGATGATGTTGACCAGAACAATGATGATCGCGGCAATGGCGTCACCCCGAACAAACTTGCTGGCACCGTCCATGGAACCGTAGAAATCGGCTTCTTCTGCAATCTCCCGCCGCCGCTTTCTCGCGTCCGTCTCGTTGATCAGTCCGGCATTCAAATCGGCATCGATACTCATCTGTTTGCCGGGCATCGCGTCCAACGTGAAGCGAGCCGCTACTTCGGCGACTCGACCGGCGCCTTTTGTCACGACCACAAAGTTGATGACGACCAGGATCGAGAACACGACGAGGCCGACCGTGTAGTTCCCTCCCACGACGAAATTGCCGAATGCCCGAATCACCTCGCCTGCGGCAGCCGCGCCTTCATTGCCGTGAAGCAAAATCAAGCGTGTCGACGCAATGTTGAGCGCCAAGCGAAATAACGTCACGATGAGAAGAATGGAGGGAAACGCCGAGAACTCGATCGGACGTCGAACTTGCAGCCCCACGAGCAAGATGACCACTGACACCGTAATGTTGAAGGCCAGCAGGAGGTCCAAGAAAAACCGTGGAAGCGGCAGGATCATCAGCATGATGACGCCCACCACACCGAGTGATAGGAGAATATCCGGGTGCTTAATGATCGACGAGGGGGATAATGCTTTGGTTTCGGATGCCATGTTCTCCTTGCTCTTTACCGGGTGACTTGCTCAGATGTGACCCCTCGCGCACGAAACACAAACGCAAGAATCTCAGCCACGGCACGGTACAGATCGGCAGGGATCTCCTTGCCGATATCGACGAGTTTGTAGAGAGTCCTGGCCACAAACTTGTTCTCGACGACCACGACCCCGTGCTGCCTGGCCACCGCACGAATTCGCTCTGCGAGGTGTCCGGCACCCTTCGCGACGACGATGGGCGCAGACATACGCGCGGTGTCGTACTTAAGCGCGACGGCAAGGTGTGTGGGATTCGTCACGACCACATCTGCGTTCGGGACAGCTGCCATCATGCGCTTTCTCATCATGTCCCGCTGAACGCTGCGTACCCGGTTCTTGATCATCGGGTCGCCTTCTGTGTCACGATGTTCTTCTTTCACTTCTTGAAGACTCATTCGCAAAGAACGTTCCCACTCATACCGCTGATAGAGAAAGTCCGCCCCCGCCACCACGGAGATCGCCCCCGCGATGATGGCCGCGGCTTTCAGCGTCAGCCACCCCATCACGGTCAGAAGCCCCCATAGGTCATAGTGCACAAGCTCCGGAAGGCGCTGAAGATCCTGTCCGAATACGAATGCACCGATGCCGCCGATAATGGCAATTTTGAGTAACGCTTTGATCAACTCCGAAACAGATCGGAGGGAAAAGAGGCGACCCAATCCCTTGATCGGGTTCAATCGTCCGATCTCGCACGGGAGAGACGGCTTCCACAGCAACCCGGTTTGAGCAAGGGACGCGCCGATGCCCACGATCGCCAACCCGCCCATGAACGGCAGCATAAGCACCAGGCTCTTAAGACCAACCTCAATAAGCAAGGAATGAATCTGCTCAATCGTCAGGCTGGCATGGACCACACGGTCGAAGGGCATCGTAAGCCCCATACGAGTGACATTCGTCAGCTGATGAACGCCCGAACCGGCAAAGAGAGCCAGAAGTCCGATGCCGGCGAAGAGCAAGGCCGCAGTGGTCACATCGCGACTCACCGCAACGTTACCCTCCCGGCGGGCGTCCGCTTTCCGCTTCTCAGTCGCCGGTTCTGTCTTGTTATCGCGGTCTTCAGCCATGACCTAGCGCCCTCAACAGTCTTTCGATCGTGTCGTGTAATCCCGTAAATTCCTGTTCAAACAGGGAGACGGTGAAGGGTAACGCCAGGCCTAAGACCAGGAGTCCTCCCGTAATCGTTAGGGGAAAACTCAACACAAAGACATTGATCTGTGCGACAGCTCGGCCCAACATGGCCAGCAGAACATTGATGAGAATCGTGGCGACGAGCACCGGAGACGATAGCTTCAGGGCCACCAGAAACATGTGTTGAGCCAGCTGAAGCACCTCTTCGCCGAGAGCCGACGAGAGTCTGGCACCGAATGGCGGGATGGCGTCATAACTCGACACGATGGCCGCCACGACCACCATGTGCGCATTGACCGACAGGAACACCAGCGACGCAATGATTCGAAAATACTCACTCAGCAGCGACGACTGTTGCGAGGTCATGGGATCCAACAGCTGCACCGCACCGAATCCAATCTGGGTTCCAAGCAAATCACCGGCCACCTCAAGCGCCCCGAACAGCAATCGAACGGCCAGCCCGATCATCAAGCCAATGAGTAATTCGCTCGCAAGCCCAGCCGTCATTTCAATTGCGTCCCGTGACAACGGCGGAAGTCGAATCAGCGGTGAAAGGGCGACCCCCAGCATCACGACAAGCGCGATTTTTATTTGAGCCGGAACCGTCCGCCCACCTAACATCGGAAATGCCGCAACGATACCCCCGATACGAGACACCAAGACCAGAAACGACTGGAATTCTGGCAAGAAAAGATGAAGTGATGGCGCCGTGGTCATGACTGTCCCATGATCGAATACATCAGGCCGTCTTACTGTCCATAGTTGGGAATATTCAAGAACAGCTGTGTCATAAACGCTGTGAGCACACCCAACATCCAGGGGAGAAACACAATCACCCCGGCGAACACCGCCAGCACTTTCGGCACGAAGGTCAGCGTGGCTTCGTTTAGTTGCGTCATTGCCTGCAGCACACTGACAGCAAGCCCCACAACGAGGGCGAGTCCCAGGATGGGTCCAGACACGATTAGTGTGGTTTCAATGGCTTGGCGCCCGATCTCTGCCACCATCTCAGGTGTCATCTCGATCACTCCTCTCAGGTCTCATTTAC
This sequence comes from Nitrospiraceae bacterium, assembly GCA_014379455.1. Lineage (GTDB taxonomy): Bacteria > Nitrospirota > Nitrospiria > Nitrospirales > Nitrospiraceae > Palsa-1315. The sequence goes on from JACMLT010000101.1 coordinate 14,043, forward strand.
TGAAAACTTTTCACCAGTGATCCAACGACCAAATTCCACCCATCGGCCAGCACAAAGAGAATGAGTTTGAACGGAAGGGAAATCACGGCTGGAGGCAACAACATCATGCCCATGGACATCAAGATGCTGGCCACCACCATGTCGACGATCAGGAACGGAATATAGATGAGAAACCCGATCTGAAACGCGACGCGCAATTCGCTCAAAATATAGGCAGGAATCACCACATGGATGGGAACCTGATCGACCGTTTCAGGCTTCGGGCGCTTACTCAGCTCGATAAAGAGTTCGAGATCTTTATCGCGCACCTGTTTCAGCATAAATGCACGAATCGGCTGAATACCTTTGGTCCAGGCCTCCTCATATGATATCTGTTCTGCCAGCAGAGGTTGTACGGCCTGGCTATAGACGGCCTCCCCTACTGGAGCCATCACAAACATCGTGATGAACAAGGCCAGACTGATGATAATCTGATTGGGCGGCACCGCCTGAGTCCCAAGCGCCTGGCGGAGAAATGAAAGGACGATCACGACTCTCGTGAAAGACGTGACCATGATGAAGAAGGCCGGCGCCAGGGAGAGGACCGTCAGTAGTGCAAGAATTTGGAGGACGACGGCGGTCCCTTTGGGACCCGTCTGGCCGAGATCGATTGTAACAGACGGATTCGCCCCGCCCATGGCATCCTGAGTCATCCCAAGAAACAGGCAGACCAGGGCCATAAGCAGGAGACCTGTACGATAGCCTTGTGGTCGTTGCATATGAACGGTCAGCGGCGGGGATACGCGGGCATCAGCCGACATGGCCACCTCTGGTCTCTGCGGCCCCATCGCACGTTCGGCCCAGAACCTCGTTGTGAGATGCCGGCCTGCCGGACACGACTGAACGACCGGACGCCGCCCCGGATAGAAACTGTTGGACTCGTTCCCGGTCCGTGATGTGACCGAGCGGCACCAGATCTGTCGGGGTCATGCCGACGATCAAGAACTCCCCTGCAACCGACACCAGAGAAATGGTCTTCCGAGGGCCGATGTACCCGCTGCCGAGCACCTGGACCATCTGCGTGGACGTAGGCGCGCACAATCGAGTACCGCCAAATCGACGAACCAAGACGACCAGTCCACCCATGAGCGCGAGGACAAGGGCTAGAGCCGATGCCATTCGTATAAAGCTGTCCCAAAAATCGACCATGTTGTCCCCACTCCTTTATGCCAAATGGCCGAATCAAGAAATGCCTCAGACAGACTCCTACGCGAGTTGCTGGACGCGTTCGGCCGCGCTGATGACATCGGTGAGGCGGATACCGAACTTTTCATTCACCACGACGACTTCGCCTCTCGCCACCAGTTTGTTGTTGACCAGCACCTCCATCGGTTCCCCTGCGAGCTTTTCAAGCTCGATCACCGATCCTTGCCCGAGCTGTAGTAATTCTCGAATGATCATCTTGGTCGACCCGACCTGCACGGTCACCTGCATCGGAATGTCGAGGATAAAGTCGATGTTCTTGGGCGCAGGGGCCGCGCCTCCGCCGTCAAGCGATGGAAAGGACGCAGGAGTCGGTTGAGCCGAGGGAGACGGCACGTGGGTGGGAGCCTTCGCTCCAGAATTTACCAGTTCGTTATCAGCCATGGACAGTACTCCTCAAACGTGTGACTCGCTACGCGATCACCCTTTCAATACGGCAGGCGTGATTTCCCTTTGAGACCCCAGGGCTCCCTTGAAACTTCAGGTACCCTTCAACAAAACACTCGAGCGGATCTCCGGGTCGTTGGTCTAAGAGGATGAGATCGCCCGGCGCGAAGTCCAACACATCTCTCACTTTGACCGATGCAGTTCCCAGACGAACCGTGACACCGAGCGCGCACTCTTGCAGCTTTTCATGAAACCGGATTGCCCAGCTGCCGTCTTGTTCCAGTTGATCTGAGACGATTCCCGAGTAGAGCTTTTCTTTTATGGGCTCGAGCATCGAATAGGGATACACAAGAAAGAAGTCGCTGGTGGTCTCCCCAAATTGAACCTGGAGGGTGGTCACGAAGACAATCTCCGATGCGGAGACCACCATGGCAAACTGAGGATTGACTTCCGAACGGACCAGATCAATCTTGACGGCGAGCGCAGCGCGCCACGCTTTTCCCATATCCTCAAACGCCAACTGCACAATCTTTTTGATGATCCGTAACTGAATCGGCGTAAAATCTCGGCCCTCCGGCTTGACATGCGTTTGCGCCTTCCCACCGTAGAAATAATCCACAATGAGGTAGACTAAGAACGAGTTCAGGACAAACAGACCGTTCCCCCGCAACGGGTCCATGCGAAACACGTTCAGCGAGGAGGGAATCGGAACGGTCTTCATGAACGCGCCGAACTTCATAATTTGCGTCCCGACAATATTGAACTCCACCTTCGTATTCAACAGAGCGCTCCAGGACATGGATTGGTGCCGTGTAAACCGGTCGGTAATCAACTCGAGAGTCGGCATGCGTCCACGGACAATGCGCTCCTGATTGTACAGATCGTACGACCTGACTCCTCCGGCTGGTTGCGCCTCTTCCTCGGGTTGGGTTTCAACCTCCCCGGAGACGACTCCTTTCAACAAGGCATCGATTTCGTCTTGCGAGAGTATTTTTTCCATAGTGGCGAAGTGTCCCGGCTACTGCACAACAAAGTCCGTAAAATAGGCGGCCCGTACAGCAGGTTTGGGAAGTAGGCTATTGACCCGTTGCGTAATCTCATCCCGCAACTGAAACTTACCCTGAGGAGTTCGGATCGATGCCGCATCCTTACTGGTCAGAAGGACAAGAATCGTGTCGCGTAGCTGCGGAACACGGCTGGCGAGTTCGGCTGATGCATCTGGATTTTCGAGTTCCAACTTCACGGTCAGTTTCAAATAGCGCACCTCCGGCGTATCCGCTAAGTTCACGATGAAGGGATCGACATCGTATATCGCACCGGGACCACTGCCTTTCGCGGCGCTCGGTTTTGCTTCCGCCTCACCATGCCCTGCCGCCTTCGCAACCGGCTCCTCGGCTTTGTGATCATCTCCGCTGTGTCCTCCCGCCATGAGCTTAAAGAGCGCGAACGCCCCTCCCATGCCAAGCACGAGTGTTCCGGCAACGATGATGATGACCATTTTCATTGAAATTCCCGCCGCAA
>JACMLT010000102.1 GCA_014379455.1 Nitrospiraceae bacterium
AGAAGGCCTCACCACACTCCAGACTCGTTGGCGGGCAGAACAGTCAAACGAACTCGAAGTCCACTTTCACCTTGGTCAAAGTGAACTCAGACAGGGCCGCTCAGAGAAACCCTGCGAAATATCCGAGAAGTCGTCTCAGATGAGGAGAGACCTGGCGCTCACACGAGGGCTATCTTAGCGGAACATCGTGACAATCTACGAGAAACAGAGAACGCCTATCTCTGGTCCAGACTGGTTGGCGGAGGGGGCGAGATTTGAACTCGCGGACCCCTTGCGAGGTCTCCAGTTTTCAAGACTGGCACGTTCGGCCGCTCCGTCACCCCTCCATATCACCCGTAACCCGCCTCGAAGCCCGTAGGAATATCCTTGGAGGCGGGATATTACTCTCGAGTATCTCATTCTTTCCTGATCCGCTCCACTCCGCCCATGTATTGGCGTAATACCTCCGGTATCATGACGCTTCCATCCGGTTGCTGGTAGGTTTCGAGGATAGCTACGAGCGTGCGCCCGACGGCCAGCCCAGACCCATTGAGCGTATGAACGCACTGAGTTTTCACACCCTTTTTCTCGACGGCGCACTTATATCGGATAGTAGCCCGCCTGGCTTGAAATGCTTCAAAGTTGCTGCAGGAGGAGACCTCCCGATAGTGGTTCTGGGAAGGAAGCCAGACTTCGATATCGTAGGTCTTCGCCGCTGAGAATCCCATATCGCCGGTGCAGAGGGTGACGACTCGGTAATGAAGTCCTAGCCCCTGTAAGATTGCTTCGGCATGGCTAGTCAGTCGTTCAAGTTCCTCATACGACTGTTCTGGGAGAGTAAACGCGACCAACTCCACTTTGTTGAATTGGTGGAGGCGAATGAGCCCTTTAGTATCTTTTCCATAGGAACCAGCCTCGCGGCGAAAACAGGGCGTATAGGCTGCATACCTGATCGGCAGTGCGCTCTCGCTGAGCGTTTCGTCTCGATGGAGATTGGTCACCGGCACTTCGGCAGTCGGAATCAAGAAATAGTCTTCATCCCGCAGGCGAAAGAGATCTTCCTCGAATTTTGGTAACTGACCGGTTGCGGTCATACTTGACCGATTGACGAGAAATGGCGGCAGGACTTCCCGATAGCCGTGTCGTGTCGTATGAAGGTCGAGCATATAGTTAATGAGTGCCCGTTCGAGTCGCGCACCGGCACCGGTTAGAACGGCAAACCGTGCGCCGGAGATTTTCGCTGCACGGTCGAAGTCCAGAATGCCGAGAGCTTCGCCGAGTTCCCAATGATTCTTGGGTGGCGCAGTCAGTATAGGTGGGGATCCCCACCTGCGCGTCTCCTTATTGTCGCCCGCGCCTTTCCCTATCGGCACCGACGAATGTGGAAGATTTGGGATGCGGAGATTCAGATCGGTGAGGGTCGCTTCAACATTTCGCAGTTCGTCTTCGATCGTCTTGATCCGTTCACCGACGGCCTTCATGGCAGCCATGCAGGCATCTGCTGATTGCTTTTCTCGCTTCAGCTTGGCAACCTCGTCCGATCCATTTTTTAGTTCGTGGCGAAGTTGCTCGGCTTGGCCTGTCAAGGTGCGACGTTGTTCGATCAGCGTGCGCAGCCTTTCCCAGGTAACGTCGGCGCCACGGAGGCCAAGCTGTTCACGGATGGCGTCTAAATTGTCGCGAAGCGTGCGAAGATCATACATTGAAGAATGTTCCAGAAAGCGGCTGGAATCTAGCATCGAGGTAGGGGTTAGTCAATCAATCACGCCATGGCATTCCTTCTGGCAGGCAGGGATTTCCCGTTGACAGAAGCGGGTGGATTGAGGACCATACCCAGATGCGCACGGTGATGAATCCACCTAACCCATTTGAGTCGCAGCACCGAGATCTCTTAGAGCCTGCTCCCTATGTGCAGCTGCAGATGTTTGAAGATGCGACCCGTGACATTCTGAGCCGGAATGAGAGTCCCGATTTGCCTTTTCGATGGAGCCTCAATCCCTATCGGGGCTGTTTCCACGCATGCGCGTATTGTTATGCCAGACCGACGCATGAGTATTGGGGGTTCGGTGCCGGGACTGATTTCGAGTCCAAGATCATCGTCAAGCGGGAGGCTGCAACTCTGCTCCGCCGGACATTCGAGAAATCTTCGTGGAAGGGCGAATTGCTTCTGTTCTCGGGGAATACCGACTGTTACCAACCACTGGAAGCTTCACTGGGGTTGACGCGGGCTTGCCTCGAGGTCTGTGCTGAGTATCGGAATCCGGTCGGGATCATCACAAAAGGGGCGTTGGTGCTGCGCGATTTAGATGTGCTGCGTCGGTTGCAGTAGGAGGCGTCAGTTCACGTATATTTCAGCATTCCGTTTTCAGACGATGCGGTGGCACGGAAGGTTGAGCCCCATGCGCCTTCCAGTCGAAGACGCTTCGAAGCGATGGCGACATTGGCGAACGCCGGGATTCCCACTGGCATCTCGTTGTCTCCAATTATTCCAGGTCTCAATGATGAGGATGTACCTGATCTGTTGGCCCGAGCGAAACAAGCCGGGGCAGTAGAGGCGACGGCGACGCTGCTGCGTCTTTCTGGACCCGTGGTGCCGGTGTTCATGGAGCGAATGGCTGCCGCGTTTCCAGATCGAATCGCCAAAATCACGAATCGAATTCAGGATGTACGAGGCGGAGCGATCAACGAGAGTGCCTTCTTCGATCGCCACCGCGGCGCAGGCCCCTATTGGGCTATCATCGAACAATTATTTGAGGTCTCCAGACGTAAGGCTGGATTGTCGGCGCTACATCGCCTAGCGATTCCTCACACTTTTCGCAGGCCGGGGATCGAGCAAACGAATTTATTTTGAATCAAGACAGGGAAGGTAACGGGGATGCAACATAATCCTGGTTTTCTCAAGTTGGTAGATGCCGCACGAGTGCGCATCAAGGAATGTACGGTGGCGCAGGCTAAAACTATGCTCGATCGGGGTGAGGTGGTACATTTTCTTGATGTGCGTGAAGATCGCGAATTTGTGAAGGATCATGCTAAAGATGCCTGTCATTTCGGAAAAGGGATTATCGAACGCGATGTGGAAACGCGTATTCCTCATAAAGAGGAGGCGATTTTGCTGTACTGCGGAGGCGGCTACCGGTCGGTCTTAGCTGCCGATGCGCTTCAGCAAATGGGCTATACGAATGTAGTGTCGATGGATGGGGGAATCAAAGCCTGGCGGGAAGCTGGTTACCCGATAGAGTCTTGATGGGACCTCAGAGAGGCTGAGGCCCCATTCATGGTCGGGGTGGTTATTTGCTGCTGACTCGATCGAATTCTTTGATTACCTGATCGGTTAAATCAACGGCGTCCTTGTTGTAGATGACGATTTTGACCGTTTGTTCGCTGCCTTTATCGACGACAAGGGCAAACCCACCTTTTTCTGCCACGCTCTTTGTGGCCGAGGAAATTTTCTTCATGTACTCATCGACCAATTCCTTCTGTTTTCCCTGCAGTTCCTGATTAAATTCCTGCGCGCGTTTCTGAAACTCTTGAACCTTGGTGCGGAATTGTGTTTCTTTTTCTTTTTTCTCGGTGTCGCTTAACTTTGCGGCTTGCTCCTTGAGTGTCTTTTCCGTGTTACGCAAGTCCTCTTCGTCGCCGGACAATAACTTTTGTCTGGTGGAGACGTATTCTTTGAGCCCATCCAAGGCTTTTTTGCCCGCTTTCGATTTCTCTAAGACGGCCTGAGGATCGACGACGCCCATTTTGAAGGCCTCGGTAGCCTGCGCAGCAGGAAGAGAGGCGAGCAGCATAATACCCGCGGCGACCAAGGGAAGGGCAATCCGCCCCAAGAGGATTCCTTTTGTATGCATACCACGCGCTCCTTGTTGATAAATAATTCGACAACGAAACTGCTGCGAGAATAGCGGGGAGACTAGGCTCTGTCAAGGGATTGTGTTGTGCGAAGGTTAGACGAAGTATCGGCTGGTGTCGAACTTATATTCGGTATTATCGATCAAACGAATTATGCTCTCGCGGAAACTCCCAGTTTCACCTTTTTCGGCCAAGTCTATCTCGCGGCCTTGATCGATGGGGTTCCCCTGTGAGTCGGTGATGACTTTGACGAATGGTCGTTCGGCGTTCACCTTGTCTAACGCTGGTTTGATCACGACGGCTAGCTCGCTTGTGTCCAGCATCACCATGCTGCCGATGGGAATGATGCCGACGCAGTTCACGAACAGCTTGAGCAGGACCGCGTCGAAGGCCTTGCCAGACTTGGAAAACATCATGTTCAACACTTTTGATGGCGACATGGGTTCCCGACGATAGACACGAGAGGAGGTCATGGCGTCGTAACAATCTGCAATCGTGAGGATGCGACCAGTGAGTGAGGCTGTCCATGGAACACTCAGCTTCGGGTAACCAGAGAAGTCCAGGTTCATGTGGTGTTCGAAGGAGGCCGCCGCCATGCGACCGGGAAGATTCGTGATGCCTCTCAGCTTTGAAAGAGCCAGCACTCCCTCTGTGGGGTGATTGCGCATGGCTACCCAGTCCTCATCGGTAAACTCCCCGGGCTTGTTCAGTACTTCGACGGGAATGGTAGATTTGCCCAAATCATGAAACAGCGCGGCAAGGCCTAGGTCGGCCAGCTCTGCCTTGGGATAGCCAGCGCGATTGGCCAGTGCAATGGACAGCAGCGAGACATTGACAGAATGGTTATGTGTGTATTGATCGTGGCAACGAAGAGTGGTGAGCCCGAGGACCGTGGCCTCATCGTCCATCATGAGGTCGACTATGTTTTGGATTGCGCGTTTCGCGTGCTTAAAACTGACCGTTCCTCCCTCACGGGCTGACTGTGTGAGAGTTCCCACTGATCCCGCCATTTTGGCATAGCCGTTCTTCGCGTTCCCTTTCCGTTGTGCGTTTGGATCGGCATTCGCTGTGTCGCCTGGACTCTTGTTTTCCGCTGTTCCGGATCCCTTGTTGTCCCCTGATTCGTCCCCCTCGTTGATTTGCGCTTCACGTTGTTCTTCCAACTCGATACCGTTGATCCCTCGGCCCGTAATTTCCCTTCTAAAGTCGTCAATTGAGTTATTGTCAGGATCAAGCGTGACAAAGAGCGCGGCAAATTCACGAAGATCCTTCGATTCCGCGGTATACGCGAACGACACGCCGCCGATCTTCCAGACATTCAAGGCATCAATAAAACTAGTCACAACAGCCATCTGCTGGGCAGTGACTTTTAGGTGGCTCTCTGCAAGAAACAGGAAATCGTTCTGTAGCCGGAGGGTAACCGGGTGGTCATGCGCCATGGTTTTAATCAGAGTCAGCATCGTATCAACAGGCTTATCCAGCGCGGCGTTGGTGCGATCGTAGATGCGAGATGTTTTGATCAGGACATTCAGTTGTGTGACCAACTGAATGCCCAGCATGATCATCTGTTGGTCAAGAATGTCGCCGGCTTCAGACCCTCGAGCGATCTTGTGTGAGAGAGATTTTTCGTGGGTAAGGATCGGCTGAGCCTGCTCGTTCACAACCGTAGCCTCTTTAATTTTGAAGTCACTCACAGGAATAAGTCCTTACTCATGACGCTGCCTGTTTGAGCTGTTGCCGCTGGGCTTGAGCAAGCGCAGTTGAGCAGGCTTGGCGGACGGCGTTGCCACCTTTTTTCTGACCGAGCTCAAGGGTGGCGAGGCCTGCAGGGGTGGCCAATCTACCCAATACTTCGGCCGCGAGCATGGCAAGTTCTTCTTTCTTTTTCCGGTTGGTCCATGACCGTTCCGTCAACAAGCTTTCAAAGTGTGGAATGACTTCATCGCCGCTGGTCGCGCGCATAGCGAGAAGTATGGCGCGTTTTTCACTGAGGGCCCGATCCATAAAGCTATCTGTTGATACGAGGGGCGACCAGGTGGAGTAGGGCACCTTATATTGACTGCTCATGAGCAGCTTGAGCGCCGCTAACCGCACCGGCTCCTCGGCGTCATTCACGAACGAAACCAGTTTTATCCCATTGCCGTTGGGACGGAGGATGCCGATCGCTCGCACGACCTCCTTCCGTACCTGTGCGTCAGGGTAGCGCACCAGTTTTTCGATAGAATCAAGAAATCGTGGATTGTTCCATTTGAGGAGGATTGTAAGCAGATTTTTCACATATCGAGGGCGGCGGTCGGACAAACCACGCAGCACGTGATCCGGTTGATCTTTTGCGAGTATCGCCAGGGCTTCCATCACAATCGCCTGATGGGCTGTCGCCTCTAGAGTAGCTAAGAGCGCGCAGAGGGCGGGAACGGCTCTTGGGGTCAGGGCCAGCAACACAGGCGGCAATCCTTCCATGCTCGCACCGGGAGTCCTATTTAAATAGGTCTCAATCATCCTCATGCGTTCAGGTCGAGCCAGGTTGTCGAGCAGGGCTGCCAGTTGTACCGTGTGACTCTCACTGAGATCCGGCCTGATTTTCGCGGTGGCGTGTAAAAGTCCAAGGACGCTGTCGAGCAAGGACCATTTACCTTGGGCTGTTAATGAGTCGATGACGTTTCCCCAGAGGTCAATCAGCTTGGCGAGAATCGCCGGAGATTTTTCCGAGGCCAAGATTGCGGTAAGCATGTCCAATAGGTATGTCGTGTTGTCTCTGGCGCTCTCAGTCTCGATCTCTTTTGCCAGCGCGGCGAGTTCCTCTTCAGTGACGTCATAGCCTATGTGACCAGATTGGAATCTGCCGGCCCCCCCGCTAGAAGCCTTCTGACTTGTGGAACTGCTGCCCTCGGGTCCAAGTTCTCTCTCTTTCCTAGCTTTGGCTTGTTCCTGATCAAGAAGATCCCGTAGGCTCGATGTCGATGCCGCCATCGTTCCAGCCACAGGCAGGGCAAACACATCTCCGACGGTCGAGACCTTCGCAATTTCTTCGGCGGTGACCAGGGTGATGGTGGAAAGGTTCTTTGACCATAAACGCGTGACAATGTCGTCGTCATTTTCTTCATCAGGATCGAGGCTGTCCCATAGCGAGTCAAGCAAGTAGGAGAGATCTTTAGCAGGGAGACCTTCGAGAAATGTGAGCTCTCGAATACCATCCGAGTAGAGCTTAAATGCCACGCTTTCATTGCTCGACTCCTGCTCAGATCGATAGACCACTTCCCCGCCGAAGTACAGCTCGGAGCGTTGAACAAGAAAAGCCAATTTAGAATAGGTGGCGAGGTGAGCCGTGAGTCCCTCGAATAACTGCTGGAAGAACGTCTGCGCGACGGGGTTCGTGGCTCCGTATGTTCGGCTGGACTTTGCCGTTCTATCCAAGAGAGTGAGAAGTCGTTTGACGGAGGCCAATTCCGGATTCGGTGGCGCTTTTATGGGAGAGAGCGGCAGAGCGCTGCTCTCTGTCGTGAGTTCATCCATGGCCTTTAGTCGTACCCTGGAGGTGCCGAATCGTCAAGCAAATAGCCTCTCTCAACCTGATGACCACCGAGGAATTACCCAGGGATTCTTCCAGGATCAGGTTGCTGACGAGAGGGCATTGTGCCGTCATCGTCAGCCCGGTAGAATCCGCTGTATCGTCATGATCGCCTTGCCTCACATTCTGTGTTTTGGGGATAGCCTTACGGCTGGGTTTCAATCGCCCACGGCAGATAAGCCTCAGGGAGGTGAGACTCCCTATGGGCAGTTTCTGCAAGACTTGACAGGGCCGTCCGTGCGGGTGTCGGTAAGCGGGATCCGTGGGGAGCTGACCGGTGAAATGGCAATGCGGTTTCGGCGCGACGTCTTGCAGCAACAACCGAGCTATGTGGTCTTGCTAGGGGGAACCAATGATTTGGGGTGGAACGCACAGCCGGCGGAGATCATGAGGAATCTGGTGAAGATGTATGAATCGGCTCGAGCCACACAGGTCGTGCCGATCCCAGTTACGGTACCTTCCATTCGAGTGGATGTTGCCGGTGGAGGGCCTGATGCGGAGGCCTGGATCGGGCAGCATCTGTCCCGTCGTACTCAACTGAATAGCCTTATCCAAGAATATGCTCTCGTCAAAGGTCTTCCCTGGATCGATTTGTTTGCCGCGACGATAGAATCGGAGACAGGCCAACTCGCGGCTCAATATTCCAATGATGGGCTGCACTTGACGACAGGGGGGTACCGGCTGTTAGCCCAGTTACTCTATGACCAGGTGTTTGCTAAGGCGTTTCCAAGAGTGCAGGAATAGGTCAATGATTTTCGATGTGACCGATCGAGACTTTGATGACATGGTTGAACAGTCGACGGTGCCGGTATTGGTAGAGTTTTGGAAGCCAGGATGCGGGAATTGCCGAGCGCTGTTGCGTGAACTTGAGAAACTTGAGCCTGATGTAGCGGGAAAAATGCTGATCCTAAAAATGAATGTCGAAGAGAATTTCCAGATTCCAGCAGAGCTGGAAGTTCGCTCATTGCCGGTGCTTGCGCTCTATCACCAAGGAGCGTTCGAGCGGTTTATCGGCGGGATGGGAACTAGCGAGGAAATTCTCAAGCAGTTGCGACTGATATGACCTGAATGTTCACAAGGTCCGCCAGGTTCGTCCGTCCTTTTCAATGAGCCGATCGGCCTCGACCGGTCCACAGGATCCTGCTTGGTATTCAGGCAGCCATCGCAATCCTTGCCGCTGCCACCCTTCTAGAATCTTAGTAACCCAGGCCCAGGATGCTTCAACGGCGTCACGTCGCATGAACCGGGAGGCATCACCGGCCATCACATCTAGAAGCAATCGCTCGTAGGCTTCTGGTGATGGGCGTCCGAAGACATCGCTGTATTGAAAGTCCATTTCTACCGGGTGCGTTTGTGCGCGCGTGCCGGGCACGCGCGAGACGATGCGGAGCGAGAGGCCTTCCTCAGGCTGGATACGTAACGCCAATACGTTCGGCGGTTGAGGCTGCTGTGGATTGGTGTTGAACAGGATGTGCGGGATGTCCTTAAATTGTACCGCAATCTCGCTGGCGCGATGAGGGAGTGCTTTCCCGGTGCGCAGATAAAAGGGCACGCCGTCCCAGCGCCAGTTTTCCACGAAACATTTGAGTGCGACATAGGTTTCGGTTTTGGAATCGGGATGAATTCCGTTCTCGCGGCGATATCCTGGAATGGGCGTGCCATGGGCTGTCCCTTCACTGTATTGGGCTCTGACGGTGACGTGTTCAACATCCTGATCGGTAATAGGCCTGAGACAGCGGAGGACTTCCATTTTCGCGTTGCGCACCACATCCGGATCGAGCGAGTAGGGGGGCTCCATCGCCACCAAACAGAGCAGCTGCAGCATGTGATTCTGTACCATGTCGCGCAATGCACCGGCCTCTTCGTAATAACTCGCTCTGGTCCCGACGCCTTCCGCTTCGCTCACGGTGATCTGCACATGATCGATATACTTGTGGTTCCAGATCGGTTCGAAGATGCTGTTGGCGAACCGGACGACCATCAGATTTTGAACCGTTTCCTTCCCGAGATAATGGTCGATGCGGAAAATCTGCGATTCGTCGAACACGCGTCCTGTCACGCGGTTGATGGCCTGGGCAGAGGCCAAATCGCGGCCGACCGGCTTTTCGACGATGATGCGGGCATAGGGCGTCTGCGATTCCGGCTTCGTGGCCAATCCAGCTTGCTCAAGCCCCTCACACACGGATGCAAATGAACTGGGAGGGATGCTCAAATAGAAAATTCGGTTGCCGGGTAACTGAAGGTTCCGTTCGATGTCTTCTGCTCGGGTCTTCAACCTGGCGTAGGTGTTCGGGTCATCATTTCCTCCCGACACATAAAAGAGGTGTGGCGCAAAGTCCTTCCACTTGTCCTCTGCCAAGGCTTGCCGAGAATGTGAGATGACGCCGTCTCGAACTGTTGCACGAAATTCCTCGTCGGTCATCGCTGTGCGGCCCAAGCCAATCACGGCATAGTTTGGAGGAAGAAGGCCATCGAGGAGTAAGTTATAGAGGGCAGGAATCAGACGCCGACGCGCCAGATCGCCGGAACCGCCGAAGATGACGAGGGTACAGGGTTCGACAGGGGGAATCGTTTCCTGTGAAGGCCTAATATCGATACGTGAGCTATTCGGTGGCATAGGGCTCCAGGGTTATCGGCGAACCGCGTGGCCGCCAAAGGCATTTCGCAACGCGGCCAGCATCTTTTCCGCAAAGGATTCGCTCTGCCTCGATCGGAATCGAGTGAACAATGCCGTCGTGAGTGTCGGGACTGGCACATCCTTCTCGATCGCATCGGCGATCATCCAGCGACCCTCACCGGAATCCTGCACATAGCCCTTCAACTGTTCCAGCCGCGGATCCTCCTTCAAGGCGCCGGCCGCCAATTCCAAGAGCCAAGAGCGGACGACGCTGCCGTGCATCCAAAGGTCTGCGATCTTTGCGAGGTTAAGCTGGTACTCACTCTTCGCCATCAGCTCGAAGCCTTCCGCATACCCCTGCATCATGCTGTACTCGATTCCATTATGCACCATTTTTACGTAATGCCCCGCGCCGACCCCACCAACGTGAGCCCAGCCTTGTTCGGGCGCCAGCGTTGTGAAGATTGGTGCGAGTTGTTCTACCGGCGCCTTGTCGCCACCGACCATCAGGCAGTAGCCGATCTTCAATCCCCAGATGCCTCCGCTGGTTCCCGCATCGACATAATGCAGTTGTTTCTTCTTGAGGTCCCCGGCCCGTCGAACATCGTCATGAAATCTGGTGTTGCCGCCGTCGATCACGGTGTCGCCTGGATGGAGCAGTGCTGCAACGGCCTGAACGGTTTCCTCTGTTGGTGCGCCGGATGGGACCATAATCCAGACTGCGCGTGGAGCTTTGAGTTGGCCGACGAGATCTGCTAACGAAGAGGCTCCGATGCAACCAATGCTTTCAGCCTGTTTGATCAGATCTGCCGATCGATCATAGATCACCACCCGATGCCGGTCACGCTGTAATCGAGTGACCATGTTCATGCCCATCTTCCCAAGTCCGATAAACCCGATGTCCATAGTGGCTCCTTTTTTCAGGGTACTGAAAAAAACCGGCTGTGTTCTGTAAGGTTCAAGTTAGTCAATCAATGAGCTCGATCTCTTTGCTTCACTGTGGCCTCTATCTTAGCCTACATCAGAAGTGGGGGCCTGCCTAACGCTATCGCAGAGAGCACGATTCACGTGAGGTTTCTGTCCTCTATTCGCACCCAAGGATGAATGGCTGACATGCCTCATGCGATAGCCGTCAGATAACCAATCCGAGAATCCCGTCAGTCGATCCTGGCAGGATTCGGTACGTCCTTAAAAAGAGTATCGGCAAGATCGCGGCCAAAGTTGAGTCGCTCAGGTACAGTGGCTGCAGTCAAGAACCGCCCGGCTAGGTCACCCAGCCCCGCATCGCGGGAGGCGATGAATTTTGGCGCGTCACTTGGTGCGGTTAACCAGAAGCCCCGTAGCCGGAAGAACGCGGTGATAATGTCATCGAAGAAGATCGAGAGGAGATACTGGGCAGTTGCCGGCTTGTCGGCGAGATCCCTCGCTTTTCCCAGTACATGGAAACATTCCGCTTTCATTCGAATCTGTTCATTAATGCTGACAGGGGGCGGCCCTTGTCGGAATCGTTGGTTGGCGCGCTCGATAAGCCTGGCTCCGATATTGTCATGATCGAAGAGGATGCGGGCTTTCCGCAGGAGAGACGGGAGGCGCGGTGAGTAGGGAAGATCCTCCTCAAACTCCTGGTGTCCGCGATAGCGGATATCCGCTAGACGGTCGGCAACACGGACGATTTCATGGCCATCGGCCTGTCCTTTCACAAGCGCAATCAGGTCGATGTCGCTGTGAGTTGTAATCGCGCGCCGAACGCTGGACCCCACCAGAATGACAGTCACAAGATCGCCTCCACGGCGGCCACGGACATGGCGCAAGGCCACTGTGACGAGCTCTTCGAATCCCGGTTCGTCGATCGGGTCCGGTTGTTCAGGTGGTTCCGGTATGGCCAGGAGCTCTGCCTGCAATTCTTCTGATGTCGGGAGAGGGTGAGCGGTGGGGCTATCCATGTTTAGGCTCCCTGTATGCGCTGAATGTGTTGTGGGAGCAATTCCAGCCAGTCCTCGAACGGTTGGTCCGCATCGACGATGATTTCCAACTTGCCATTGGTCAATCGTCTGACGACACCTGGACTTTCCGGGGACAACGGGATTTCAACCCACTCGCGGCTCAGCCCAAGCGAGTCGGTGACCCCAAGGATTCGGCTGATATGTGTGAACGATACAACGTCGAGCGGCATTGAGGCTCCATTGCGCGGCATTCTAGATTTCAGTGCGAGCAGTGTCAATGCGCGGATGTCTGACCCTTCGTGATTATGCGCGTCTCCTGCCGTGCTGATGGTCAGGGGAGGGAAGCGCGGGGCCGGAGGCTAGCCTCCCAATACACGGGTAAAGATCGTGCAGGCCTCTTCGACCATGGCACTGGAGATATCTAAATGGGTCACAGCACGAAAGCTGTTGCCGCCGATGGCATTGATTAAGAGCCCCTCCTGTTTTAATGCGGCCACGATGGCTGAGGGGCCCAGGCGGTGGCCGAGCACTCCAAAGATGACGATGTTCGTGTCGACGTCTTGAGGATTGATCCTGACCGTGGAAAGGTGCTGTAGCTGTCGCGCCAGTCGCTTGGCATGGTCATGATCCTCTTTCAGTCGCCCAAGATGATGCTCAAGCGCATAGATGCCGGCTGCTGCGAGGACGCCGGACTGCCGCATGGCACCGCCGTACATACGCCGCAGTCGCTTGGCTCTATCGAGCAGGGTCAGATCATTCATTAATAAGAGTGAGCCGGCCGGCGCCCCGAGTCCTTTCGAGAGACAGACCGACAGGGTGTCGAAGTGCTGGGCATACGAGGCCGGTGGTAGGGTGGTGGCTGCGATGGCATTGAACAGGCGTGCGCCGTCCAAATGCATGGGGATACCATGGGTGGCAGCCACTGCGCGAATCCGTTCAATCGTCGCCAGGGGATAAATCGTCCCGCCGCCGCTGTTATGGGTGTTCTCTAGGCAGATCAGCGCAGTTTGAACCGTATGCGGTTCTTTGGGGCGGATGGCTGCCTCAACCTGTTCGGATGAAATGAGACCGCGATTTCCCGAGACCCAATGAAGTTGCACTCCTGCCAGCGCTCCGGCCGCGCCTTGTTCATATCGGACAATATGCGCGGTGCTTTCGACGATGACTTCTTGGCCTGGTTGCGTGTGGAGGCGAATAGCAAGTTGATTGCCCATCGTGCCGGACGGCACGAAGAGCGCGGCCTTTTTCCCAAACATCGCGGACACCATCTCTTGAAGGCGATTCACGGTGGGATCTTCACCGTAGACATCGTCTCCCACGTCCGCGCGCGCCATGGCTTGTCGCATGGCATCAGTGGGTTTCGTGACTGTATCGCTGCGCAGGTCAATCATCGAATGTGCGTGAGCATACCATAGGATTGTGAGTGTTTCGCATTCTAGCAAATTTTCTCCTTGCGCGGGAGAATTGGTCACGGCTGGATGTGGTGTGTAGGGTGTGGCTTCGTGATGTGCTTCCGTCAGTGACCGATGTAGAGCCGGACGCAGCTCCTCGGCGACAATATCTGGGCGGGAGTTATACTGGCGTTCTCGTCAATCTCGTGGTCACTGTGCTGATAGTTTTGATGCAGGTCCCTTGCTCCCGAAGCGCGTACGATCAGACTGTGCGTGCTCGACGGTCGCAGTAGGACCTGCATGGGTGCCATTCTTAAGAGAGAAACAGACAACCTTGGAGCGAGTATCGTTAGAAATGGTGCTCGTCCTATGTGCGCAGTTGGAAGTATCAGGCCGCCGATCCTCTGCTTTACGTGAAAAAAAACCGCGTGCTATAGTCCAATGCCAATTGTGCTGTGATGACTGTGTCACTCACGTTTGCGAGGTTTAGCATGCATGAAGTTCCCGTGAAGATTTATATCGAAAGGCTATTGAAAGAGTGTAAGAAGACGGCGAGATGGCTTGCGCTCCTATCTGGCCCGTTCAAAGAGAACGCCTTTCGTGCGATGGCTGATCGATTAGCGGCCGACGAAGAGAAGATTCTGGCGGCAAACGAGAAAGATGTGGATGCGGTTGGGAAATCCTTCGAGGCTGATGTCATAAAGGATCGGATGAAGGCCGCCGTGGCCCGCTTGCGCATGACTGCGAGCGATATTCAAGAGATGGTGGATTGTCTTCGTATGATTGCAGATCTGCCGGATCCGGTTGGTAGTGTTACCTCGCGAGTGGAACGACCGAACGGATTGCAAGTCAGTCGTGTTCGTGTTCCGATCGGAGTCATTGGTGTGGTATCAGAACTGAGCCCGCTCATTACCGTGGAATCGATCGCACTCTGTTTCAAGTCGGGTAATCTGTGTGTCTTTCGTGGCGCTCCGGAGTGGGGAATGACGCAGGAGGTTATTGGAGTCGGGCTACGCGAAGCTGCGGAGCAAAGTGGGGTGCCGGTCGGTGCATGGATTATCATCGAGCGTCCAGAAAAAGAGGTGGCGGTCGAGCTGATTCGGGCAGGAAAAAGTCTTGATGCGATTATCCCGCGTGGCGGGGTCGGCCTCCGAAAATCCATTGTGGAACAGGCGAAGATGCCGGTGCTGTGCTACGACGGGGGGCTCACACAGATGTACGTGGATGCCGACACGGATATGCCGATGGCTCAGAATGTGGCGATCAATTCCAAGGTACAGAAGGCTGTGGCATCGAATTCGCTCGATACGCTGCTTGTGCAACAGGTGATTGGGCGGCAGTTTTTGCCGCCACTGGTAAATCGTATGCTCGAAGAATTTAAGATCGAGGTTCGGGCCTGTCCAAAGACCATGGCCCTCATGGGACAGATGGCGATGACCGGACATGCTTCAATTATCCCGGCGAAAGAGGAGGACTGGGATACCCAATTTCAGTCGCCTGTGCTCGCCGTCAAAATGGTTGCGGATCTCGATGAGGCGTTGGCGCACATTGTGGCGCATGGCCCATGTCTCACTGCCGTCATCGCGACTACGAGCTATGAGTCGGCTCTGCGGTTTACGCGGGAAGTGGATGCCAGCGCGGTGTTCGTCAATGCGTCGTCTCGGCTCAATGCCGGTGACAGCTACGGGATGGGCGCCGATGTCGGGCTCAGTGGCTCACGTCTTCATGCCAAGGGCCCGATCGGTCTTGAGCAGTTGACCTGTGAAAAGTATGTGGCCTTTGGCTCGGGTCAGCTACGCTATCCGCATCCGGTGCCGGAGGCGTATTTTGACGCGATCATGCTGAAGAGACCGTAGTCGCCTGCGAAAACACTCTCCAGCTTCGGTCTCACCCGTTTAAGCCACTCACGGTACCCTCAACGCGTCGGTCTCGTGGTTCGGACTCCTTGCGCGTCTCTCTGGGAACCGCTTTGACCTGGTGTGGCGAGGTCCCTCAATGACTAATAACGCACTGCGACAATCGCTTCACTCGCACATGGCCCGGTGGGGTCTCAAACGGTTTACGTCCGACGCGGACTATTTCGCTTGGCAGCGGATAGAGCTGTCTCCTACTGATCTGATTCAACTCAGAAAAGTAGTTGAACAAAGGCACGAAGGGGGGCATCTCGATGAAGTTGCCTTCTACGACCGGAGTGCTCAGCCGCAGATTCTTCCGGTCCTCTACAGTCAGCGCTACGAGTACTATATCGAGGTCGGTTCACGTGTGGCGGCACGTCTTGGAGATGCCGCCCACATCCTCGACTTCGGTTGTGGAGTCGGAATCCTGACAACCTTCTATGCAGCACAATTCCCTGAGAAACAGTTTGTCGGCGTCGATCGTTCACCGGCATCGATTACAGTCGCACGGGAGAGAGCTCAAGGGCTTGGCCTGGGCAATCTCCGGTTCGAGTGTGTCGATGTCGAGTTACAAACCATTGCGGGACAGCATGATCTGATTGTTGCCACCCATTCGCTGGTGCAGGCTGAGCAGGATCCGGGGATTCCAAGTCACAATTGGCAGACGTTCGAACGTACGCATGATTCGAAGCAGCAGGCCCTGTTTGAGCAACGAACAGGTCTCGACATTCGACTGGATCGGCTCAGCGCGTTGCTAGCCCAGAAGGGCCGCATGATTGTGTTTGAGAAAACCCGTCAGTTGGCAAGACGAGTTTCATTGCAGCGGGCCCTGGCCGCACGAGGGCTCTGGCTGATCGAGCAGCCAGAATTAGTTCGATACCGGCTCGTCGAGGAAGTGGCTGACGACGGCCCGTTCTATCTGTTGGGGACTGAAGCGGGGAGTACGCTTCACTGGGATGAATCGCCGGAGCCAGACGAAGGCCCCCCGTGCGATCCCATGCAGTTTAAGACCGATGCCACCGACCAGGACGCACCGCTCTATGAGAACCATTGGCCTTCCGCACAGCGTGTTTGGGAACAGATTCATGATAAGCGTCTGCTCAGAGAAACGACGCGTCAGGAGTCGGACGGTCGTCAGTTGCATGTCGAACTCGGGCAGGCAGAGGAGGGAGTCTATCTGTATTGTGCGAATACCTTTGATCAACGCCAGCTGGTCATTGTCGAACCAGCTCGCGTACTCATGCTGGAGTCGTACTATCAGCAGATTGTGAATGGTGCGTTCGACTAGGAACCGATACGATGATCTCTCTGCGTGCTGCGTTTGATAGACAGTACGAGGAGTTCTTGCCCTCGAATTACATAGATCACCCGATAGCTATCCTCGCGAATCCGATAGAGATGCTCCAGGCCCTCGATCTTCGTGGCGCCGCTGGGATTGGGGATGGAGCGGAGTGCAAGGAGCCGTTTCGCGAGAAGTGTTCGAAGAGGCTTAACCAATGCCCCGAGTTGTTGTTCGGCTGGAGGGGCCACGAAAACTGTGGAGACGGTCCGGTGCAATCACACCCCCAATTCTTTCAATATGGCATCAAGGGCCCGAGCCCCCTTTTTGTTCGCTTGAGCTAGAGCTTCGCGGGCATCGACGAGATCGATACGGTTTTCCAGCGCCTCTAGGAGCCGGAGATCATTGATGGGTACTACCGCGGCGACCGCTCGGCCACGTCTGCGTAACAGCACACGTTCGTTGCCGAACGCCGCACGGTTGATCGCATCGGCAAACTCCTCTCGCTCCTTATTGCCCGAAGAATTTCCCATGGCGCCCCTCCAGAGACCGTGGCCGGTCAGACAGACAGATTATTCGACTGCAGGAAGCTGTACAGTGGGCAGGAGACGAAGTCAATCGACGAAAATATTTAGATACCCATTCCAATTCTTGCGTAATTGGGATATGAAGTGGGGGCGGCAATCATGTCGCAGTCCGATATTATTCATCCGTACAGTAGCAGTAGAGGAGACACCTAATGGCTAAGGGTATGACGCAGAAAAAAACGACCAAGAAGAAACCCGCCAAGACGATGATGGAAAAGCGCGCCGACAAGGTTGCCAAGAAGCGAGGCTGATACAGCCCGTTGTTTCAGTCATTCCGACCGAATCAACTTCCATTATGCCCATCGACGTGTGTCCGCAGCAAGCCACGCATGTTGATGGGCGTGCGCCGTGCCCCACCTCCTGGCCCAACACCCATGCCCCGATCACTTCTTCCGGTAGACGTTCAGTCCAACCTTCTCCTCGCGGTTTGGAATGGTCACATTCCCCTCCGTTGAGGCAATAATAATTGTTTTTCCTGAAGCAGACGGCCCGAACTCTTTAGATAGATCAACCTTAATGGTCAATGTTGTCCCTTCGACCGTCATTTCCACGTTTTTCATGATGGTAGCCTCTCAGTGATGGATAGAGTGTGAGTACATCTTAGTAGCAATAATGGTGCAACCTGTATCTCGATCAGCGGAGGAAGTCAATCGACTGGAGTGCTTGATCAGTGCCAGAGTTCAGCCATTCTTGCTAGTGTGGGCCAGGCAAGAGGCGGCGTTCATCCACATCAAAGAGGTGCCCGATCTGATCGTGCCCTTTTCGTAGTCCGTCACCCTCCAGCAAACACAGGTTGAAAACCGGCGCTGGTCAGGATGCGGGCGACGGTCTCGCGCTGGTCGCCCTGAACCTCGATCCGCCCTTCCTTCACCGTGCCCCCGGCGCCGCACGATTGCTGCATTTCCTTGGCGAGGGCCTCTTTCTCAATCAGACTGATACCGAGGAAACCTGAGATGACCGTCACGGTCTTGCCACCGCGGTGTGCGGTCTGGCGAACGATATTCACCCGTCCACGAGGGTTCTTTGGCACGGTTGGCTTCGTATCAGTTCGGGCAGGGCTGTTGACAGCAAGCCGTTCACCTGGAGTCGATGGCAGCTCGATATTCTGCAGGGAAGCAAAAGGACTGGCCCAAGGGGTCGGCTCACCACGTGTAGGAATGCGCTTCTTTTCTTTCATCGCTGTATCCTCTTGCCATATGCCGTGCAGGCGGTTCCACCGTATTACCCAACCGAGCGTTCGGCATCTTTCACGATCGTCAATTCAATGTGGGCAGTGGTCTCTCCATCCGTCATCCAAATGTGTCTTTCTTGAATGGTACATTGCAGCTGCATGCTGGGCTGTGCCAGTTGAGCTAACACTCGGCTTCCCTCCGGCGGAAGATTCATCACGGTCAAATTCTCCAACCGTTCGAGTGTGGCCAAATTCTTCTCCCACCATTGATCCGCGCCGCGCCCGCCGTAGGTATAGACATAGACCTGTTTCGCTCGGCCGCAAGCCTGGCGAATGGATTTCTCATTCGGCTGCCCTACGTCTATCCAGATGTCGATGGCGCCAGTCAAATCCTTGACCCAGAGCGCAGGTTCCTCTTCGGCGCTTACCCCCCGACCAAATGACAAGGCCTCATGCGCGTGTAGTGCAAAAGCCAATAGTCGCACCATCATGCGCTCATCAGTCTCGGATGGATGGCGTGCCAGCGTGACGGCATGATCCTGATAGTACTGGCGGTCCATATCGGAGATTTGTAATGTCGCTTTATAAATTGTCGCGTTCGAGGCCATGAGTTTGTGGTTCCTTGATTCCAGACATGTTCACGTGAAAGGAGCGAGCCAGTTCGCTCCTTTACTCTTTATACGCGATGTACCACCCTTCGACTCGCTCTCGCGCCCAGGGCGTTTTCCGGAGGAATGTGAGGCTAGATTTTACACTGGGGTTGTGGAGAAAACAGCGGATTGGCACGCGACGTCCCATCTCGCCCCACCCATACCGCTCGACCAGTTCCTTGATGATGGTTTCTAGCGTGATCCCGTGTAACGGATCGCGGGGATGAGACATATTCATGAGCGTATGGTGAATGACATGGGCTGGTGGCCGAATATGAACCGCCTCATAGCTATAGCCTATCGCGCAAACGAGGACACCTATGTCTTGCGTTTGAGCAAGTCCGCGAGATGGGAGAACGGTGTGAAGGTTGAAGGTCGGTCTTGCTCTCGACTGGGCGGTATCTCAGTGGATGGGGGTACTACCTGGTGACGCTGGTGTTCATTGTCGTGACAGTAGAGACAGAGTAATTCCCAGTTGCTTCCGTCAGGTGGATTGTTATCGTGGTTGTGGTCTTTGTGATGAACCGTGAGCTGGCTCAGCTTCTTACCATCAAATTCTCGTCCGCAGCGCGCACAAATCCAGGGAAACATTTTGAGCGACTGCTCTCGATAGGACTGTTGCAGCTGAGTGTGGACGCGGTGTGCCATGTAAGCCTCGAAGTGGAAGATTGCACGTTCCTGAGATATTGTTCAGAACATTGCAGGCGCACGCGTTCCCCACGCAACTACGGAGGTCCGAGGTTCGATCAGTCGCCTGAAAGCGGGCTGTTGCTAGACGAGTTGGGTGCAGGGCCAACAGAAAACCCGGACGGCTGGTTTGACCCATCCTGAACGTTTGGCCTCGGCACACCAGGCTTTGACTGCATCGGCAACTTTGTCGCGTTGAACTGATTCGAGGGAGACCAGAATCACACTATTCCCTCCTGCGTAGAATGAGATCCCTTCAGTCGATCCCGATTGCCCCGTCCCAATCGCTCCTGGAAATTCGGTATAGGCTGTGACCCCGCAGGTTTGCAATATCTCATGTACGCGTTCTCTCAGCGAGGTACGAAACGCGATCATCAACATGTCCATGGGCGACCTCAGTAAAGATGGTCTGTGACTATAGCAGGTCTTCGACGAATCTTGGAAGCACGGTAAGAATTATCATGGAGAAACGACTAGGGGCCCTCACTATTTTCCAATGGTTGGGTGGAGACACACGTATAAGCCGGAGAATGAGGAGCCCAGGCTTGGGTGGTGCTAATTTCTGAGAACAATTAGGTGACTGCGCGCCGTGTGGGCAGACTCCGGCAGAGATGTTCGGCCTTAGGGGAACTTGCCGTTGCGATTTCCTCTTTGCGCCAAGGCCGAAGTATTTGGCGCGTCTGACATAGTGCTGTCTACCTACATGGCGCAGAATTCCGTACGTCTAGTCGAGAGCGGCGAGCACAGTCCGACCAGTACCCTGGATACGGAGGTGATGAGCCTTGGTACATGGGCGTACCGACTCTTATACGCAATCAAATATTCAAGCGCGTAGCAATAAAATTCACGAGATGAGAGCGCAACAATATGGGATGCCAGCTCCGATACCGAGTGAAATCTCCTTAACCGTAGGCAACTGTCCATGAACTTATGAGGTTGGGTAAACACCAGACTGCTCTCTGTATGGAGATGCCTACAGGCATACATATACAGAGTGGCACATCAGGCACGAATGTGCCGAAAAGCTTCCCCGTCATGCTTGATGAATTCAAATTTATGATAGCCATTTGAGCTAAATTTAGATGGTAAGTCATACAGTTGCGAAACTCAAGCGCCAGAAATTCTTCCCTCTAAATAACTAAAGTTTCATATTTTCAACTACGATTTTTGCGTGGCACATGAGTTGCTATGGCTAAGGTCCGACAACGCTCAGCGTCACGCCGTCTCGACAGTTTTCGGCAGGCCAGATTGTTCGAGCGGCGGAACGACGAAAGCCCATGCGACAGTGCAGGTAGTCGATAGAACGGATGAATCGAGTATTGTGCGTCACGAAGGTGTAAGCACAGCATCCATGCGATGAAGGATGCCGAATACAGACCAACCGTCCAGTAACCTGCCACCGCACTCCATCACGACTGAGATCGAACGCCTGATAGCGAGTGGACTGAGTCATCCAAAAAGAATGGAGCCACATTGTGCAATCTAGAACAAGAACAGTTTTCACATCAATCGTAGTACTGTGTTTCACGATTGTCTTTGGCACGTCGCCTCTCCTCGCCGAACCCAGCCCAGCTACTGGGCCATTGAGTGTACATCCGACGAACCCACGGTACTTTGCCGATCCGACGGGGCGCGCGGTGTATCTCACCGGTTCACATACGTGGTCCAACCTGCAGGATGGCGAGACGAGCGCCTTCAACTACACGAGTTACCTCGGACTTCTTCAGGCCAATAATCATAATTTTATTCGTCTCTGGATTTCTGAATCCCCTCAAGCCGACGCCGGACTTACGCCGGCCCCAGGATTTACCGGCAGTGCTCCTTGGTATCAACGAGCCTCGCCGTTGCCATACGCTAGGACCGGTTCTGGCAGTGCGGCTGATGGTTTACCTAAGTTTAACCTGAACCAGTTTAATCAAGCCTATTTCGACCGCCTCCGAACACGGGTGATTGCCGCCCGTGACCGAGGGATGTATGTCGGCATCATGCTGTTCAATTTTCGGACTGCCTGGAATGCCAACGAGAGTGTGTCTAATCGAAATGTCTGGCGCTATCACCCCTACAACAGTAACAACAATGTCAGCGGGGTAAACGGGGACCCGAGCGGCGATGGTAACGGGGAAGAGACCCACACGCTTCAAGTGGCGGCTGTGACCCAAGCGCAAGAGGCGTACGTCCGGAAAGTCATCGACACCGTCAACGATCTCGACAACGTGATGTATGAGGTCTCGAACGGAGATACCGTTGGCGACCCTGCCTGGCAATTTCACATCATCAATGTCATCAAGAGCTACGAAGCGGGAAAACCGAAGCAGCATCTTGTGGGCATGACCGGAGCTGAGCAAATCAGCAACAGTCTTCTCTTTACCAATCCTGGTGAATGGACTTCTTTCTCTGCAATGAGGTACGACAGCCCGAGCGATCCCTACACCAGCAATCCGCCAGCATCGGATGGAACCAGAATCAGCATCCTGGATACCGACCATTTAGGGTACGCTCTCTTTCAGAAAGATCCGGCATTTACACGTGCCTGGGTGTGGAAAAGCTTCACGCGTGGCCACCATCCCATTTTAATGGAAGACAGTACTGACTCTTCTGGCTGGGTAGCCGGACGATCGGCCATGGGGCAGACCCAATCCTATGCATCGCGGATGAGTCTGGCCGGCATGACTCCGTTGAATACCCTTTCCTCTACAAACTACTGCTTAGCGAGCGCCGGGCAAGAGTATCTTGTCTATCAACCTGCAAACGGACCATTTACTGTTAATGTTGTCGGTGGGGCCTACGCCTATGAATGGTTCAATCCAGTGACAGGGAACATTGCGGGGACTGGGACTATTGGGGCCGTGGGCGGAGATCAATCTTTTACACCGCCCTTTAGTGGGCCAGCGGTGCTCTATCTCAAAGCAAGCGGCGCCACGCTTCCCGCGACACCGCCTGTAGTTTCTCCAATCGGTCACTGGAAGTTGGACGATGGGAATGGATTAACAGTCGCCGATGCTTCGGGCAATGGTCTTGCGGGGGCCTTGGTGAACAGGCCTGTATGGACGAGTGGCCGGCTCGGAGGCGGACTCAGCCTGAATGGAACAAATGACTATGTGCAAATTCCGAATCCAGGCCCACTCTCGCCACAAAAACTGACCCTTTCCCTTTGGGTGAATCCCTCCAGCTTTGCGAATACCAATGGATCATCCATGCTTGCCAATGTGGGGCTCCGCGACGGAAGCGATGGCTACTATGGGTTGGCGATCGATGCGGCGGGTAAGCCCGTGGCACTGTTAAACATCGGTGATGGAGAAGGGAGTGCCTTCCGTCTAAAGGGATCGGCCCTCACAGTGGGCCAGTGGAGCCACCTGGCCATGACGTATGACAACGCGATGTTGAAGCTCTACGTCGATGGGGTCGCCGCCGGGGA
>JACMLT010000103.1 GCA_014379455.1 Nitrospiraceae bacterium
CCGACGCGGCCGCAGCGAAAGCGCGCTTCCGCCGAGCATGGGCCAGCACGGACGTGACGCTGACGGCATCGAGGTTCTAGCGAATTGAGTTACCTTCTGATTCACTTAAAGGAACTCTACAACCTCGGGCCAGACTCTGGCTCCTCGCGTTGTTAACACAGTCGTGCCTACGTGGCCTGGGCGACGAGCTCAATAGGTATAAAGGACTTCGTGTGAGATCCGCCTCGTGGATTAGTCAGGATGCCCCGCGAATGGACACGTCGATTCTCGAAGTATCATCGGGCCTGAGTGGAAGAACACGCATTCGCGCGTGAAACATCAGTCAGAGGAACGGCACGAGAAATCGCTTTCAACGATCTATCACCAGGAGGTGCTCATGTACGATATGAAGAATCTTAGCAAGATGAAGAGCCTAGAGACTCATGCGCCAGAGGCGATGAAAGCGTTTGTGGCCTTCGACAAAGCAGCCTTGGCTGGGGGAACTATTCCGGTCAAATATAAGGAGTTGATGGCACTCGCTGTCGCATTGACGACACAGTGCCCGTACTGCATCGAGCTCCACTCGAACAAGGCGCGCGAGATAGGCGCGTCGGATCCGGAGATCGCCGAAACCGTTCTCATCGCTGCGGCGTTGCGCGCCGGTGCGGCGATCACTCACGGCACACATGCCATGAAGGGAACCTGAAGGCGACGGCGCCAGCATGACGCATCCTCTCCTTACCCTACACCGTTCCTAAGCGCGCACTATCCGCTGTGCGAACGTGGTTGGCGACATGCGCATCACGCGATCGATACGTTTGGATAACGCGCGATGCTGGTCTGGCGGAAAAAAGCCGACTCGAATTCGGGCACTACAGTTTCTGCATGATCCGTTCGGCATAGCCGGTGAGTTCCATGTAACCCTGTCCACGAATCGGCTTTCCTTGTGCCGTGCCGGTTGTCTCGACGGCGCCTTCCCAATAGGTGACTTGCGTGCTGCGTTTGGGGGAGAGTTCCTGATCAGCCATGCGGGGAGCGATGTCCAGTGAGAGTTGCTGTGAGGGAATGGTCAGGCGCCAACGTTGTGGATAGCGGGCCTTGCTTGTAGGGCTGGTCCAATAACTGGTTGGTTCGAGTGTGAAGTCTCCGAGTAAGAGATGGCGCCCCTGTCCGTCGCGATCGATGAGCGTGCCGCTTGAGGCGGGATCGGCCGAGCCGTCTGCCCGTCGAAGTCGATACAGCATCAGTTCTCTTTGGTCGTCGAGTTGCAGACAGAACCAGTCCCATCCGACCAGATCCTTGTCGAGATCAGCAGACCCAAACTCGTGGTCCATCCAACTGGTGCCGGTCACGTCGAATGATTCATTTCCGACCGTGAGGGTGCCGGTTGTGGCCAGTCTGGTGAAGGAATAGTAGTGGGAGGCTTGCCCTACGAGCGGACCTTTGTGGCTGATCCCGTTGGTGCCATGTATGACCGGTGGTTTTTCCGACGAGACCGTGAGTCGGATGGCGAGGTCGCCCTCTGCGGCCTCAAGGATCTGGGTGTCGGGAGCGGCCGACGGCGATTCGGCGCGCCACCGATCGATCCAGGCGTGGAGATGATCTTGCGCCGCACCGGCCTTGCCCAGAGCGGCTCGGCTCATTTTATCCGTATAGTGAAACCGGCCTTTGCTGAGATCGCTGATGGCGAAATGGGCCAGGTAGAGGTGTGTGACGGCCCATTGTGACGGCAGGGTTTTCGTCTGCTCGCTTGGCATGCCACGACGGAAGAAGGTGAGCTCATAGCCGAATGGCCTGCCGTCCTTCGTCATGACCTGGCCGGTGTAGTACCACCATTCGGTGCGAAACTCCTGGTGCGACCCGTGATCACGAGGGAAGGCGTATCGATAGCCTTCCGTAGCAAGTCTGAATTCCTGCGCCGTATCGCCCGCGAGTCCTGGCACAACGACCATCAGGCTACTCACAAGGAGCAAGACATATCGGAGGTGGCGTGGCAATGTGTGCATGTGCCGGGACCATCCATGAGGTGAAGGTATCGTCGTGTGCGCTTATATCATGCTTCGACTGATGGCACAAATCTCCTGTGTTGATAGGGGTTTTCATCGACTCGATGCGTGAACGGTACCCACCTCGCGCCGTTGACAACTTTGTTGGCCATCAGCTATCGTGAGCTATGGAGACGAATCACGAGCGCGAGCAACAAGGCCGCGATCAGCCTCGCAGCGCGACGCCGTTTCCCATTCCGTCTCGCATTCCGGTGTTTCCGCTTCCGAATGTCGTGCTGTTCCCCAAGACCTATCTTCCTCTTCATATTTTTGAGCCCCGCTACCGTACGATGGTCTCAGATGCGGCGATGAATGGGCAGTGCATCGGCATGGCCCTGCTCAAGGATGGATGGGAGACAGACTATTATGGCCATCCACCCGTGTTCTCGATGGGCTGCGTTGGTCGACTGGCTAGCGTGCAGACGTTGGCCGATGGCCGGTCCAATATCCTGTTGCAAGGGCTGGAACGGTTTGCGATTGAACGAGAGTGGTACGACAAGGCCTATCGTGAGGCCACGATTGCGGTCACGATTCGAGGCGCAGAGACGTCGCTGGATCCCCTGGTCCGCCGACGACTGTTTGCCCTGCTAGAGTCTTATCTCCAATCCCGTGGCGACGTGCCGACATGGCAGGAGTTGTTTCGGGAAGAAGTCAGCGATGAGATCGTCGTGAATACCCTGTCCAGTTACTTGGAGTGCACGCCCTTGGAAAAGCAGTTTCTGTTGGAAGCAGACAGTCTTCATCAACAAGCCCGCCGCCTCAGTGACCTCATCGAATTCATGATCCACGATCGATCTGGTGCGAAGGGCTGGGGCTGATGGATCGCGCCATCGCGATTCAGGTGTCTCGGCTCACGAAGGCCTATGATGGTCGTATGGCCGTCTCCGACCTGTCGTTTGAGGTGTATGCCGGTGAGATCTTCGGTCTGCTGGGGCCGAACGGGGCGGGGAAAAGCACGACGCTGAGGACGCTCATCACGCTGCTGATCCCGACGTCAGGCACCGCCAGTATTTTGGGCCACGATACGGTACGTGAGGCGGATGTTGTCCGGCGACTGATCGGCTATGTGCCGCAAGAGCGGGCCATCGATCGCTTCCTCACAGGCCGGGAACATCTCGAACTCCTCGGCGCGCTGTATCACTTGTCCAAGGCGGAAGCCGCGAAACGCATTGCCGAGCTGTTGAAGCTTGTGGAATTGGAAGAGGCGGCCGATCGCGCGGCGAAAACATACTCCGGGGGAATGAAGCGGAAGCTCGACATCGCCTGTGGCCTCTTGCCGGACCCCAAGATCTTGTTCCTCGACGAACCGACGCTGGGCTTGGATGTGCAGAGCCGGCTCCGGATTTGGGACTATGTGCGGATGTTGAAAGAACGTGGCATGACGATCGTCATGACGACGAATTACTTGGATGAGGCGGATCAGCTTTGCGATCGGTTGGCCATCATCGACGGGGGGAAGATTAAAACGCTCGGATCGCCGGCTGAGCTGAAGATTGGGCTGGGCGGCGATATCGTATCGTTGACCTTGAAGGACCAGAGTAAGATCCCGACGCTGGTGGCTGCATTGACGAACCAACCGGCCATGCGAGCGGTGAAGGCCACACCGACCGGCTTGGATATCCGGGTCGAGTCGCCTGAGAAGGCCCTGCCCGCCATCCTCGAGTCCGCCAATCGATTGGATTGCCAACTGGAATTTATCGAGTACCACCGGCCACGGTTGGACGACGTGTTCATCGCTCATACCGGCCGATCGATGAAAGACGATGTTCCTGTAGACAAGGAGGGTGTGTGATGCGTTATGTGTGATGCGAACGCTGGAGGGGGTGTGTGCTTCGCAGCCTCGATAGTACGTGTCACTGTTGACGTTTCACGTTTCACGTCATGACAGAATACTGGCAGGAAATCAGTGCGTTGACGATGCGGTGGGTCAAGCGGCTCAGCCGCGAGAAGTTCAGTATGTTGTTCACGCTCGTGCAACCGATGCTGTTCTGGCTGATTTTTTTCGGCAATTTGTTCCAGCGGGCTGCGGATGTGCAAGTGACGCAGGCCCCGGACTACATCAGCTTTCTGACAGCCGGTGTGGTCGTCATGACGGTGCTCAACAATGGGCTCGCCGGGGGTGTCGATCTGCTGTTCGACAAGGAGAATGGGTTTCTGGAGCGGTTGATGACTACGCCGATCCATCGGACGTCTGTGATTCTGAGCCGCTTTATCTTTGTCATGACGATTACCTCGCTCCAAGTGCTCGTCATCCTTGGGGTAGCCTTTCTGTTCGGCGTCCAGCCGGCGACGGGGCTTCTTGGTATCGCTGCAATCTTAATGATCGGGATGCTCTTCGGCGTCGGTCTCACTGCCATTTCTATGGCGATGGCCTTTTCCGTGAAAAGTCACGGCGATTTCTTTTCGGTCCTGGGCTTCCTCTCGCTCCCGATGATATTTTTAAGCTCGGCCTTGGTTCCCTTGACGGGGATGCCTGCTTGGATGGGATTTCTGGCGCGCTTCAATCCGATGACCTGGGCGATTGACGCGGTGAGGCCATTAATCCTTTCCGGCTGGACGGAGGCGCTTCCGCATGTTGGAATGGTGGTGATCGTCATGGTGATTTTCGACGCGTTGTGTCTCTACGGGAGCGCCAAGGTGTTCCGTCGGGCCATGGGCTGATGGGCGGGCATTCGAGGAGTTCCACTATGCTGATAAACGAAAGCCAAATCAGGGCGTTGATCCGGCTGTTAGCCGATGAGGACGAAAAGATCGTTCGGACTATCAGCGGAAAACTTATCGACATCGGCCCCACGGCGGTTCCCTTGCTTCAGGAAGCGGAAATCGAACAGCCGGAAATGGCCGATCGCCTTGTTTCGGTGCTCGAAGAAATCCGTGGTGGACATCTCGAAGATGAACTCACGCAGCTGGCGGCGCTGCCGGATGGTCAGATGGATCTCGAATGTGGCGTCTTCCTGGTCGCCCGGTATGCCTATCCCTCCTTGATGGTCACGTCGTATGCGCGACAACTCGATGAAATGGCGCAGGAAGTACAGGATCGAATCGGTCCTCGCGCATCGGGAGAAGAAACGATCAAAACGTTGAATCGTTATCTCTTTACAGAGCAGGGTTTCAAAGGCAACACGAAGAACTATTATGAGCTGGAGAATAGTTACCTCAACTGTGTGATCGATCGACGAACGGGTATTCCGATCAGCCTCTCGACGGTGTACCTCCTTGTTGGAAAGCGGCTGGGTCTTCCGGTTCATGGGATCGGGATGCCGGGCCATTTCTTAGTGAAATACGAATCAGATCGCTACAAGATCTTCGTCGATTGTTTCAACGGGGGGGCGTTACTGACCGAAAAAAATTGCCAACGGTTTTTGACGGAAGCCGGCTATGGATTCGACGAGAAGTACTTGCAGCAGAGTCCGGTGCGGGCCATTCTCTCCCGCATGATCAAGAATCTCTTGGCCGTCTATGCCAAACTCGACGATCCCATCAAGAACGCCCGCCTAACGAAATTTATCGACATCTTAGGCTGCGATAACCGCGAAGGCGGCTTGTAATTCGTTAAAAGTGAAACGTTAGACGTGAAACGTTTCGGACGAAACGCACTTGGCAATTCAACGTTTGACCTTTCACGTCTTACTTTTCACTCTTCTTTAGGGTGGCTTTTTCAGCATCCATCTAAAGTTTAATTGCCATTAAGTCCTGCCCCACCACAATCTTTCCCGCAAACGCTTCCCCTGCTTGTTCCCGCACATTGTATCGGTCGGTAATCGGATAGAAGTGCGACAGCACGAGTTGGCCGACTCCGGCCTCTTTGGCCACCTGCCCACATTGACCGGCATGCAGATGGACCGGGTTCGGCCGGCTTGCCGGAAAGGAACAGTCCAGCACCGCAAGGTCGGCGTCTCCACAGAGGCGCACAAGGTTGTCGCAGTATTGCGAATCGCCGGAATACGCCAGGGCCTTCCCGCCATATTCGATTCGATAGCCCAAGCAATGGAGGTTCTGGGTGTGGGTCACCGTTCGGGGAATCACCGTCGTCTTTCCGATCATAAACGCCCGATCAGCCACTTCTTTGAAATGAACCGCGAACGGTGCCTCCGTAAAGCCGGGTAGGGTGGCGAAGAGGGTTCGGAAGAATTTTTTGGTCCCTCGAGGGCCAATGATGGTCAGCGGTGGCCTGGTGCCTCCTTCATACTTGGTGAAGATCATCGCGTCGAAGAAATAGGTGATGAAGTCTGAAAAGTGATCGGCGTGGTAGTGAGAAAAGAGAATGTGGGTAATTCGATGCCGGTTCACGCCG
>JACMLT010000104.1 GCA_014379455.1 Nitrospiraceae bacterium
AAGCCCTTGCCATAGCGGGGCCGTCCCCTGCTGCATCGTCAGCAGTTTGATCGGCTCGCCTGCTGCCAGTCCGTACGAAAAACAAGCGCTCATCACACCGGAAAACGTCGCTACAATCACGCCCTTTTTCAGATCGAATTCTGCGATCGACGACTTTTTCGCCTCGTCCGACAACTCGCGTTCCTTGGAAATTCCGGCCAGACCCGCAATCGCGATGCCGAGCAAGCAGATGCCGATCCCGATCAACACTACGATTCCCGACCTCGTACCGATGACCTTCGTCACGAACTCTCCGCTGAAGATCGGCGGCATCAGGGTGCCGAAGGCCGCGCAGTAACCCAACACCATCGCCATCCCGAGCGACATACCCAGATACCGCATCGTCAATCCGAACGTCAGCCCTCCAAGCCCCCATAGAACTCCGAAGAAATAACACCAGAACAAAGTCGACGGCGGAGTCAGCCGCAGCGTCTCGATCAAACCCGATGTCATGATGCCCGCAAACAGCCAGGGGGCAACGATCCATGAAAACACTCCACCCACCAGCCAGTATGTCTCCCAGGACCACACACGTACACGTCGGAAAGGGACATAAAAACTGCCGGACGCAAGACCGCCCAGCCAGTGGAACAACAACCCCAGCGCAGGATTTGGCATGAATATTTCGTCGAGCATATCTTATATCCGCCTTATGCGGCTTCTCGGTCTTCTTCCAACACTGGAACAACGCCGGGTCGCTTCTCCCGAAAGACGTATCTCGCCGGACTGCATGCACGTGCTTGCAACAACCTGGAAGCCTGGCCACCGGCGTGCTGTTAACGTTGCGGGTCTATTTAGGAGAGGTTTACAGGTCTCCTGGTGTTGGTTGTCTCCCTTAGAAATGCTTAGCGCCTCCCCGTGGGGCGCTTTGTTTTTGCCGGACTTCATTTCATTCTTCGCTTACCCTGGCACATAATCGATTGCATATGCCTAACCTTGCGATCGGCTTCGGTGCGGTTCTTCTTGTGCTTGGTATCGTCAGCTACCTCGGAACCGGCAGCGTCAGCCTGACTGCCCTGATCCCCTCTGCCTTCGGCCTGGTTCTTGTTCTTCTTGGCGTGGCTGCCCGGAATCCCGCTCGCCGCAAGCTGGCTATGCACATTGCCGTGATCGTAAGTCTTGTTGGCTTCTTTGGAGCCGCCCCTGGCATTCCCAAATTTCTTCAAATGATTTCCGGCGAAAGTGTAGCCCGTCCCACCGCCGTCATAGCTCAGGTAATCATGGCCATACTGTGTCTGGTGTTCACCGGCCTTTGTGTGAGATCCTTCATCGACGCACGTCGCAATCGCACACTGGAAGGGACCCGATGAGATCAACTGTTCTGTTGATAACACTAGCTGCCATGCTTGACGCCCAGGACACCACCAATTTTCCTTTTCTCGGACGAATCTCGCGCAACGATCCGAAGCTTGATGCCTTGATCGCAACAGACGCTAAGGTTGAGGTCCTTGCTTCCGGCTTCGACTGGTCAGAAGGTCCACTGTGGCTTCCCGCAGAGAAGGCTCTCATCTTCTCTGACGTTCCGAGAAACGAGATTCTGATATGGCGTGAGGGTGTCGGAGTGACTCGCTGGATGAAACCCTCCGGCTACACCGGCCTAGGATCCTACAGCAAGGAACCCGGCAGCAATGGACTTGCTCTCAGTCCCGATGGCAACGTCGTGTTCTGCGAGCACGGCGACCGGCGCGTTTCCATGCTCACGAAAGACGGCGGGAAACGCACTCTCGCAGACAACTACATGGGCAAGCGCCTGAACAGCCCCAACGACGCCGTTTTCAAATCCAACGGAGATCTCTACTTCACAGACCCACCTTACGGGCTTCCTAAAAACTGGGACGATCCCCATCGCGAGCTGGATTATTGCGGTGTCTATCGTCAAGGTAAGGATGGGAAGATGACGTTGCTTACCAAAGAAATCACGCGTCCCAATGGCCTCGCCTTCTCTCCCGATGAGAAGATTCTGTATGTAGCCAGTTCCGATCCAGTCAAAGCTATCTGGATGTCTTATCCTGTCAAAGACGATGGCACTCTCGGCCAAGGCAAAATCTTCGCCGACGTCACGGAGATGGTCGGCAAGCATAAGGGGCTGCCCGACGGTATGAAGGTTGACAAGGCGGGGAACCTCTTCGCCACCGGACCCGGCGGAGTTCATATCTATTCGCCCGAGGGCAAACTTCTCGGACGCATCGAGACCGGTGAAGCGACTGCCAATTGCGCCTGGGGCGATGACGGAAGCACTCTCTATATCACTGCCGACATGTGGCTCTGCCGCGTCAAAACGAAAACCCGCGGCGCTGGCTGGAGGTAATTGTGCGAGCCGACCTTCGTCAGGCGATCCTGTCTCTCATCAGG
Source organism: Nitrospiraceae bacterium (assembly GCA_014379455.1). Taxonomy (GTDB): domain Bacteria; phylum Nitrospirota; class Nitrospiria; order Nitrospirales; family Nitrospiraceae; genus Palsa-1315. Next base: position 2,392 of record JACMLT010000104.1, read on the forward strand.
AGCCGCAGTTTTGCCCTCATCGCGATCCTGACTCTCGCTCTCGGCATCGGGTCCGCCACCGCCATCTTTACCGTAGTCGATGCCGTCCTTCTCCAGCCACTTGGCTATAAGGACCCCGAGAGGATCGTCAGCATCGGTACGAAGTCCTCTGATACCGGTCGTGCCACCACCCGAATCACGGGAGGCGATCTGGTCGACCTCCGCAATGAGAACGCTCTCTTTGAGGCTTTCAGCTCCTACCAGGGCGGGGAAGTGGGAGTCCAGCTTGCAGGGCGTGCCGAATTCGCCGGAACGTATTTTGTTAACGGCGCTTTCTTCCCCGTCTTCGGCGTGAAACCCGTTGCCGGCCGACTTTTCGATGACAGCGAAGCGGGCCGAACCGCCATCATCAGCGAGGCGT
>JACMLT010000105.1 GCA_014379455.1 Nitrospiraceae bacterium
ACAGGGAGACGAGGAGGGTGGACGGTGGAATCTCGTCTACCCAGGCATGCGAGCGGCTCAATTGGCAGTCTGACACACTCATGCGAGACGTGACGCAATCCTCCGGCGTCTCTTGCGGCGAATCGTCCTCAGAATCGGCCGCCTCTCCAGCGTCACTGAAATCGCAGGCTTGCCCACTCCCGGTATCGCCCGTCGAACCGCACATACCATTGAAAGACCACCCGATCTGCGCAGCCGGGAACACGGTGCAGAGAAGCAGTACGAAGACAAGGATGAAGGAAAATGAACGAATCGTTGCCACAGCACCTTTAAGTAAATACGAGGATGGCGAGGTTGTCAACAGGTTCTTGAAATGTATGCGCGGTTCCCCTGACGATTGTGGCGCAGCGTTGACAGACAACGCTATAGTACCCTTCTCGCCGCCTCGGTTACAAGAAAAACTGTGCCCCACGTGTTTCATGACGGTCAACACGAAATCGCTGGACATACCTCCCGATAGACTGTTGCAGCAGATGAGGTATCCTCTGATTTTTCGACCTGTCTATCACACCCTCACTGCTCTACGGGCTATCGACTAAAGAGGGCGCTGTTCATCATAAGATGCACGGCGATACTGGCAGCATAGCCAAAGGCGATCGCCCATATCCATTTCAAGTGAGCCGAGAAGGTATAAATCCCCCGGGCCTGTCCCATGAGGGCCACGCCCGCTGCCGACCCAATGGACAACAGCGACCCGCCGACACCGGCTGTCAATGTCACCAACAGCCATTGGCCGACGCTCATATCCGGGTTCATGCTCAACACGGCAAACATGACGGGGATGTTGTCGATCACCGCGGAAAGAACCCCGACAAGGATATTCGCGGTGGTGGCTCCCAAATCCTTATAAAAGAAGTCAGAGAGTGTGGCCAGATACCCCAACGCGCCAAGACCGCCGACGCAGAGCATAATGCCGTAAAAGAACATGAGCGTATCCCATTCCACACGCTTCATGCTGATGAACACATCGAACGGCTTGACCGCAGGCTTGAGCAATTCGCGCCGGCTTACTCCACCCTCGGCATCAAGAGCGGAAGTCTCTGCCCATGTGGCCAGCTCCTTGCGCCGGAGAAAATATCCATATGATTTCAGGACACCTAACCCCGTCATCATCCCGAGAAATGGGGGCATCTCAAGATAATGATGCATAAGCACCGTTCCGGCTATGGTGACGAGAAACAGCATCACGATGGCATAGCCGCCATCCTTCACCTGGGCCTGTTCTGTTCTGGCTGACGGTGTTTCGCGGGGGATAGTCAGGGAGATCAGTATCGCTGGAATAAGCCAGTTGACGAGAGACGGGATGAACAACGCGAAGAAATCGCCAAACTGTACCACCCCTTTTTGCCAGACCATGAGGGTCGTGATGTCACCGAAGGGACTAAACGCGCCGCCCGCGTTGGCCGCAACCACCACATTAACGCACGCCGCGCTGATGAATCGTCCGTTGCCGGCCCCCATAGCCAGTACCACAGCCCCCATCACCAGCGCCGTCGTCAGATTGTCCGCGACAGGGGATATGCAAAAGGCCAACATACCGGTCAGCCAAAACACTCCGCGCAAGGATAAGCCGAATGACACGAGACGTGTCCGCAACGCCGTAAAGACGTTTCGCTCTACCATAGTATTGATGAAGGTCATCGCGGAGAGAAGAAACAGCAGCAATTCGGCGTATTCGAGCAGATTATGGCGCAGGAGTTCAGCGACGACATGGGATCGATCTTGAGACGCATACGCAATCGCCGTCAGGATCCAGATCACGCCCGCCGCCACCATGACGGGCTTCGATTTCCGCAAATCTAGATTTTCTTCGACAATGACCAACACATACGCGGCCAGAAACACCGTTAATGCGAGGTAGCCTGTCCAGTGATCCGTAAAGCTCAACATCCCGACCCTTCCGCAACGACACGATCCTGGCCCTTCGACCTTTCCTTGTATCCCTGCGGATTAATTATCATAGTTTCTCACTAGGGTCCCAACGTTATTCGAATCAATTCAATCAGCCCAAGGAGTGTGATGACAGAGCATGGCGGCCACCACCGCATGATCCATCGTCACGTCGGTGCCAGACCCATTGAGATGAGGAGCGCTGCACAGGAGCGAAAAGCCCTGTTGATTGAGGCAACAACTTGCAAGGGGCCGAGTGGAGGATTCTTTGATCTACATCATATACGCGGGTTCATAACGAAACCGCCGAGACGCCACGCGAGACGAGCGGCAAGCCCATCCACTGTCAGGAAGTCGTTCCTGAGATGCCCGACATGATCGCAGAATACACGAGCATCTACGCCTCTATTCTTCTTTTATGACAGCGACCGGTCAAACCCAAGCGGGATATCATGGGATATCGCACCATCTCCTTAGGGATCATGCACATGTTTCCCCGTATCAGTCATGTTGGACTCACCAGAGGTCTGTGATCCAGGGGTTCGGTCAAAGCAATGGACAAGGAATCGAAGCACATCTTCGATCTCTCCCTGATGTTTGATGAAATACCCCGCCTGCGACTTTTCATGCGGCCCCACACGCACCCCCATGGCAAGCCCTTCTGACAGCTCGAAGACATCCTCGTCTGTGTCATCATCGCCGATGAAAAACAGATCAGTCTGCCGCAAGTGGCGCATGAGAGCCAAAGCCGCATGCCCTTTTCCTTCTTGCCCTGGATACAAGACATTCACCGATGCTTTCCCAAATATGAGGCGCGGAGTCGGCGTAAGCTGTTTGAGAAGCAGGACAAGCGCCGTGTACGCTTTGGCCGGTTCATCGGCTCCTCGGTAATGAAACGTGAGCGTATACTGCTTATTCTCAACCTCAACCCCATAGTACTTGAGCGGCTGAGCGAAGTCCGTGCTCACTCGCTTCATCCATTCCACACAGACATGTTCAGCCAAGATCAGGGCCGCGGGAGTCGCGCACGGGCTTTCCAGCCCGTGGTTCCCGATCAGATGAGGAACCGCCCTATCGATCCGCGGCGCAAGATCGGCAAGCGCTCGACCGGAAATCACCGCACAGGGGGCGCGTGCTCCGAGCTCCTTTAACGGCTTGCTCACGGACGATGGGACCTTGACGGAATCTCGATCCGGCGAGATCGGCGCAAGCGTCCCGTCGAAATCGAAGGCGTAGAGGACGGGCCTCTCAGTTAACGCGCGCAGTGCCCGGCGCCCCTCCTCAGACAACACATAGGTCATGCCTGGCCACCTATGATCGTGCGCGCGTCTCGCGCCCCCGTTTGGCGGGCAATGCGGGCTCGTTGCCGCATCCGAGCCGCGTCCATCAGCATGCGCCCAGCCCAGCGGTACACGTTAAATTCCTGCACAATGTCGCGCATACTACGCATGCGAGCCCGTTGTTCGCTTGGGGGCATGGTCAGAGCCACATGCAGAGCAGCCGCGCACTGATCGATGTTGTACGGATTGATGATGAGCGCCTCGAGTAATTCAGTCGCTGCGCCGGTGAATTGGCTGAGTATCAGCACGCCTTGCTCGTCGTCCCTCGCGGCGACGAATTCTTTCGCAACGAGATTCATGCCGTCATGAAGGCTGCTGACGATGCAGAAGTCGACTCCTCGATAATGCGTGGCGATCTCTTGGGGGCCGTGGTGTTCGATCCGCAGAGAGATGGGCTGATATCCCTCGCGCCCGAATCGTTGGTTGATGCGTTCGGCCAAGGCGCGTACTTGCTGCGTGAGCTGCTGATACTGATCGATCTTGGAGCGGCTGGGGGCGGCGATTTGGATGAAAGAGAACGCGCCGATCCATTCCGGTTGCAGCTCCAGAAGCCGTTCGACGGCGAGGAACCGCTCGAGAATACCCTTCGTATAATCCATTCGTTCGACGCCGAGGCCGACACGCTGGGTGTGCGGGAGGCCGTTGCTCGCGCGGATGTGCGTCCGGCACGTCGGCACAGGTGGCTGTTCCTTGAGCACCCGGCTGGGCCATTCGATCGAAATCGGGTAATGGTTCACCGCAGTCAACTTCCCGCCGTATGAAATCGTGGAGCTGTCCCAATCGATCTTTGTTTCCAGTACGCGATCCACCGTTTCGATGAAGTTGGTGCGATGGAAGCGCGTGTGAAACCCGAGAATACTGCTTCCTAAGAGCCCTTCGAGAATTTCTCGATACCACGGACAAATCGCATAGCGCTCGGGATTGGGCCACGGAATGTGCCAAAACATAATGATCGTGGCATTGGGCAGAAGATCGCGCACCATCTTGGGCACCAGCGCGAGGTGGAAATCCTGCACGAGCACGACGGGATTGTCGGTTTTGGCTTCCTCAATAATGGCCAATGCAAATCGCTCATTAATCTCCCGGTACTGCTGCCAATCCGAGGTTCGGAACACGGGGCGCACGTGGGCCAGATGGCAAAGCGGCCAAAGCCCTTCATTGGAAAATCCGTTGTAATACCCGTCTTCTTCCTCTGGCGACATCCAAATCCGCCGGATCTCGTACGCGGGATTGTCGGGCGGGACGTGGACATGGCCGCGCGCATCGACGACCTCTCGATCTGCCGTACCGCTGCCATGCGCAATCCACACACCCGAGCAAGCACGCATAATCGGTTCGAGGGCGGTGACAACCCCGCTGGCCGGAACTTGGATCTCGATATCTTGTCCATTCCAATTGTGGACGTAGGGCTCGCGATTGGACACGATCAGAACTTCGTCCCCGGCAAGATGCTCATGGAGAATGGCTTTCAGTGTCGCCGGTGTCCAGCTCATCTGATGTTCATCTCTCAGGCGTTTGTCCGCCTCAAGATCATGAATGAGGGAACGAAGATCCTGGGCGACCGGAAGGAGGTCGGCGTCGTGCCGCTGATCGCTGACCAGGGCAGCCTGCCCCTTGCCGCGGAGCAGCGCCCGCACGCTTGTGACCCATCCGCGCCAGCTCAAATGCGCAACCAGCACCGTGACAAGGGAAATCACCACGCCGATGATCGCAAACAGATAGATGAGGTACCACTTCATGTCGCTGCTTCGTCGCTCAACCCAGCTCATGTCTTGGACGAGCATGAGGCGCCCCCATGCGCGACCATTCCCCTCGATTCCGATCGCAGAGACATGGACAGTCCCTTGAGTAAGTCCCAGTAGAGCGGTCTTGCCGGCTGCGACGGTGTTGGCTCCGTCGCATAGAATCGAATCAGGGTAGGTCAACGTTTTGTAGATCAGTTTGCCCTCACGGCTGCAAAACCCAATGGCGAAGAGCCGCTCGTCCTGAATGATTCGAGTGAAGTAGTTGTGCAGTTTTGTCTTGGATTCTGCCGCCAACAGATCCACAAGGGGAGCTTCGACCGTGCGTCCGATGAATTCTGACCGCATCTCGAGGTCCTGCACGAACCATTTCAGCGTCAAGGTATCGACAAGGGAAATGACGGCATACGCCAAGCCGGCCAACACGAGGACCAACGGCAGCAGAAATCGAAGCGATAAGCGCATAGATCACCTCTCGCATACTTCGGTCGAACGACCGACCATGTCACGGCGCCTATCATTACGACCTTGTCGGCAATTGTCAAACCTCGTTGCTGGCCTCATGTGGCATTGCCGTTGAGAATAGACCGGCGCTTGCCCTTGAAACTCGGCATCGAGGGCGATCTCGTTGTAATCACGCTCGACTTTTTGGCCAGACCATGCGCGACTGCCATCTGGGTCAAGTACGGTTCGACGCCAAACTCCTGCCGCATCAACGTTCATTCGAATACAAGTGGGCGCGGGGGCCGACGCTCTTGCTCACCGAAGGCATCGCCAGTGGTGTGGCGCAAGGAAACGGAACTACCGCGCAGGAGGATGAACCAGCGTAGAGGCGAGAATCAGTGCATGCGGTGTGTATGATTAACGTCAATCATACACACCGCGTCAATCGAAGGCGTCAGTGGAGGAAGCAAAGAAGGACACAGCTGGAACCTTTACCGCAATCGCATTCTCCCCCTCAATCTCGGATACAAGAACGGCCGTCCGAGACTCCCTGATGGCGCTCGCTCTGTCATCGAACGACAAGCACGGAACCGTTCGCATGCTGCACCACCCGCGTCGACACGCTCCCGATGAGAAACCGGGCGATGGCGCCCAGCCCTTGGGCCCCCATCACGATCAGATCGGCCTGCTGCCGGGAGGCGGCCTTCATGATCTCTTCAGCAGGATTCCCAAGGTAACACAGTGGCTCGGCTATAAATCCTGCCTTGATCAGCTTCTGCACGCTCTGTTCGAGTAACTTCTTGCTTGCCTCCTTCAACCCCGGGTACATGACCACCGGCAGCACATGGAGCACAGTCACGTGAATCGGCACGCGCCTGCCCTTGCTGGTCGACTGATCCGACTGAAACTTGGTCAGCACAAACTTCAGGGCCTTGGCCGAGGCGTCCGATCCATCGATCGCCAAGATCATCCGCCGTAACGGGGTTGCCTCGCTCTTGACGACAAGCACCGGGCAGGTCGCATGGTGAATGAGATTCGTCGAGATGCTGCCGAGCATGAAACGATCGAGCGCGTCGAGGCCTTGACTGCCCACCACCAGGAGCCCGTCCCGTTTCGGCGCCCGTTTCAAGATCGTCGAGGCGACCGGTCCTTGCTCCTTGCGGACCGTGCCTGCGAGCTTCAGCGACGCCAGCTGTTGAGTAGCGTCCTGGAGGGTTTTGGCTGAACGCGCGCCAATGCTCTGGATTTCTTCCTGGACATACTGCTCATTGCCGGCCATCATCGGCTGCGCCAAAAACGGAGCGCGGAGCGTGGCAACATCCAACACATGGAGCGCCATGACCTTTGCCGGCTCAACAAACGGCAACTGGGCCACCCAGTTCAGTCCCCATCGTCCATACTTCGATCCATCCGTTGCCACGAGCACATTCATGTTGCCCTTCCTTTCCATTGATCTTCCATCACCTTCGACCCGCCAGGCTGAAACCGGGTCTGAAATGCCTCCGGCGACAGCCCGGCGAGGGCCGCGTAGCGACCCAATCCCACAGGGTCTTCGAAGTCTTCGTCTGACAGCCGGATCATGTACTGGCGCGCGATCTGATACGACTGCGCCGTAATGTCCACCATCCGCACCTTCGCCCGGCCTGTGATGGGATCCACCATCTGCTTGAAAGGGATCGGCTTAAACTGCCCGTTTTGAATCGACACCATGGCCGCCGTCCCTCCATCGAGCAGGAACTGTGCGGCACAATAGCCGAGATCGCGAGTGTATTCCATGTCGAACGGAATTGGATCTGCACAGCGTAATTCATACCCCACATTCTTGGCCACGATCGACATAGTCAGTCCCAAGGCTTTCATCCCCTTTGCCACTTCCCGCCGGAGCACATCGCCGATATCCACCTCGGCTAATCGCAGGTGGCCGTGTTCATCCCGCTCGACATGGTCCAATCCACCCAGATCTTGCGGGTCAAGAATCTCGATCAGTCCTTCCGCCAACACCACCACCCCGTCGGCGCGCCCTCCGCTGAGCCGCTTGATCATCGTCCCTATCACGAGATCAACCAGGCGCTGAAGTTTCACGGGTCGCTCCCCAAATTCCTCGGGAATGATCGTGAGGGTTGCGCCGGCAGCCTTGCCGACTCCAAGCGCCAAATGGCCGGCTTTCCGCCCCATGGTCACAGCAAAATACCAGCGAGAAGTCGTGTGAGCGTCCACCATCAGATTTTTCACAATCTCGACGGCGAC
>JACMLT010000106.1 GCA_014379455.1 Nitrospiraceae bacterium
ATCTCGTGCGAAAAGATAAGGGGTTTCTGGTTATTAACCAAGTCGATATGGAAGAGTATGTCAAAGGTGTGGTTCCTGCCGAGGTCAGTTCAGCGTGGCATCCCGAGATGCTGAAAGCACAGGCGGTTGCAGCCAGAACCTATGCGCTCTATCAGCAGAAGTTGAGTGCCGCGCGGGAGTATGACGTGGCGGCGACCGTACAAGATCAAGTCTACCGAGGGAAGCAGGGGGTTGATGCTGCGATTCTTCGAGCGGTTGAAGAGACGAGAGGGCTGGTTGTGACCTTCCAGGATGCGCCGATCTACGCAGCGTTCTCATCAACTGCAGCCGGATTGACGGAAGATGCGACGAATGTGTGGTCGAAAGAATATCCTTATCTCAAGGGTGTGGAGTGTCCCTTCGACCTGATGTCGCCCTATTTTCAATGGAAGTCTTCCTTCAAAATCGACACCCTCGAGCAGAATTTGCGGGAGCAGGGCTTTCCTGTGGGTACGATTGCGACGATCACGCCGTTGTCGTTCAGCAGAGGAGGGCGAGTCGCCACGCTGCGTGTTCTCCACTCCGACGGTGAATTGGTTCTTCGCGGTGAAGAGTTGCGGAAATCGGTTGGCTACACCATCATTCCCAGCACGCAGTTTGTCATCGAGTTGATCGGCCAGGATGTGGTACTTTCCGGTTTTGGTGCGGGCCATGCTGTCGGCATGTGCCAATGGGGCGCGAAAGAACTGGCTGAGTTGGGCTATCCCTTCTCGATGATTCTTCGATATTATTACCCTGGGACGGAATTGCAGAATATGACGTTGACGAAAGCTCCGACCCCACCGTCTTCCTGATGCAACTCTCAGAGTTCGATTTTCCGTTCGATGCCTCGCTGATTGCCACTCAGCCAAGCCTTCCGCGCGATCGCGCCAGGCTGCTCGTGCTGCAGCGTGTCGACCGCTCGCTTGCCCATCGCCGCGTCGACGAATTGCCCGATCTTCTTCATCCTGGCGACCTCCTTGTTGTCAATAACACAAAGGTTATGGCCGCGCGCGTGGCTGGACAGAAACGCCCGTCTGGGGCAGAGGTCGAGATCCTCTTTGTGAAGGATTTGGGTGATGCGGTTTGGGAAGTACTGATTAAGGGAACGTTTAGGCCTGGACAGATTCTTGAGATGGGCGCAGAGGCGGTTGCGGTGGTGGTCGAGCGTAGCGCCATCAGAACGACCGTTCGGGTTGAGAGCCCTATTCCAGTGTCTGAATGGCTGCGACAACATGGCCGGATGCCGCTTCCGCCTTACATGAAACGGGCCCCGACCGACCAGGATCGAGCATGGTACCAAACGATGTTTGCAGAGCATGAGGGTGCGATTGCCGCGCCGACCGCCGGACTCCATTTCACACCGGAGTTGCTGGCACGACTGCGACAGCGAGAGGTCGAACTGCGGACTGTCACACTGCATGTCGGTGTTGGAACCTTCAAGCCGGTGACGGTCGATCAGGTCGAAGATCATCGAATGGGCGTAGAGTGGGTCGAGGTCGGAGTAGAGACGGTGTGTGCTATCGAACAGGCGCGCGCAACAGGAAGGCGAATTGTGGCTGTCGGGACCACGGTCGTACGCGCACTCGAAACTGCGGCTCGCGCGGACGGCCAGATCAGACCCTATCGGGGAGAGACGGATATGTTTATGACACCGGGATTCCCGTTCAAGGTGGTCGATGCCCTCCTCACGAACTTTCACTTGCCACGGACCACATTGCTGATGCTGGTCTCCGCATTGACCGGGACCGAATTCCTCCGGCAGGCCTATGCAGAGGCGGTTCGAGAGCGGTATCGCTTCTATAGCTATGGCGATGCGATGTTGATTCTCTAGTCAGCCCCGAGGCTACGCGGATTCACGTCAACGACTTGACTGCTCTCTGTTATGACTACAGGGGCGGCAAGCTTGATGAGGAGTGACGCAGTCAGCTATAGCAACTCGCGGTTAATCTTGATAGGAATCGTTGCTTTGAGCGATTCCGTGTAGGCCATCAGCGCGCGTTGCTGCTTTTGAAAGAGGACGTCCTGTATGGCGCGGTCCTTCGCTGCGGCAGCTTTCGCAGGGTCTGATTCTGTTTGCCGCAATGTGAGGGCCTGCGCTTCGGCAAGTTCGGCAGGAGTGAGGGCGACGGCGTCCCTGATGATCATCCGGGCTTTGTTGCTCAGCACTTCCTTCGCTTCCATTGCTTCAAATATCGCAGGCGTCAAATGATTCGCTGCCAGGAGCTGTTTGTAGATTTCCGGATCGAACGTGCCGTTCTTTTGAAAATCAGGGATCTGCATGATGACGTTGCGCAAGTCGTCGTCAGCCACAATGAGGCCCATGTTTTTTGCCGCAATGAGCCAGGTTCGATTGTCGACCAGTTGGTCCACCACTAATTGCTTGATCGTTTCATCTTTGAATTCTCCAGGGACTTTGTCTTTATAAAAGCGGTACGTATTTTCATAGGCGCGTCGGAATTCATCGCGGGACACCGTGAGTTCCCCGACCGAGGCAACGGCGGCGCCTGTCTGCTGCTCGCCAAATCCCCACCAACCCATCGTGACGAGGAAGGTGAGGGCGATGACCCCCATGATAGATTTGAGAAGCCAGGGATAGCTGTGCGACCCTTCGCGAATCAATTTGATCATGACAACCTCTGGAAATGTTCGCCTGCGTGGATTCTACTCAGGGGGCTGCACAAAGGCAAGAGACGACCGCGCCACGAACTACAATCTCACGATCGAGAAGCGTTGTCAGTTCATCACAAGGAAGATTGCGTATAATGCTTGATCTGCAGCAGAATGCTCTTTGTTTGTGCTAGGTGGTTCGATTTGCTATACTTTGCCTCTATTGTAAGGAGATCCCTTGACGGAGGAGGTCAGAGGGGTTCAGTTAATCAGCGCCGGGGTGTATCCCAAGGCGCAGATTTTGAACCGTGGTATCGCCAGGCTGATCGATTTGTTTATCGTCGCGGCAGCTGCTCAAATGCTCGTGCCGGTAGGTTTTCTTGGCGGATTGGCGTATATACTGATTGCCGATGGATTTTCCGGCGGGCGCAGCATTGGGAAACGGTTGATCGGCCTTCAGACAGTGCTTCCAGTGCAGCGTGAGGCGGCAGGCTTTCGGGAATCCGTTATCCGCAATATTCCCTTTGCGGTGGCCCAAGTGGCTTTCGCTGTTCCGTATGTGGGATGGCTTGTATCGGTAGCAATTATTGCATTCGAAGCGATATTGATTCTCGGGAACGAGCAGGGGCGGCGGTTTGGTGATGAGGTGGCCGGTACCCAGGTGTTGGATGTTGGTCGGCTGGTATCGCCTGACTGAGCACGCTGCCGTAGTGTGAGGGGAAGGGAGAGCAATCGTGGGTTTTGGGAGCGATATTTGGGGGTGGTTCTCGAACGACCTGGCCATTGATCTAGGAACGGCCTCGACCCTTGTGTATGTGCATGGGAAAGGGATCGTACTGAACGAACCTTCTGTTGTGGCGGTTGAGAAAAAGACTGAACGAGTGCTTGCGGTCGGCATAGAGGCGAAGAAAATGTTGGGCCGCACGCCAGGCAACATTATCGCAGTGCGGCCGATGAAAGAAGGCGTGATCGCCGACTTCGAGATGGCAGAACAGATGTTGAAGCGGTTCATTCAGAAAGCGCACAACCGTAGCGCGTTCGTGCGTCCGCGCATCATCATTGGTGTGCCGTCACGCATTACGCAAGTGGAGCAGAGAGCGGTTCGAGATTCAGCTGAATTAGCCGGAGCCCGGGAAGTCTATCTGATCGAAGAGCCAGTGGCCGCAGCCATTGGTGCCGGTCTTCCCATCACCGAGCCTTCCGGCAACATGGTAGTCGATATCGGCGGCGGCACGACCGATATCGCCGTCATTTCGCTCGGTGGAATCGTCTATAGCGAGTCCGTCAAAGTTGCGGGCGATCGCATGGACGATGCGATCATGAATTACATTAAGAAGAAGTATAACCTCCTCATCGGTGAACATATGGCGGAACGGATCAAGTTCGAAATCGGATCTGCCTATCCCTTTGAAGAACGCAAAACTATGATGATCAAGGGGCGCGACTTGATTTCTGGTATTCCCCGCACGTTGGTGGTGGATGACGCAGAAATCCGGGAAGCGTTGCAGGAACCGATCGGGACAATCGTTAACGCGATTAAAGTGGCGCTGGAGAATACCCCGCCTGAGCTGGCGGGTGACATTATCGATCGTGGCGTCGTCCTCACGGGTGGAGGATCGTTGCTGAAGGGCATGGATACGCGCTTTCGAGAGGAAACAAATCTGCCGATCATCACCGTGGACGATCCGTTGACTTCCGTTGTTTTAGGGGTCGGGAAGATCCTCGATGAATTGGATCTGCTCGCTAAAGTGTCGGTGATGTCCCAGGCTAATACCTACCGATAAGGTTCCATCCCGAACTCCCTTATGTGGATGGCTCATTCTAGTTCTCCCTACGGTACCAGACGTATTGCGCTTGCTTGCTTCGCCCTTTTGCTGGTGGCCCTTTTTCTGTTTCCCAATCAAATCCAAGGACTCTTGCAATATCTGGGTGAGCCGGTCGGCTACGCTGTGCGTATTCCGCTCGAAGCGATTGCGGCCGTCGACACCGGTATTGCCGATCGCTGGGAACAGTATGTGGCGTTGCAAGGGGTTCGAGAAGAGAACCAACAACTACGGAAAGAGATCGAGTGGCTGCGTGGGCAACATAGCCAGTTGCGGGAGTCGGCCGCTGCGACTGAACGATTGACGGCGCTGCTGCGTTTTAAGGAACAGGCCCTCCCGACGATGGTCGCTGCGCAAGTCATCGGGCGTGATGCCACGAATCGGTATCGCACCATTATCCTCAATAAGGGCGAAAGCGATGGGATCAAGCCGGACATGGGAGTCGTGACGCCTGCCGGTGTCGTTGGGCGTGTGGTGAAAACGACGGGGGTGTCTTCGGTCGTGCTCTTGGTGACTGATCCGAACAACGCCATCGCTGGTCTTATTCAGCGGACGAGAGATGAAGGCATTGTGGAGGGGACTCAGCAAGGACTGGCCCAACTGAAGTATATTCCGCTGTTGTCGACACTTCGGGATGGCGATCGGGTCGTGACCTCAGGCCTCATCGGAGATTTTCCTCGAGGACTGATGATCGGGACGATTACACACATCGATAAACAGGAAGGCGCCCTTTTTCAGTCTGCCGAACTCATGCCGGAAGTCGATGTCGGCCGCGTGGAAGAAGTGTTGGTGATTCAGACATCGTATGGGCAGTCGTCGAAGGCGGGGTCGGGCGCAGACCTGCTGGAGAAGCCCTTGCCATGAAATTCCTCTTCTACCTTATTCTCGTGCTGCTGCTCGTCCCGTTGCAGACGACGCTATTGCCGCATCTGAGCGTGTGGAATATCAAGCCGGATTTGGGGCTCGTGGTCGCTGCGCTTATTGGGCTTTTTGCCGGAGAGCTGGAAGGTCTTCTTGTCGGGCTCACGATCGGATGGGTTCTCAGTCTATTTTCAGCCGGCGAACTATGGTTGAGTCTGGTCACGAATGGGGGTGTTGGTCTCTTGGCAGGATTCCTCGGGCGGCAGGTGTCGCAGGTGACGTCATTCTCGCTGGGAGGAATGCTGCTGCTGGTATCGTTAGTGAGCGGGTTGTTTGCGGCGATAAATTTCAAAGGTCTCGATATGCCTCAGATGTGGTGGATGGTCGAATCCATCGTTATTCCGCAGGCGTGTTTCGATGGGGCGGTGGGGGCGGGATTCTACTGGTTACTCTCTCGACGATTTGATCTGACCCGCCTGAGAACCGACCGAACAACTGGTCTATTATAATGGGCGTGGCGGAATGCGACTGGTGACTTATGGCAACAGCTGGTCTGCACGATTCTGAACTTGGAGAACTTCAACGCCGACTGATTATTCTCCGCGTCGGCTTGTTGCTGGTCGTGGCGTTACTCGGGCTGCAACTCTGGAACTTGCAGATTCGCGAGGGGCCCTACTACCGTGATCTCTCGGAGAATAATCGGACACGTTCGGTCATCATGGAGCCGGCTCGAGGGCTTATTTACGATCGCAACGGGGTATTGTTGGCGAATAATGTTCCCAGTTTCACGCTCTATGTTTCGCTTGAAGACGTGAAAGATCGTGATCGGCTCATTCATCAGCTCAGCAACCTTCTGGGGCTTGATGAGGCGCTCATAAGGAAGAAGCTGACGGCTCGCGGCAGTAAACAACTGCCACGTAAAGTGAAAGATCGTTTAACCCTTCGAGAAGCGACGTTAATCGAGTCTCACCGTCTGGATTTGCCAGGGGTCATGGTGCAAGTCGAATCGCAACGGAACTATCCTGGCGGAACGACAGCTTCACATCTCCTGGGCTATGTCGGGGAAGTGTCGCCTGAGCAATTGGAGAAACCTGAATTTTCCGAGCTGCACCAAGGTAGCGTTGTTGGACAATATGGGGTAGAGAAATTTTTTGATCGGCTTATGCGCGGTCAAGCCGGGCAGAAAAGCATAGAAGTCGATGCCATAGGTCATGAGAAACGAACCGTGGTAGTGGAGCAGCCCCATGCCGGAGACAATCTCTATCTCACGATTGATGTGCGGCTGCAGAAAGTGGCCGAAAATCTGTTGGGAGAAGAATCGGGCGCGATTGTCGCACTGGATCCGAGGACCGGTGATGTGCTGGCGATGGCGAGCCGTCCGGGTTTCGATCCGAATGTCCTCTCGCGGGAGCTCACACCGAAACAATGGGCTGAGATAGTGCAAGACGAGGGGCGTCCCTTAAATAATCGAGCCTCGCAAGGGCAGTACCCACCCGGTTCGGTCTACAAAGTGATGATGGCCGCCGCAGCGTTGGAAACCAAGACGGTGACCCCGTCGACAACCATTTTCTGCAATGGAGGGTATCAGTTCGGTCGCCGCCTGTATCATGACTGGAAAGCTGGGGGGCATGGTTCGGTGGATCTCCGCCACGCGCTTGTGCAATCGTGCGACGTGTATTTCTATACGGTTGGTCAGCGGATGGGGATTGAGACCATGGCTTCCTTCGCCCATCAGTTTGGGTTGGGAGAAGAGACAGGGATTGAGCTGCCGTCTGAACGGATTGGGATTGTGCCTTCCGAGGCATGGAAAAGGAAGGCCAAGAATGAGCCCTGGCTGCCTGGCGAAACGATTTCGGCAGCGATCGGACAAGGCTATGTGAATGTGACTCCGCTGCAGATGGCGAGCTTGATCGGCACCGTTGCAAACGACGGCGCCATGTTTCGCCCGCGATTGGTCCAAGCGGTGATGAATCGCGCGACGGGAGAACTCCAACGCCGGCCTGCGGTTCTCAAGCGCACATTGAATCTGAGGCCTGGAATCTTGCCGGTAATCAAAGACGCGCTGGCGGGGGTCGTCAAAGAGGGAACGGCCACGAAGGCGCAGTCGGCACTGGTGACGATTGCCGGGAAGACTGGGACGGCCCAGATGACGGCATTACGTACCGGTCCGGAGAAAGATATTCCGAAGAAGTTCCGCGATCATGCGTGGTTTGTCGCCTTCGCTCCGGTTGAAGCGCCCACCATCGCCGTTGCAGTGCTGGGTGAGCATATGGGCCATGGAGGTTCTGCATCGGCGCCGCTCGCCAAAGAGCTGATTGAGACCTATGTGAAATTGAATCTTCACGGGCCTTCCAACGCGAAAGATGGCGCCGTCGTGCGGGTAGGGGATACCGGAGGACAGGGAACGAGATGATCGACCGGGTATCCATGAGTCGAGGCGTTGACAATTTCGATGTTCGTTTTATCGGACTGATCTTTGCCATTCTGGGGATTGGCGTCCTGTCGATTTATAGCGTGACGCACGACCAAGGGGTTGCGTTCCCGTTTTATGCCAAACAGGTCGTCTGGATTCTACTTGGCACGGTCGCATTTCTTGTGATGTGGCTCTCGGACTATCATCGGATCGCGCGGTTAGCGTATCCTGCTTATGCGATTATCTTAATCTTACTGGCCGTCGTGTTGTTTGAAGGCAAGAGCAGCCGTGGGGCGCAACGCTGGATTCCGATGGGCCCCTTTGCGTTCCAGCCTTCGGAATTTGCAAAGCTGGTTCTCATTTTGACCTTGGCGCACTACTATTCACAGGCGCCTCGGGTGGGCTGGCTCCAACGAGTGGTGCTTCCAGGGCTCTTGGTGTTGCCGGGGCTGCTCCTTATCCTGAAGCAACCGGACCTCGGGAGCGGATTGAGCTTTTTGGCGATTTATGCCGCGATGCTGCTGATGGTGGGCATGCGGTCGAAGGCGGTGGGGGTCATCCTTTTATTTTCATTGATGCTGTTTCCCTTCGCCTGGGAAATCATGTGGGGGTCATTGCATGATTATCAGCGTCAGCGCATTATGACGTTTGTCGACCCAGTGTACGATCCAGGCGGCAAGGGATACCATGCGCTCCAATCGCGGATTGCCATCGGCGCAGGAGAGTTGACAGGGAAGGGGCTCTACGGAGGAACACAAAGCCAATTGAAGTTTTTGCCTGAGGGCCACACCGACTTTGTTTTTTCAGTGTTTGCAGAAGAATGGGGATTTCTCGGAGTGCTGGCTCTCTTATTGTTGTTCGTTGGGTTGATCTGGCTGTCACTAGAAGTTGTGGCTCGCGCGAAGGATCAGCTTGGGGCACTGTTGGCGGTCGGCATCCTCTGTATGTTGTGTTTTTGCGTGGTGATCAATATCGGCATGACGGCGGGTATGTTTCCCATCGTCGGCATTCCCCTCCCGTTGATGAGTTACGGCGGGAGTGCGACAATTATGACGATGGCATCGTTGGGCCTGCTGTTAAATGTCAAACGCCGTCGATTGAGTTTCTTTTAGGGGCAAGATGATTGCACGGTCTCGAATGGATCGGGGTCGAAGCAAACAGCGATATGTTGGGTGTGAACCGTTGAGTCAGCGCGCTATCGAATGGAGTCCGAACCTGGGGACTCCCCGCGTTCGTCTCGCATGTCGACGCGACGATTCTACGGAATGGAAGGAGTCGGTATGGGAGTAGAAATTGCGATTACAGTTGCACGCGAGGAAACTCGCGTTGCGGTGTTGGACGGCGGAGTCGTCACGGACCTCTTCGGAGACCGTGCGAAACACAAGGACTTCGTCGGCAACATTTATAAAGGAAAAGTGGCAAAAGTGCTGCCTGGCATGCAGGCGGCATTTGTGGACATCGGGCTTGCGAAGGCGGCGTTCATGCACGTGTCGGATCTGTCCTTGGATTCCGAGCCGGGGGACACACTTGTTGATGCGGATGAGGAAGACAAGGATGCCGACAAAGATGGGGATATGCTGGGCCCTCGGCGCCAAAGCTCCAAGCCAATCGAACAGTTGCTGAGCGAAGGGCAAGAGCTGATGGTGCAGATTTCCAAAGGGCCGATCGGCACAAAAGGCTCGCGAGTCACGACCTATGTGTCGCTCCCAGGTCGATATCTCGTGTTTATGCCCAACGTGGAACATATTGGTGTATCCCGCCGGATCGCTCGAGACGAGGAGCGGGCTCGACTGAAGGACATTATGAAGCGTGTGCGGCAACCAGGCTACGGATACATTGTCCGCACAGTGAGTGAAGGGGTCAAAGAAGATGAGTTGCGTTCCGATGTCGACTTTTTGCACGTCCTCTGGCAGGACATTCTGGCGAAACGTGAGCAGAAAGGCGCGCCGGCATTGCTCCATGCCGATCTGAGCCTGAGTTTCCGCGTTGTGAGAGATCTTTTCGGGAAGAAAGTCGATCGATTATGGATCGATTCGCGTGAGGAGTACCAGGCGGTCCGCGACTTTGTGCAGCGATTCTCCCCGGAGCAAACGTCACGCATTCATTTGTACGACAAAGATGAAAGTCTTTTCGATCATCTAGGCGTGGAGCAGGAGATGGCTCGGGCTCTCAGCCGCAAAGTCTGGCTGAAGTCAGGTGGGCATCTTGTGATCGATCATACGGAAGCGATGACCGTTATTGACGTCAATACCGGACGGTTCGTGGGGAAGCGCGATCAGGAAGAAACTATTCTTCGGAACAATCTGGAGGCGGCAAAAGAAGTGGCCTATCAGATGAAGTTGCGCGGGATCGGCGGCATCATTATCGTCGACTTTATCGACATGGAACGAGAGAAAAATCGTGACAAAGTGTACCACGCGTTGCTCGATGCGATGTCGACCGACAAGGCCCGCACCCGAGTGTCTCGAATCTCCGACTTGGGCTTGATCGAGATCTCTCGTGAACGGGTGAGAGAGGACCTCCTCCGCTCGCTCTCTGAGCCCTGCCACTATTGTGAAGGACGAGGCTATACAAAGTCTCCGACCACGGTGGCCTATGAGATATTCCGCGATGTCCGTCGGATCGGCAGCAGCCCTGAGCCTCAGCGGATCGTCATCGGCGCCCACCCTTCAGTCGTCGGGTTGTTGCAAGATGAAGAACGGCAGGGGCTTGAGGCTGTGGAACGCGAGTGTGTGGCGAAAATCATTGTGATGCCGGACGAACACTTGCACCTGGAACAGTACGATCTCGCGGTTCTCTAAAGATTGTGACTCTCGTGCCGCAAGCCTCATATCATCTTCTTGTAACCAGACTGCAGATACGTCTTCCGTTCAGCCCATGACAAGACCGATATTAGAGTCTTGGCTCCGCTTGCGGGCGATCGATGGAGTAGGAGACCTGACCATATTTCGGTTAGTCCGAGTCTGGCGTTCTCCCGATGCTGTTCTGCGTGCTACCCGCGATGAGTTGATTCAGAGTGGATGTAGCCCGCTATTGGCAGATGCGATACGGCGTGGACCAGATCGTTCTGCCAGCAGGAGCATCGAACGCGAGATCAAGGTGATCGAGCGTGACCGCGTTGAAGTTCGGAGCGTGTTGGACTCTCGGTATCCTGCGCGGCTGAAGATGATTGCGGATCCGCCGCCGCTTTTGTACATCACGGGCACATTGACTGAGCAGGATGAGCTGGCAGTGGCCATCGTGGGTGCGCGGCGCGCGACGGCAGCCGGACGTGCCATAACCGAAGAGTTGAGCCACGACCTGGCAGGGGCTGGTATGACGGTGGTGAGCGGGTTGGCGCGCGGGATTGATGCGGCGGCTCATCGAGGCGCGCTTGCCGCAGAGGGACGCACTATCGCGGTGTTGGGATGCGGGATTGATCGAACGTATCCACCGGAACATGAGCAGTTACGCCGGCAGATTGAGGAGCGGGGGGCGGTTGTCTCAGAGGTATCGATCGGTGCGCCGCCCCACAGCCATCACTTTCCTCGACGGAATCGCATCATCAGCGGGCTGTCCCTTGGCGTGATTGTGACGGAGGCGGCGGTCGGCAGCGGTTCGCTGATTACTGCAAGATTGGCCGCTGAGCAGGGCCGAGAGGTGTTTGCGGTTCCTGGTTTTGTGAAAGAAGATACCAGCCGAGGAACAAATGCACTGCTCAAAGAGGGGGCGGCCTTGATCGAACGTGCACAGGATGTGATTGATGCGGTTCTGCCGCAGCTGGAACCGGCGCTTCGCCTGCGCTTGCAGCCTTCTCGGGAGAAGAGTGTGTCCAACGATCATTTGGGCAAAGAGGAACAGCTGGTGTATGATGCTTTGTCGTATGATCCGCTGACAGTGGACGAAGTGATCGTCGCCACAGGGTTGTCGGTATCCATTGTGATGGCGTCGCTTTTGTCCCTGGAACTTCAGCAACGAGTTAGGCCGCTGCCAGGACAGCGGTATCTGAGAACATAATCGACGAACAGTTGCACTGATTTGTATTATTTGATACGGATGAGTGGGCAATTCTCGTAGCGAACCGGAGTCTTCATGGCCAAGGCACTCATCATTGTTGAGTCTCCAACGAAAGCACGTACCATCACCAAATATTTGGGGCGTGGCTATACCGTCATGGCTTCAGTCGGCCATATTAAGGATCTTCCAACCAGCAAGCTGGGTGTTGATCTGGAGCACGATTTCGAGCCGCAGTATGTGACGATCAAAGGAAAATCGAAGGTCTTGTCGGAGATTAAGAAAAAAGCGGAAGAGGTTGATAAAGTGTTCCTCGCCCCAGACCCCGACCGAGAAGGCGAAGCCATTGCCTGGCATCTCGAACAGGAATTGTTGGGCAAAGCCACATCTAAGTCCAAGAAAAAGACCGAGGGCAAGGTGTTCCGCGTACTCTTCAATGAAATCACGGAATCAGCCATCAAGCGGGCGCTGCAGTCGCCGGGGCAGGTCGATATGAAGTTGGTGAATGCGCAGCAGGCCCGCCGGGTGCTTGACCGGATTGTCGGATACCAAGGTAGCCAATTGCTCTGGACCAAGGTCCGCCGCGGACTTAGCATGGGCCGGGTTCAGTCCGTGGCGATGCGACTGATTTGCGAACGTGAACAGGAACGAGAAGCGTTTCGTGCGGAAGAGTACTGGTCTATTGCGGTGGTGCTGTCCGGGACCAACCCGCCCCCGTTCGAGGCCAAGCTGCACAGTGTCAACGGACAGGAGGCATCGATTGCGACAGAGACCGGTGCGCAGCGCATCGTCGATGCCATTCATGGAAAAGAGTTTGTCGTTACCTCGATTGAACGAAAAGAAAAGAAACGGAACCCTGTCGCACCCTTCATTACCAGCCGTCTCCAACAGGAGGCGGCGCGCAAGCTGCATTTCTCATCGAAGAAAACGATGACTCTGGCGCAGAAGCTGTACGAAGGGATCGAGATCGGGTCGGAAGGTCAGACCGGTCTCATTACATACATGAGGACGGATTCGCCGCGCATTTCGAACGAGGCGATGACGGAAGCGCGCCAGGTGATCCAGGAACGGTTCGGGGCAGAATACTTGCCCAACACGCCGAACGTGTACAAGACGCAGAAAGCGGCACAGGAAGCCCACGAGGCGATTCGTCCCACGGCGGCGGCGCGCGATCCTGAGTCCATCAGGCAGTTCTTGGAGCCGGATATCTATAAGCTGTACCAGTTGATCTGGAACCGGTTTATCGCGTCGCAGATGGTCCCTGCGATCCTCGACGTGACTCGCGTAGAGTCGAGTCCCCTCAAGACGAGCGAGAAATTTCTTTTCCGTACAACCGGCACGGTAGTGAAGTTTCCCGGCCATACGATTGTCTACATGGAGGGGGTTGATAAGGAACTTTTCGCGCAGAAACAGAAAAGCGAGCAGGAGGTTGAGGATGAGGCCGAGCGTCAGCTGCCGTTGCTCAGCGAGGGCGAACGGCTGCAGCTTGTATCCCAAGAGGGACAAACGGTTCCCGGCGTGTTTTCGAAACAGCACTTCACCCAGCCTCCGCCTCGATACAACGAAGCCTTGTTGATCAAGGAATTGGAGGAGAAAGGCATCGGTCGGCCCTCCACCTATGCGAGCATCATTTCAACGATTCAGGATCGCAAATATGCGGAGAAGGTGGATGGGCGGTTCGGTCCCACCGAAACAGGACGGACGGTGAACGATTTCCTGATGAAGGGATTCCCGGACTTGATCAACGTCGACTTCACCTCGCACATGGAAGAGGAGTTGGACGAAGTCGAAGCAGGCAACAAGCCCTGGGTGACGGCGGTCCGCGAGTTTTACGGGACCTTCGCAACGGACCTGGAGAAAGCGAAGACAATTCCTGGCCCCAAGGATACGGTGGAGCCACCGACGGATGTTCCCTGCGAGAAATGCGGTAGGATGATGGAAATTAAATGGGGACGGAACGGCAAGTTTCTCGCCTGCCCTGCGTACAAGGAGAAGCCGCCTTGCAAGAACACGCAGAATTTTGAGAAGCTTGAAGATGGCACCATTAAAATAGTTCCGAAGATAGAGTTGACCACGGATGAGAAGTGCGAGAAATGCAGTAGCCCAATGGTGGTGAAGACCGGGCGGTTTGGAAAGTTCATCGCCTGCTCCGCTTATCCGGAGTGCAAAACCACCAAGGCGCTCTCATTGGGGGTCAAGTGTCCCCAGCCGGATTGTGGCGGCGACCTGGTCCAGAAGCGCACGAAAAAAGGACGTTCGTTCTTTGCTTGCAGTAAGTATCCATCCTGCGAATATGCCTTGTGGGATCGTCCGATCAACAAGATCTGTCCGATCTGCAGCGCTCCATTTCTCATCGAGAAAGTGAGTAAGCAAGTCGGTCGCAGCGTCCAATGCCGCAGCGAAGAATGCGGCTACAAGGAAGCCGGCTGAATCTTCCTTCCATCTGCTCAGAACGTTGCACTCCTACCCCTGCAAGTGACTGGGTTCGAGACAAATCCCTGAAGCTGAGAACTGTTTTCAATATCTAAGTAAAAACACCTTGACAGATCACTTGCAGGGAGTCGACAATGTGGCTGCTCACTGACAAGCTCTCGTTGTCAGTGAGCGCCATTGAGCGCCTCGCCGCTCCCAACATTTCTCATAAGGAGAGACTCGCCATGAAAGCTAAAGAGGGCGTCATCAACATCCTAAATAAGATCCTGACAGCGGATCTCACCGCCATCAATCAATACTTCGTCCATGCCAAGATGTGCGAGCACTGGGGCTATGAACGACTCCATCACAAAGTGCGAGAGCGGAGCATCGCGGAGATGAAAGACGCCGATGAGCTCATCGGCCACATTCTTTATCTGGATGGTGTACCGAACGTGCAACGCATGAATACGGTGCAGGTAGGAGAAACGGTTCCTGAGCAGTTGAAGCTGGATTTAAAAGCTGAGCAAGAAATGCTCGCCTTGTTAAACGATGGTGTGGTGCATTGCACAAAGGTGGCCGACTTCACCACGCGGCATATGTTTGAAGATATGGCAAAGGATGTGGATATCCACATCGATTGGATCGAGACGCAACAGGAAACGATCAAGCAGGTGGGGCTTGAGAATTATCTGACCGAACAGATCAAAGCCTAACTCATGTTCGTGTCGAGATTGAGCGTGCTGGGCCGGTGGCTCTCCGCGCGTGTGGAGAACCACCAGGGATGTACAGTGGCTCGCTGCCTATGAAGGAGGGACCATCAAGCTCATTTCTGTTGTGCCGGTGGTAGGGAAAAACGGACGATCCTGGCGTCGTTATTCGCGGGGCTCAGTGCACCGGCGTCTATGCCCTTCCACCCCACAGCGACCGCTGCTGTCTTATCGGGAGATAGGGCAAGTCCGAAGAGGGCATCAGTTGGACCGCCTAGGTCTATAAGCGCGACGCCATTGCCATTCAGTCTTGTATCGCGCTGGCCATTGGGGGTGAGCAAGACTAAGGCGCCATCTTGTGTGGTGGCTGTCGGTTTTCCCCCTGCAAGGCTACGTCGTAAGCTTCAGCGACGGACGCAAGCAATGCCACGTTCAGCACTCCATTTTTTCCAAAACTCGGATCGAATTGGCCGTTCGAGAGCAGCTGGAACAGCACGGTCGTGACGACGTCGTTTGTTTCTCGAGTATGGCCACTCACAACGATCTTTCCATCAGGCTCACGATTGCGGTGCGAGGACTGTCGCCGCCTTGTTCGATATCCAGCGTGACGTGGCCGTCCGTTCCAAACGTTGTGTCCAGAGTGCCATTTGAGGTTAATTTCACTACCGCGTAATCGATGTCTGTGCGACCCGCTCCATCGCCGAGTGTTCCACCGACCACCACGAGACCGTCTTCGGGTAGCAGTGTCAGTCCCCATGATGTATCGCCTCTAAAGGCTGTGCCAGAGACAACCCCGGTGCTGAGATCGAGACGCACAACCCCATTGACCCCGAACGTCGGATCCAACTTTCCGGTGGCATCGAACCGGACCACTGCAATGTCGGTATCACGTGCCGCATCCCCAGTCGCAGTCGGATCGTGCTCGACAGGTCCGGCAATCACGACTTTTCCTCCGGACTGTACCACCACGCCTCGTGCGAACTCCGCTGTCTTTCCGCCCACAGCCACGTTGACTGTGGCGATGCCACCCTGGCCAAACGAAGGATCCAAGCTGCCTGTCGGACCGAGACGCGCCAATGCCATGCGGCGATCTCCGTTGGTGGTGTCGAATCCCGCAGCGTAGTACCGTTCCCCTGTGGTGCCGACCACGGTTTGAAAGCGGTCTGCTTCCGTTGTCGAAATGGGTATCGCCATTACTGTATTGTTCAGCGTGGATGGGGTGGTGGATGGACTTGGAGCCTGCGTGGCATCATCTCCCGAGCACCCTGCGAAGATGAGGGCCGAGCCCGTCAAGGCTACACGTAGCACAGAGCGGAGCTGACCATAGAGTCTCTATCGAAGATACTGACTTCATTTTCGATCTTCTGTATGGCGATGCTCAGTGTGAACGCATCGCAGTGATTGTGAATATAAGCCCTGTGTTCGCCCTCACCGTTTGAGGGCCTCGGATCTGTCCGATCGTCACATCGTCATATCCGCGACCTCCTTCCTTGCTTGAAACATTCCTGTCATGGGCACCTGCCAGACGTTGATCTGAACTCCGTGAATAGTGCTGTGTCGCCGTATGTCCGCCACATGCCATATTCGTTGGATGGACCCGTTGTGTTCTTCAGCGTGAGTCCACATGGAGAAACACAAAATCCCATGGTCGTCGGACAACCATGGGCTCTGGACGTCACGTCCTTTGGCCTCGCCAATCCTGAGACAAATGAATCAGGAAGGGGTGCACAATTGAAAAAATGAGCGGGGAGCCTCAGGAAGACGAAAGGTTCCCGTTCGCGGAGTGGGAGGACACGATCATTCCTTCTCCGCTGTGCCGGTGTATCGGGCGCCGGCTGAGTATTCTTAGTGGGCCTGAGTTTACCTAGTGATAGTCCTTGCTCAACAATTTGAGCGAATGCCACAAGAGAGGCGACGTCACCGATTATGAGCGCGATACTTCGAGATCGCACATTTTTCCTGCCTTTACCCTGCCTCGATAGAATCGCTGGCTTGTTCTGCAGCATCTGTTTGGTTTGTGCCTCGCCGGCCTTTTCCAGTAGCTTCCTCCTGACCCGTTTCGTCTCCACCACGAATCGTTCTGCTTGTGCAGCGTAGGGGTGTCGGCGATCACTTTTGCCTCTGCCGCGAATGCAACGCGGTTGTTTCCGAGACTTTCTTCTCGTCGATCACACAGCTGGACATCAGCTCAGTCGCCAGCAGACAATCCCAATCCGAGTTGTCCGAGCAACTCTCCAGAGGACTGATGATGGCTTCATCTATACTGCACCAGAGGATTGCGGGGCATTCATGGCAGTCCCTTCAGGATGGTTTTCGGCTTTCGTATCCCAGTGATGTGATTGCGTAGGCGTTGCAGATGACGCTGTCGCCGACTTTGGGTCGCTTTCCAATATCTTGGCCCAGCGATGCACGAGACAGAACAGGGCTGACAGAAGCCGGTCTTACTTCTGACAGTGATCAGCCTTCCACAGGTGTGACAGAGTCTAATGGGGTTGCTATGGGAGCTCACGGTGTATTCTCCTTCCTAGACTGGACATGCGGTGCAAAGAACGCTTTGCCACGAGTGCGGATTTCTCGAGTCCTGGTCCTGATTCGACCGCCGGTGCTGCCGGACTAGTGCGCAGGATCAATGCTTTCTCCTGGACGGCTGAGGATCACCTGTGCTGAAGCCGTCAGCCTTCCGTGGACCTCACTGTCTCCGCCGCTTTTGGACACTACTTCCACGGAGACTTCCTGCACGGTCTCGTCCTCGAGCATGTAGAGCGCAAGCCGGCCATTCTTCTGTACCAGTGCGGACGAAGGGACGAACAGACGAGGTTGGGCCGAATCGTGCGGTTGAGCGACCGGTGTAAAAGATACCTTGGCGCTCATTTCAGGGAGTACGCGATCGTCAAGCTCGACGAAGCGGACTTTGGCAAGTACCGTGCCCTTGGACCGATCGGCCGTCGGCACGATCTGTTCGACCGTCGCGGGGTAGTGTTTGCCCTGCACAGCGTCCAGGGTGATATCAGCCAATTGGCCCTTCGCGATTTGCGTGATCGAGGATTCCGAGATCTCGGTTTCGACCGCGAGCGATGTCATATCCGCGATCAGGACTACCGCTCCACGTGAACCGGTTGAGCCAGCCATGGGAGCGACGACTTCCCCGATCTCGGCGAACTTCTTGAGGACCGTTCCATCGAACGGAGATCGAATCAGCGTATTTTCCAACATCTCGTTGGCGGTTTGAACATCCGCTTCAGCGGCTGCAATGGCGGCTGAGGATGACCGCACAGCCGCTTCCGCTCGTCGAAGCCGTGTCGAGGTAGTGTCGAACTCGGCTTGCGAAATGAACTGATTGGGCAGCAAGGCTTTGGCGCGGGCGTAACTCAGTTGAGCGTCACGCAGCTCCGCTTTGGCGACATCCAAGCGTGCACGAGCCTGATGTTGAATCGCCTGGACGTCGTCTTGCTGGACTCGCGCAATGACGTCTCCTGTCGCAACATGGCTCCCGACTGTGACGCCGAGATATTCGAGGCGACCAGTGCCTTTGGAAGCTACGGAGGCCTGGCGCTGTGCCACGACGTAGCCGCTTGCAGTGAGAGGAGAGGTGGGGAGATGTCCCCCGGCGAGACGCACTGTGGCCGTGTCTACTTCCGGCAAAGCTGATGAGCGGGGCACATACCAATACAACGCCACCAGAAGGAATGCGGCGGCGACTCCTGCTGTAAGCCATCTGAGCCATGATTGTGGCTGGCGTGTGGGCGGCGGATCCTCACGAGGTAGCGTCAGGACAGAGACATCCGCATCTCTGATCGGCGTGTTGGTCATCGTTTCCCTCGAGCGGACGAGGCGCTGGTCTGCAGGGGACGGCGCTGACCGCGATCTGTCCGAAACTCACGGGGAGATCGACCAGTTGTTCGTTTGAAGAAATGACTGAAGGAAAACTGGTCGCTGAACCCAAGCGCGGCGGCGATGTCTGCGACAGACTTGTCCGTGATCGTCAGCAACGAGGCGGCTGTGTCGGTTCGTCGACGCTTGAGATAACCGGTGAACGACTCTCCCATGGTCGATTGGAAAAAATCGGAACAATACTTCTCGGAGTATCCCAGAAACTTCGCCAATAATTTGAGTGTCAGTCCTCTATGGAGGTTACTGCTGATGAACAGCGTGATCTGTTTGGGAAGACCTTCCAAGTGGAGCAACGAGCAATGATCGGGCGTGAGCGTGGAGGTCAGATTGAACAGTTTGCAGACCACCTCAAGGAACTCGCGCTCCGTTTTGGCGCGCGCGAGCCGATCGCCTGATTCGGGGGCGTGCCGGCTGAGCTCAGCCGTGAGGTTGCGAAGGCGGTCGGGGAGAATTGTGAAATTCGTTGGTCTAGTCATCGAAGCGGTGCGTGGCATCGCAAGGGTTGATTCATCTCGTGCTGATAACTGACTCAAAGCATGCGCGGCGGTACACCCTTCATCGCCCTGAAGGCTACACGCACGACACGCCGGCAGCGCTTGCATTTGATTTCCACTCCCTTCTGAGTCCAACGCGCGATCAGTTGCCCACATGGACAGCGCACGTCGCGGTCGTCGGATGGACTCTGGTTCTGTGATTCCACGAATGCTTCTCCATACCATCAAAACAAAAGCCCATGATTGCTGAACAACCATGGGCTCTGGACGTGACGTCCTTTGGCCTAGCCTGTCTTGATCGACGATCGAATCAAGATGGGCAATACAATTCAAAAGGAGGGGCGGGAGCCTCGGGAGGAAGAGACGGCCCCCGCCCGCGGAGCGAAAGAGCACCACCCCTTCCATTCCGGTCCCGGTGTATCGGGCACCGGTTCGATTGCTCCTGTTTTGGTCGAATTTCCCTTATTGGTAGTCCTCGTTCAACGATTTGAGCAACGCGACCAGCGATGCGACATCGCCGGTTGTGAGCGCGATCCCCTGAAGTTGCACGGCGCCATTGCGTAGCGTTCCTGCACGGGCTTGGCCTGAGACGTCGATGTAAAAATCGATGATATCGTTCAAGGCCTCAAATTGGCCGTTGTGCATAAAGGGAGCGGAATGACTGAGATCGCGCAGACTCGGTGTTTTGAATCTGGCGATGGCTCGGTCCAGTAGCGTGGCATCGGAAAGCGGACAGGGCGCTTGGTCGTCGCACAAGATGGCTCGAATCTTTTCTTGCGGGTTCGGCATATCTGGGTTAGCAAAGACGTTCCACGCTCCAAGATCGGTCAAGGCAGGGTCAGCGAGAACAGGGATGGCTCTGAAACGTTCCGAGGCGTTGGGATGAACTTCGGTTGCGGGGAGGAACCCATTGTAATTTCCGTTACGAGCAGCAAGGTTTGGAATCGTGAGAGCCGCGAATGAGTTGACACCGTGGATGCTGTCGTACTCTCGTTGTGTCGTGCCGGTGTTGTGCAACTTGAAATCTGTAAAGCTCGGGGCCGCATGGCACGCGAGACAATTGCCGATTTTGCCCGTGGATAATTCCGGCCCGGTGGGTGGGGTCGCCGATGGTTCTGCGAGAAATATTTTCAATCCTTCCAACTCTTGGGCTCCAAACTGGAATGGTTGAGCGTGGAATTGGAATAGGCCATTTCCTCGATGTGGATTAGACGTCACGAACTGCGGACTAGTCAGTCCGTTCACGAGTGTCAGGAGGCGACGGCTGTAATCGAGCGGAGTTTCGCCGCTGTTCGGCTCTTGCGGAAGGCCGTTGCGACTCAAAAACACGTCGAATGGTGAGCGAATGAGCGTACCACTTTCCTCCACTTGCGAGAAATGAAGCGATTTCACATAGGCAGCGACGACCTTGATCGCCGCGTCAAAAATTTCCTGATCGGACCAGGACCCAATAAAGGCCCGAAACTCCGGAGGCAGACGAAGTTCATCCGGAATGGCTGGATTGGTCCCGGTGAACAGAATGCGATACGGGAGTCCGTCGAATTGTTGTGCAATGACCCCGCTTCCATCGTCGCCCCGTATAACCCGCGCGATGTGCGCAATCGCTTCCGCTTTTTGCCCCGGGAGCCAACCAAAGTTCCGACCAGTAAAGGTGCCTGCGGTCAATTCTTCCATTGTTGAGAATTCGCCATCGAAGTGGAATAGCCCCCCGCCCGGGCGATCAAGCGATGCATTGACCAGAGGCGGAGAGTTTCGGGGAGCAGTTCTCTTGCCGTCGCTACGATTCGGTAAGGGACTCCGTTGAGCGAAATCGGCATAGGTCCGCATTCCTCCCCCTGGCGTACCGACATGTTCGTCGACAAGGTGGCAGGCTCGACAATTCATCGTAAGCCCAGTGAAGGGCCCAGGGAGGCCTACTCCTGACCTTGTTGTTTCAGAGAAATCCATGACTGGATCGCCGACAGGCAGGGTATCATTCACCTTCCCGCCAGAATCCAGATACACCTTAAAGGTCTGAGCAAAGCGGGTTTCGACAAACAGCCGTTCTCCGACAGCGTCCTCGGCTCCAGGTGTCCCTGCAGTCGCGACTGAGACCGGTGGAGGGCTGTTGCTGTCTCCGCTGCACCCGACAAGGAGAAGAGAGAGCACGATCCAACAGGTTCTTCCTCTGACATGAGAAAATCTGTTGTGGGGGCGATGAAACGAAAACATGGCGGAGTCTCCTGTATTTCTAAAGTGAATCGAAAAAGCAGTGTATCGATGGCTCGACAAGCTCTGAGTGTGGGATAGATTCCTGAAGCAAGCTCAATACTGTCACTAACTCCGGGTCAAATTGGGTTCCGGCTGCGACGTGGATAATTCTGAGCGCGATCGTGTCTCGCGTAGCGCGGGTTGAGGCTTCAGGGATGCGAATGGCGTCAAAGGCATCGGCGATCGATAGGATTCTCGCTCCAAGGGGGACGAATCGTCCCCTGATACCGTAAGGATAGCCAGATCCGTCCCATCGTTCGTGGTGGTGGGCCACGAGGATGGAAGCCTCCCGAAGAAAGAAGAATGGTTCAAGAAGCAAGGCGCCAAGTCGAGGATGATTCTGAATGGCGACGTAGGACGCTGGCTCAAGACAATCGCTGCGTGACATGAGGTGGGGCGGAAGCTTCAAGAGCCCGATATCGTGGAGGAGTGCCGCGAGCGTGAGATCGTGCAACTCGGCTGAGTTCAGGCCGACTGCTTGTCCGATCAATATCGAGATCGTAGCCGTGCGGCGGCCGTGACCAGCCTGCCATGGGAGCGCCCGATCAATTTCCTTGCCGACCTGTCGAACGAGTATGCGTTCGATGTCGCGGCGTGACGCCAACGGAAGTTGGAGGCGATCGATCTTCCTCAGCATTCCCTGGATGGTGATGATCCCAGGATGAATGTATTCAGAAAGATATTGTTGCATCGTCATGTCTCCGAAAAAACGCAGAGCCCAAGATCACAGTGCAAGATCTTGGGCTCTGGGTGAAAAACCTCTGGCCGAATCTATGTCAAATGTCAGGCTGCCTTAGGTCATTCTTCTTTTCCGTGTTTCCCAGCCAACAGTGGCTGGTTCAAGACCCACATCTCGTAGAGAGGAATCACCATCATGATGAGAAATCCCACCGTCATGAGGGTATCGCCCGTCAACATGGTGAGGACGAACATGGGCGAAACGTAGCTGATGAGCCAGGGAGAGACTAGGTCCAAGATCACTCCACCGAATGAGACCCAGGTCGTGATGATTTTCAGTTTGTTGCCGACGCTGGTGAGATAGAGCACATGCACCAGGATCATGAACACGACCGGCATCGTGAAGAGGTGAAAGTGGGTGATTTCCGCCAGCTCTCTGAACGACATCGGTTCGCCGAATGTGGCATTCGACCCCCGGTAATGATCGGCGATCCCTTGCGGCGACAGCCCTGTCATGCTGTGGGCCCAGAAAAATGAAAAGGCAAAGCCGGCCAGCATCAAGAGGAGAAAGAAGGTGTAGACGAGCCGGATGTGTCGATCTGAGTCGCGGAGGCGAAAGCGAGTGTTGAAGTTGCGCATGGATGAGAATGTCAGTCTACCCCTGTTAGTTCCCGAAGATAGAGCCGAAGATCCCCTGTTCAGATTTCTTTGCGGCCACAGTATCGCTGCCCATCCCCGCCGGTTTCAAATAGAATTCATCGACGAGCACGAGCACGCGCTTGACGCCGGCGCTGATCGAACGAACCGACATGGTGGCGCCGCTGATGTTGATGATGTCTTTATTAATGCGGATGGGGTCGGACACCGTTTTACCTTCGTACTGCGCATTAAACCGTTTTCTTCTCACTTCGCTGCCTCTGGCCTCTCGAAACACCAACAACTCCACATCCGTACAGGCGCCGCTGGTATCGACCCCGACCATGTAGGTCATGTGCTTGTGTTTACCAATGGTGTTGTGGACCATGGCGTAGCCGTCAATCGTGCCGCCGGTTTCACCGATATGCACTTCAAACGATTCTTCCGGGAATTTCCAGCCAATGCGCTGTTCGATCGCATCCTTCTTCTCCTGGCTCAGTCGAATCACGGCTTTGCGGATTCGTTCCGACTTGGGAAACATGATCTTGACCGCGTCCTCCTCAGTCATGAAGATTTCGGCGTGGTTCGTCTCTTCCTCGCTGAGATAGCGTTTGAGATCGTTATCCCAGATGCGCTCGGCGGCGAACGCGTCAGTGGTCAATGCAAATCCGATCACTAGCAGAAGAGAACCGGATCTTACGTGAGCGAACATCCGCGCTCCTTCAATTTGCTGTCGAGGCGGCGCTGGATATCGTGCATCACCTCTTCTGAAGGGTCTGTCGAGACCCAGCCAAAGAGGCGCGAGCCTCCTCGAAACATCCACCGATGCCGTTCTTCGACAAAGCTGATCTTGGTCACGTCATCGAGCCGTTTGACTGTAAGCGTGATACGGGACCGATCTTTGCTGTCCGGCAAGTCACGTTGAAGAATGCCGAAGCTCCGTCCAGGCATTGGGATTTCGAGCCAGCCGGTTTCGATGAGGCCTGTGTTTTTATTGTTCGTCGTGACGGCGCGGTCTTTCACCGCCTCCAGGGCGGCATCCCAGGCATGATCGTAACTGCAGACGGCAAATCGTTGCTGCATGCCATTCATAGAGGCACAAGCCGTCAAGAATAGGGGTATCAGAAAAAGGCTGAGAGAGCGAAGAGACATTCGGTACGATCCTGCTTTTTCTCAGGGGCTTCCCGCCAGGCGGGAAGCCCCTGATTCTGGTCACCTAGAAGTACGTCGCGGCTTGAACCAGGAATCCATTTCCATTAAGCGGGCTGTTTGCGTTGCCCAGATCCCCGCCGTTCACCAGCCCTTTGGCATTGTTTTGAGTGTTGAATTGCCAGTCGAATTTGAATACGGTGTCTTCGATCGGCCTAAAGTTCAACCCAAGTGTCAGCCGATCCAACTCCCGTCGATTTCCTAGAGCATTCGACGCGATCCGAGTGCGGTCGTCGGTGTCGGTGTCCACCTGTTCCCAGCGCACGACTGCCGTAAAGGTCGAGGCATTCGTGAAGTGGCTGGGCGCCCATTTTTTCAGGAATTCAGGCATGAAGTGATAGTTGCCCTGAATGTAGTAGCCTTGCATGCCAGCAGGTCCGATGGGATTGCCCGCAACCCCGGTCGCATCGTTATTGCTGATTCGAGACCAGGCAGACTCTCCAATGATTTCAAATGGGCCTCGCTGCAGGGTCCAGTCGAGGGCGAATATGCTGATACGCCCGGTCCCGACCGCCCCAGCTGACGGTTTGTATGTGCCATGAAAACCGGACCCCGCGATTTCGATGCCTAACATCGGGCTGAAGGCGACGCGACCCACAACAGCCTTGTTGTCGTCACGGTCCCGGGAGACGCTGCCTCGTGCGCTTCGGACTCCTGCGTCCGTGATGGCGCCTGCGGTCTGGCTCATGCCGTTGACCGCATAGACTTCATAGTCCAGCTTGGATTGTGAGGAAGGATAGAGGCTGCCGTAGATGCCGGCACCTGCTTCGAACCAGGTGCTGGGGATGACGATTCTGGATACCATCGGTCGATCCACGAGATCGTTCAATGGC
>JACMLT010000107.1 GCA_014379455.1 Nitrospiraceae bacterium
CAACTCTCTCCTTGTGTTCACATCACGTGTGTCTTGATCTAGAGGTAACTGCCCCTTGACCCTTTCCCGACTGATTTGTAACACGCCTGCCGTATCCTGCATTCCAGCATCTGTTGCCGACTATTCGACCCACGCACCAGGCGTTCACAGCGCATCGTTCATAAGGGCGGAGTACCCCCAAGCGATGACATGAACCGGACGAAAGGAGTTTATCCATGACTATCGACGGTATCATCCCGAAACCTTTTGCACTGCTCGCCGTCTTGGGCACGCTGTGCCTGAGCGGCGCCTGCGCCACCCAATCGTCCTTGGCCGAACCTTTGGTCGAGCGTTATTCTCACGAGTGGGACCGCGACGACGAGGACGACGATACCATTGAGATGCGCTACGCCGCCGAACGGCGAATGGAGTGGCAACACCCCGATTTTCACAAACAGGATAAAGACTCGCTCCTGCATGTGCAGATACTCGGCATCAACGATTTTCACGGACAGATCTCGGCGGGACGGCGAGTGGCAAATCGCCCGGTCGGAGGAGCCGCAGTGCTGGCGTCGTATCTCACCGCAGCCCAGACTGATCCGAACGATCCTCGTCTCGGCGATCACACTTTCATCGTGCACGCCGGCGACCATGTCGGCGCATCGCCTCCCGAATCGGCGCTCCTGCAAGATGAGCCGTCTATCAGTGTGGTGAACCTGCTGGCCAACCGCTTTTGCCGCTTCAATGACCGAACAGACGGACGGGATCGGTTGCGCGCGTGGGAGATCGAAGAATCGAGAGACGACCGCCGTGACCGCCGGATGGATCCGAAATGCAATCTGGTCGGCACG
Organism: Nitrospiraceae bacterium; assembly: GCA_014379455.1. Classification (GTDB taxonomy): domain Bacteria; phylum Nitrospirota; class Nitrospiria; order Nitrospirales; family Nitrospiraceae; genus Palsa-1315. The sequence goes on from JACMLT010000107.1 coordinate 831, forward strand.
CCGGGGAACCATGAGTTCGATGAGGGCAAAGACGAGCTGATGCGCCTGCTGAATGGTGGCAACCACTCGACAGGACCTTTCTTAGAAAACCCCTATCGAGGCGCGCGGTTCCCGTACGTCTCGGCGAACGTTGTCGTCGAGAAGACCGGTAAGCCGATCCTCCCCCCCTTCGTCATCAAGCAGGTCAATGGAGCGCGGCTTGCGTTCATCGGCGCGGTGCTGAAGCAGACACCCACGATCGTCACGCCTACAGGTGTGGCCGGCTTGAAATTCTTGGATGAGGCGGACAGCATCAATCGCTATGTGAGATGGCTGCGCCGGGAAGAGGGCATCCACACGTTCATCGTGTTGATTCATCAAGGCGGAACTCAGACATCCTATCAGGGTCCGACTCAGCTTGGCGGCCTGGTCACGGGCCAAGACATCGTCGATATCGTCTCACGGTTGGACGATGACGTGGATGTGGTCGTATCCGGCCATGCCCATTCATTCACAAACACCTTGCTCAAGAACCAGAACGGCACGGAAATCCTGGTCACCCAAGCCTTCTCTTCCAGCACAGCCTACGGAGACATTGACCTGACGATCGACCGGAAAACCCGCGACGTCGTGGCCAAAAGCGCCGCGATCGTGACGACCTTTGCGGACGCAGGACCAGGCCTCACGCCGAACCCGGCGGTAGCGTCGGTAGTCGCGCAGGCTGAAGCCAAGGTCGCTCCGCTCGTCAGCCGGGTGATCGGCGAAGCCGCCACCGATCTGTTGCGCACGGAAAATCCAGCCGGTGAGTCAACCTTGGGCAATCTCATTGCCGATGCGCAGCGAACGGCCCTCGGCACCGACTTCGCCTTCATGAATCCCGGAGGAATCCGGGCCGATCTTTTGGCTGGCTCCGTCACGTTCGGCGAGCTGTTCACGATTCAGCCCTTCGGCAACAGCATGGTTCGAATGACGTTAACTGGCCAGCAAATCTACGACCTGCTGAATCAACAGTGGGTCAACCAGCCATTCCCGCGCATCCTGAAAACCTCTGGACTGACCTATACATGGGATAACAACCGTCTGATTGGGGATCGCATTGTCGAAGTGCGCCGTAACGGCACCCCGATAGACCGGCAAGCAAGCTTCTCCGTGACCGTGAACAATTTCATGGCAGCGGGAGGCGACAACTTCACGGTGTTGACGCAGGGGCAAAATCAGGTGGGCGGGCCGATCGACGTGGATGCCTTGATTGCCTATGTCCAAAGCTTGCCGCAGCCGTTCTCAGCCGCCATCGAAGGGCGGATCATACGGATGAACTGATGCTGGGTGGTCACACGGTTTCCACAACCGAAATGAATGAGTGCCGCATATGATGCCAAGAGCAACCACGATTGTATCCAACCTCGCGCCCGTAACCACCCTCGCTGCCCGTCATAGGAAGCCACCGCACCGGGCAAAGCCCTTGTCAAACTAGGTTCGTGTCAACGAAGAGAGGTTTCCGGATAAGAAGCGGTCATGACATGGGAGGCTCGACTCCAGCAACGACACAAACCGTCGGTCCGACTCCGCTAGAAGTGCTGTCGAGCATATTCAACGCAATCAGCCTGGCGCGAGCTTCCACTCGCGCGAGGACGGCCTCGTGCGGAACGATATCCAACCTTGACACAGTGAAATTTACGCGACAGTAACAAGGTTCTAACTCTCCGGCAATGCAGGTTTGATAGAATCACATCTATACATATAACTAATAAATATAAAAGGAGGGGAACACATGGTTACAGTCAGTCAACTCATGAAGCGAGACCTCGTGACAGTAGATTCTGGCACTTCAGTCATCGAAGCCGCCAAGTTGATGAAAGCCTGCAATGTGGGAAGCGTGATGGTGTCTCACGATCACCAGATCATCGGCATCCTCACGGAATCGGATGTAGTAAGAAAATTCGTCGGATCCGACAAGGCGTCCTACTTTATCCCCGTCGAAGACATCATGAGCTGCCCAATCATTGGGATCGAAGAGCGCCGCCCGCTCACCGAAGCGGCAGATCTCATGAATAGGCACCAGACCCACCACTTAGGCGTAATCACGAACGGTGGAACGGTGGTGGGCACCCTCTCCGTCCGCGATCTGCTTCGTCCTGTCGCCATTGACGAATTCTAGCCACCAACTCTCCTTACCAACTCTCTCCACGCCCCGTCGCACCCGCGCACCAGATGCGGGAAAGACGGGGTCCTCTGCTTGCTTGTCTTGCTCAATGACCGTCCCTTTAGTGGCTATTGGCAAGGGGAGACAAGCGTGTTGGCAA